>NZ_JAOZPV010000003.1:0-63491 GCF_029932565.1 Hydrogenimonas sp.
CAGATGCCGTTGCCGGCCACCTTGATCCGCACCTCGCCGGGTCCCGGTTCGGGCAGGGGAACGTCGACCAGCCGTGGCGGCTTTCCCCACTCGAAGAGACGATAGGCTTTCATCCTTTTTCCTTTCAGACTGTAACCCGATGTTACGCCAAAAGATGGTTTTGCGTAACGTCAGTTTGTAAAAAACAGGGTCAGATACCTTCGGCGATCATCGCATCGGCGACCCGTTTGAAGCCGGCGATGTTGGCACCGTCGACGTAGTTGCCCGTCACGCCGTATTCGTCGGCCGTCTGTGCGACATTGGTGCAGATATGGACCATGATATCCTTGAGCTCCGCATCGACCTTCTCGAAACTCCACCGCATCATCTGGGCGTTCTGGCTCATCTCCAGCGCGCTGACCGCCACGCCACCGGCATTGGCAGCTTTGGCGGGTCCGAAACAGATGCCGCTTTCAAGGAAATAGTGGATCGCATCGGGCGTGGATGGCATATTGGCCCCCTCCGTGACGCTCACGCAGCCGTTTTTGACCAGTGCTTTGGCGTCGGCCAGCGACAACTCGTTCTGTGTCGCGCACGGGAAGGCGGCGTAACAGGGGATATGCCAGGCGGCATGGCCATCTTTCGGATACTCCGAAACCGGAATGTACTGCGATTCCGGGTGTTTCCCGGCGTACTCTTCAAGCGATACTCTCTTCTCGAACTTCAGCTCCTTCAGAAGGTCGAGATCGACCCCCCGCGGGTCGTAGACCGTCCCTTTCGAATCGGAACAGGTCACGGGCACGGCACCCAGAGCATAGAGCTTTTCAATGGCGTGCAGCGCCACGTTGCCCGAACCGCTCACGGTACAGACTTTGCCTTCGAGCGGTTTCTTTCCTTCGATTTCGAGCATCTTTTCGGTGAAATAGACGACACCGTACCCCGTCGCCTCCGGACGCATCAGCGAACCCCCGAAAAAGAAAGGCTTCCCGGTCAATACCCCTTCGTAACTGGAGGTGATCTTCTTGTATTGGCCGAAGAGGTAGCCGATCTCTCTGGCACCCACGCCGATATCGCCGGCAGGTACATCGATACGCGGACCGATGTATTTGTGCAGCTCCTGCATATAGGCGGAGCAAAAATTCATCACCTCGAAATCTGTCTTTCCTTTCGGATCGAAGTCACTGCCCCCTTTGCCGCCGCCGATGGGCAGACCCGTCAGAGCGTTCTTCAGAATCTGCTCGAACCCCAGAAACTTCAGGACCCCTTCGTTGACGGAGGGATGAAACCGAAGCCCCCCTTTGTAGGGTCCCAGGGCGTTGTTGAACTGCACACGATAGCCCGTGTTGACCTGTATCTGATTGTTGCGGTCCATCCATTCCACTTTGAATTTGAAAATCCGGTCCGGCTTGACGAGCCGTTGCACGATGGCGTTCTCTTTGTATTTCGGATCGGAGAGGTAGAGTGGTGCGATGGAGAGGAGTACCTCTTCCATTGCCTGAAAGAAGACATCGTCCTCTCTGCAGTTCGGATTTCTCAAACTTTTGATGTACTTTCTCGCGCGTTCCAGATCTTTTTGATCGACGCTGGCCAGTCTGTTTTGTTTCATGTGTTTCCTTTGATTGATGTTATAGGCTGCAGGCTGTTGCGACCCTGTATTCCGACACTTTTCTCCCTTTCGTATCGACAATGTGAACGGCACACGCCAGGCACGGGTCGAACGAATGCACGACTCGCAAGACTTCCAGAGGTTTCGTCGGATCGGCAAGATGTATACCTATCAGCGACTCTTCGTACGGGCCTCTGATCCCTTTCGCATCTTTGGGCGACGCATTCCATGTCGTCGGCACGACGGCCTGGTAGTTACACACTCTGCTCTCTTCGATTTTCACGAAGTGCGCCAGAACACCTCGCGGCACTTCATGGATACCCCGCCCCTGCGCCGATTTTGGGAGTGTCTCAAACTCATATTTCGTCCAGGTCTCCTCATCGTAGTATTTGATGTTTTCGATCAGATCGCTGCAGAAGTCGAAAATGGTTTCACAGCAGATTTTCGCTTCGACAGCACGGGCGGCATTTCGGCCGATCGTGGAAGAGAAATCGATAAGTTCCATACCCGTCTCTTCCATGAAAGCCTCCACCGCAGGCTTGATGATAGTCGAATCTTTCAGATAACCGATGATCATACGTGCAGCGGGGCCCACTTCCATCGGTTCATTCTTGTAGCGTGGGGCCTTGACCCAGCTGTATTTTCCTTCCGTTTTGAGCGATCCGTCGTCGTTAAGGTCGGTATAGAACGGTACCGTCGATTCGTCGTAGGGCGATGTCGGTCCATTCTCTTCATACCATGAACGTGACGCTTCTTCCGTGATATGATCGTCGTCGAAGGATTCGATATGTTCGAAATCGTGTCGATAAATGACACCATTTTCAAACAGTACCGTACCGCTTGCGAGTCGGTATCCGCCGGCCGCCATGAAATTGCCGCTGCCGCGTCCGACTCCCTCTTTCATCTCCTGGTTGTACGCTTCGACGAGCAGTTGCATATCGGGGATATAGGCGCGCTCGATGAAATCACGTGTATCCTTCATGATGAACATGTAGTCGTTCAACCGCTGGGGGTTGAGCATATCGGCCACACTGGTGACACCTCCGACGACCAGATTTTGCGGATGGGGTGTTTTGCCTGCGAAAATGGCGACCGCTTTGCTCAAAACCCTCTGGACACGCAGCGCTTCGAAATAGTGGTTTATGAGAACGAGATTCTCCTCCGGAGTCAACCGGTAGGCGTCGTGTCCCCAGTATCCATTGGCGAAAAGCCCCAGCCGTCCCGCCTTGACAAAAGATGCAAGTTTCTCTTTCAATGACGAAAAATGACCGACCGACGATCGATAGGGATAGGAGTGATAGCGTTTCGCGACCTCCTCCGCTTTGGCGACATCCGCTTCGAGTGCACTGACGATATCGACATAGTCGAGTGAATGAAGATGGTAGAAATGGATGATGTGATCCTGCACGAAAAGTGAGAGCGTGACAAGATTGCGTATGATTTCGGCATTGGGCGGCGGTACGATGCCGTAGGCATCTTCAACCGCCGCAATCGATGCACGATAATGGACATTGGTGCAGACACCGCAGATACGCTGGGCAATCAGCCCCACATCTCTCGGGTCGCGTCCTTTCAGAATCACTTCGATGCCGCGGAAAAGCTGTCCCGATGCCCAGGCCTCCCTGACTACGTTTTCCTCGTCGATTTCGATTTCGATACGCAAGTGTCCCTCGATGCGGGTGATCGGATCGATCACGATTTTTTTGAGACGTCCGTTACTCATTTTCGGCCTCCTCTTCCAGCGGTCGTTCGTTGGCGTAAAGATCAAAGGCAATTTTCCCTTCGCCGCATGCGATACAACCGTGCCCAGCCTGAACCGGCCAGCTCGTCCCTTCGTTGAATTTCACCTGCGGGCAGTTGAGGTCGGCGTAGGGACCTTTGCACCCCATTTTGAAGAGGCACCATCCCTGTTTCGCCCCCTCGTCACCCCACTCCAGAACAAACTCCTCGAGATCGTAATGGCCGCGACGTTCACAGTTGTCGTGGATACGGTAGCTGTAGGCCCATTTCGGACGTCTCTTCTCGTCGAGTTCCGGGATCTCGTCGAACATGATGTAATAGATCAGTGTCCCGACGACATTGGCGGGATTGACGGGACAACCCGGCAGATGGATGACATCGTCGCGTTCCAACGCTTCCGATACGCCGACGGCACCCGTCGGGTTGGGTTCGGCCGCGACGACCCCACCGTCGAGGGCACAGGTGCCGACCGCCAGAACCGCTGCGGCACTCCCGGCCACTCTTTTCAGAAGTTCAATCCCGGTTTCTCCTTTCGGCCCGATTCGCAGATATTTTCCTTCCATTCCCAGCGGAACCGCCCCTTCGACGATCAGGACGAAGCCCTCTTTCTCGTTTTCAACAATCGAATCGAGTGTACGTTCGCTCTGATCGCCCGCCGCCGCCATCAGAAGATCGTGATAGTCGAGTGAGATATAGTTGAGAATCAGGTCGGTGATCTTTGGCTGCGCCGTTTTGATGAATGCCGTGGAATTGCCGGTACAGTCGGCCAGTTCCAGCCAGACGATCGGAATTTTGTTGAGCTGTCTGATCGCCTGATCGACCAGCTCTTCATGCCGGGGTGACAGACGCATACTCGCCGTGATCATCGAAACCCAGCGATTGTATTCACGGTTCATATCGAGCGCTTTGATCGCCTCTTCGAGATTCTCCGTCGTGATCCTGTTTTTGGGATGGAGACGGTTGAACTTTTCGATCCGTTTCCTGATCTTTTCCATTTCGGCCGCCTCGCGGGCCGCCTCTTTCTCTGCCCGGATTCGCGCCGCCTCCTCGGGATCGACCGGCGTCTTCGCGATGAGATCGACGATATCCTGTTTGCAGCGCCCACAGACCCTCCCCGCCTCGGTCAACCCTTTGAGTTCCGCGAAACGGGTGACGGCGTTCTCTTTGATGAGTTCGACGAGGTCGAATTCGTACGTACCGGTACAGCTGCAGACGAGCCGTCCCCTCTCGCCCACCTTCCGGCTATGGTAGAAGAAAGTGGGATCGACCGGCTCGTCCTTCTCCATGATCCGTTTGAGCTCCATGACATCGACATTCGAGTTGAGTCCAATGAAGCGCCGCAGCCGGTCGTCGTTGACGATATACTGATCGACCCGTTTCTCTTTTCTCGATTCGATGATGATATCTTCGTTTTCCGGATCACGGGGATCGTATTTCGGCGACGAAACGTCGGTAAAGAGAAAGGCACCCACTTTCAGCCCGTCGATGGCCGGCTCGTGTTCAAATCGTTCCGATTCGATCCCCAGGATGTTGGCGACCGCCACATCCGCTTCCTGTGTGCTTTCCCTGACACGACCCGCGACAAAACCGTCGCTTCGCAGCTGGGCCGCCTCCCCTACCGCATAGATGTCAGGATCGGAAGTCCGCATCGTCTCGTCGACAAGGATGCCCCTGTCAACCTCCAGAACACCTCTTGCAAAATCGACGTTGGGGGTGATACCGACACCGAAAATGAGGAAGGGATCGTCGATGGTATGATGCTTCGTCACGATCGTCGCAAGGCGGTTTCCCTCGATTTTTCTCTCGACGATTTCGTCGTGATAGGAGATCGTCACACGCGGATCGGCTTCAAAAATCTCCGATATCCACGCCACCGCCATCGGATTGAGTGCACGATCGTAGAGATGCGCTCCGCGTGAAAGAAGAAACATCCTCTTCGGATCGGGCATTTTGACCAGGGTGTCGAGAAGTTCCAGGCCGATGGGACCGACGCCGGAGATGATGACGTTACGCCCCTTGATGCCTTTCGCGATTTTGAAACTGTCATCGGCACTCCGAAAGGTCGCAGCGTTTTCGATCCCACCGATGTCGAAAAGCGTTTTCGGCTTCGAGCCGGTCGCGATGATCAGTTTGTCGTATCCGAAGAGGGCATTTTCGGTCACCACCTTTTTCTCTTCCGGCTCGATGGAGAGAACGCGTTGATTCAGCTCCACGTTTACATCGGGGTGGAGTTCGAGCAGAATATCTTCCAACGCCGCGCTTCCGTCGACCAGCCGGCAGAGATGAATCCGGTCGTAGGGCGGATACCTCTCGGCAGAGAGAATCACTACCTCGTGCCCCTTTTCCCGCTCCATGATGGTGTTCGCGGCGTGTGCCCCCGCGATACCCCCACCAATGATGACGATACGCATCTCAATCTCCTTTCGGGCCGGCAGGCTCACCTTTTCGGGCCGCTCTCTTTTCCGCTTTTTCGGCCTTTTTCTTCTCGGCATAACGTTCCCGGCTCTCTCGGGCAACCGTCTGCCAAACAAACCACTCATCGTTGACGTTCTCGGCCTTCGATGCGGGATTCGGCTTCTCGGAGGAGTGGGTCAATGCCTCGTCCGCTTTTGGACATGCCCGCACACACTCCCCACAATAGATACAGAGCCAGGGGTTGTATCGGTACTCCTTGTGCCCGTCATCGTGCTGGTAGAAGACGATCGCCTTTGGAGGGCACGCCTTCTCACACCGGTCACAGAAGATGCAATGCTCCACATCGTAGAGAATGAGTCCCCGATAGTCGGAAGGCACCTGCACATCCCCAACGAAAGGGTATTTCACCGTATGGGGTGGTTTGAACATATTGCTCCAGGCATTGGCCAGTGATCTAAACATCCAAATCTCCTTCTCTGCCATTCGATAAAAGCGAACCGCAACGACCCTTTCTCAATTCTTCACTCTTCACTTTCCACTCTTCACGCATCTATTTTGCCGTACACGACATACAGGGATCGAACGATGCCAGTATCGCCGGTGCATCGGCGTATTCGCTCCCTTTGAAAATTTCGACCATCGCCGGTATGCCGGAAAAAGTCGGAGTTTTGATACGTACACGGTCCAGGAAATTCTTGCCGCTGCCACGCACCAGATACATCAGTTCCCCCCGCGGTGCCTCGAGTCGGACGATCGCCTCACCTTTGGGTTTGCCTTTGATCTTCAGCAGATGCTCTCCCTCCGGCAGGTTCTGCACGATGTTTTTGCACATCTCGATGCTGTTGAGAATCTCATAGAGCCGCACCATATTGCGGGCGTGGATATCGCCTCCCTTCTCGAGAACCACTTCGAAACCGACCTCTTCGTAAGGCAGATCGGAACTCTCCAGACGTACGTCCGTCCGCAACCCGGCAGCGCGGGCGAGCGGCCCGAGGGTATTGTAGATGCACGCCTCCTCGTAGGTCAGCATCCCGACACCTCTGTATTTCAGTGAAAGGGACCAGTTTTTCGAAAACTCTTCCAGCAGTCGTTCGATTTTCGGTTTCAGCGCATCCAGTGTCGCCACGACCTCTTTCGCCGTCTCGGGCGAAATATCGCGATGGACACCACCGATGGCGATATAGTCAAACTGCACCCGGTTGCCGCTGATCGCCTCCTGCAGGTCCATAACCGGCTCCCGTGCCGCCATCACTTCCATGAACATCGCTTCGAAACCGGCATTTTCCGCTGTATGGGAGAGGCAGAGCATATGGGAGTGGATGCGATCGAGTTCCACCATCAGCATCCGCAGATAGTCGATTCGCCGGGTGCTTTCGAACTCCAGCATCTTTTCGACGGCGAGCGTAAATGAAAGCGAATGGGTGATGGCGCACAGACCGCATACCCGGGCAACCACGTAGGGGAGTTTTTTCCATTCGAACTGGGTCACACACGCCCGCTCTATTCCGCGATGGACGAATCCGACATCGGCTCCGACCTCGACAATTTTTTCGTTATGGGTCTTGAATTGAAAACGGACCGGCTCCAACAGAGAGATATGCTGGGAACCCAACGGTATATTGATCACTTTTTTCACACTTCACACCCTCCCAATCCCATCGTTTTCAGAGGGGTTTTAAGCGAATCGTCACTCAGGTAGAGCTTTCCTTCGATGCCTTCGATTGTCAAACCGAACATATCCACCACCTCACGCTCACCCATGATGGCCGAGGGAATCAGTTTCACGATAGAGGGTACCTCTGTTTCGTAATCGGTAATGCAGTAAAACACAACCGTTTCATCCTTTGCACCATATTTCGCAAAGATCCACTGCAGCTCGATCTTCCCATCGTCCAGGTCTATCCCGTTGAGAGTCAGAAAGTGCCACTCGTACCGATCGTAGAACTCTTCGATCGTTTTGACCACTCTTTCGAGAGTCGTTTCAATCTTTTTCATTTTTCCTCCCCAATACGTTTCGCCATTGTCAACCGGCTGATCTTTTTTCCGATCCTCTTTATCCCACCGAAGAGCCGGAATGGTTTTTCGATCGCTTTGTTTTTCTTCTCAAGTATCGACAACGCCTGCACGATCCCGTCGATAATGAGCTGTGGCGAGGCGGCACACCCGGGTACATAAACATCCACCGGGATGTACCGATCGATGCCGTCTTCAACATTGTACATACCACGAAAGACCCCGCCGGTCGAGGTACAGGCTCCGACAGCGACGACCACTTTGGGTTCGGGAATCTGACTGTAGAGTTCCACAAGTCGCTCTCTGGAGTGAAACGTTACGGGACCCGTCACCAGAAAAATGTCCGTCTGCTTCGGATTTCCCGTATTGACGATGCCGAAACGCTCCAGATCGAATCGGGGACTCAGCGCTGCGAGTATCTCTATGTCACAACCGTTGCAGCTGCCGGCATTGTAATGGAGAATCCAGGGTGATTTTTTCCTGAACTGTGCCAACCATTTCATGTGAGCATCCAGACGATGTTGATGCCTGCCAGCAGCAGTGCCAGCAGGTAGCTGATTTTGACCATATCGGCTGCACGGACTCGCGCGGTGGCATTGTCGACGAGGTTCACCAGGATGAACGTACCGATGACCAGCAGTGCCCCGAGCCAATAGTCCGCTCCTCCAAAGAGGAATACGAAACTGTAGATGAAGATATACTCCAAAAAACGTGCCATATAGAGAAACTCGAAGAAGAAACCGCTGTACTCCACTTCCACGCCGCCGACGATCTCCTGATGCCCTTCGACCACATCGAACGGCGACTTTTTCACTTTGATGGGAAGAATGACGAGCAGCGCCAGAAAGAGCAGTGGCATCTGCGACAGATAGCCGCTGTGGTGCAGAATGTCACCGATATAGAAACTACCCGCATACAGATAAAACCCGACCGTCACAAGCAGCAAAACCGGTTCGTAGGCCACCAGCGCAAGGAGTTCGCGGTTCGCTCCGATCTGGGAAAAAACCGAACGGACACTGTAACCGGCGATAACCAGCACGATCAGCGCAAAAAGATGCAGAAAGACAATATAGAGGAGATTCCAGCCAAAAAAGATGGCACCCACCGTAATCCATAGAACCAGAAAATGTACGACACCCAGCAATGCATGGGCGGAATGGATGACGAGCGTGCGTTTATCCATCAACTTGAACATGTCGTAAAAAGGCTGCAGCAGCGGAGGCCCCTGACGTCGCTGCATACGGGCACGCAACACCCTTTCCCCGCCATAGACCAGCCCGCCGAGCACCGGTGCCATCACGATCCAGAACCAGGTTGTCATGAGAGGGCTCCTGTCAACGCGACCGACACGAAAAGAAGTGTGAAGAACGTATAGATAGCCACCCGTATTTTCGGAGTCGGTTCGTAGTAATAGAGTGCTGCATCAAACGACTCCTTCTCGCCGCAGTGATAGCATTTCACACGATCAAAACGATCCATCCAACGATACGCCAGTGGCGCCAGAACGAGCATGGCGATGGGCACGAAAAAGAGTGTAAGATCGGCCACTTGCTGAACGGCCGCCAGCCGGATTGTCGTGAAGACGACCAGAACGGCGAGAATGGCAAGCGGCAGGAGAAACCCGGACGGCATCGCTTCATGCCCGAGACCGACGATGTCCGAAGGCCGCGAGAGGATGGCCGCCGTCACTTTGAAATAGAGAAGCACCAGCAGTGTGCTGCCGATCAGAATAGAGAGAAGCAGCAAGAAAAGCCCCGGATGGTCCGGCAGCATGTGAGAAACCTCTTCGATGGCAAACAGCTTGACGATAAAAAGACCAAAAGGCGGCAATGTCAGCGAGACGAATCCAAACAGAATGAAACGGGCACTTTTCGGTGCCGTTTCAATCAATCCTTTCATATCCTCGATATCTTTGAGATGGTGCAGTTTTTCGACCACACCCGCCGTCATGAAGAGCATCGCTTTGGAGAGCGCGTGAAAGAATATGAGCACCATCGTCAATATCGATGTCTCGGGCGTACCAATGGCTGCCAGCGCCATCATAAGTCCCAACAGTGCGATCGTGGAGTAGCCGAGGATCTCCTTGAAAACGGTACGCGAAAGGGCCAGATAGGATGCGGCGACAAATACGAAGCCGCCGAATGTCGAGAGCAGCAGACCCACACCCGTGCCTCCCAGAGCCGGAGAGAGTTTCAGAATGAGCCACGGGGCAATTTTCACCATTGTCGCCGAGTGGAGGATGGCACTGACGGGTGTCGGTGCCACCATGGCACCAAGCAGCCAGCCGTCAAAGGGGATCGACGCTCCTTTGACCAGCGCCGCCATACTTACCAGCGAGACACAGAGCAGAAGGGTGCCGCCGACACTCCCGGTCAATGCATCGAACCGTGTGGTGTCGTAACCGTAAATGGCGCAGAGCGTTCCGAGCAGAATGACGACACCTCCGATCTGATTCATCCAGAGTGCCTTGAGTGCGTTCTTCTGTGCCGTTTCGTCGCCTCTGAAACCGATGAGAAGATAGGAAGCCAGTGTCGTCATCTCGAAAAGGAAGAAGAAGAGCAGCAGTGAATTGCTTACCACGACAGCGTTCATAACCGAAAGAAAGAGAAGCAGATAGGCGATGAAAAGCCGCTTCTTCTCTTCGGAGATCTCTTCGTAGCTCATATACCGCACGGCGTAAACGACGATGATTCCGCCAACAATATTGATGATGAGAAACATGAAAGTCGACAGAGCATCGACGACGACTTCCGCACCCCCCTCTTCGGGAAGAACCGATTCTGCCCAGCCATAGAGCAGCAGCTGTATGACCGCCAGCAGTGTGATGATCCGCCGATCGAACCGTCGCCCCTGCCACAGGAAATAGAGAAGCAGCAACAGATCCGCAATTACGATGAATAGTTCGAGCCAATGGGGAAAATGGAAGGTCAGAACAGCACTGCCGAAGTAAAGCTTCAACGCCGTCGCAGACAGCAAAACGACGGTTGTCGCAAGAAGTATATATTGCATTTTTTCGGATCTGAACCATCTCAGGAGCAGTGTCGCAACAATCGGTAACAGAATAAGTAACATAGCACCTGGCATGACAACTCCTTGCATGCGCCCATCTGAGAATCATCTTAATGATCCAGCAGCCAGGGCCGCTCCAAAACTGCAACGGTATTCAGAGTAGCCTGATGTATTTAGTGTAACACAATATTCTTATAGACGTTTGATTAGATGCGGAGTTTTGTATATATTTGGTTAATTATGATCATATTTTATTCATCGTATAATGTTATATTATTACAAATTTCATATCCGAATTGAAGTTTCATTCAGCCAGAAGCGGGCAATCTTTTTCGGAAACATCGAAACGGAAAAGTTCTCGCTTCGTCGCAGCAGAGAGATAACGGTAGGAGATGGTGATACCGCTCTTGAGAAAACGCTGGGATCGGCTGCATATGCCGGCCGTTACATTCCGACGCATTCTCTCTTCACCCTCTTTGATGATCTGCTCATCGCTTTTTGGACCTGCTGCAATTTCAAACGTATAGATCAGCTTCTCGCCGTCGGCATCGATACCCACCAGTTGTGTATAGGGATCCACCCGTTTCGGCAACTCTTTGCCGAGTTCTTCCGCTGCCGCTTTGACGATGTTCTGATTCTGTATCCTGATTTTTTCTGCCATATCGTCCGTCGTGGCGAAAAGTACCACTCCGCACATCATACACAGCAACAAAAATCTTTTCATCCATTCCTCCATTTTTTGTATTGGTTGACAAGGCCGTTGGTGGAGCTGTCATGCGATTCTACGACTCCGTCGCCCTCCAGTTCCGGAAGGATCTTTTTTGCGAGCTGCTTACCCAGTTCCACCCCCCATTGATCAAAACTGTAGATGTTCCAGATAACACCCTGGACGAAAATTTTGTGTTCATACATTGCAATCAGTTTTCCGAGTACTTTCGGTGTCATCTTTTTCAGCAGTATGGAGTTGGTAGGACGATTGCCCTCGAAAATTTTGTGTGGAATCAGGTCAGCCACCTCCTCTAGAGTTTTTCCCGTCTCCAGAAACTCCCTCTCCACCTCTTCCCTCGTTTTTCCGAAAGCGAGCGCTTCGGTCTGTGCAAAAAAGTTGGAGAGGAGTTTTCTATGATGATCGCCAATCGGATTGAGCGATTCGGCAGGTGCGATGAAATCGCAGGGAATCAGTTTGGTACCCTGATGTATCAGCTGATAAAAGGCATGCTGGCCATTGGTGCCCGCTTCTCCCCAGATGACAGGACCGGTCTGGTACTCGACTTTGTTTCCGTTTCGGTCCACATATTTTCCATTCGATTCCATATCGCCCTGCTGCATATATGCCGGAAAGCGGTGCATATACTGGTCATACGGCAAGAGCGCATGACTTTGTGCACCGAAAAAGTTATTGTACCAGATACCCAGGAGTGCCAGAATGACGGGCAGATTGTCACGATACGGAGTGTTTCTGAAATGGTTGTCCATCTCGTAGGCGCCTTCGAGCAGTTCGACGAAACGATCAAAACCGATCGTCAACGCGATCGAGAGACCGATCGCGGACCAGAGTGAATAACGCCCGCCGACCCAGTCCCAGAATTCAAACATATTGTCGAGATCGATGCCGAATTCTCTGACGGCTTCCGCATTGGTCGACATCGCGACGAAGTGCTTCGCCACCGCCTTTTCGTCGCCGGTCGCTTTCAGAAACCAGTCGCGTGCCGTATGGGCGTTGGTCATCGTCTCCTGCGTCGTGAAGGTTTTGGATGCGATCAGAAAAAGCGTCGTCTCCGGATCGACTCTTTTGAGAGTTTCGGCGATATGCGTTCCGTCGACGTTGCTGACGAAATGGGGCTCGATATCGTCGCGTTTGTAGGCTCTGAGGGCTTCCGTAACCATGACCGGCCCCAGGTCGGAGCCGCCGATGCCGATATTGACGATATCCGTGATCGCTTTGCCCGTATAACCTCTCCACTCGCCGCTGTGCACTTTGGCACAGAATTTTTCCATCTGGTTCAAGACGGCGTTGACGTTCGGCATCACATCCTCTCCATCGACGAGGACAGGTCTGTTGCCGCGGTTTCGAAGCGCCGTATGCAATACGGCACGGTTTTCGGTACGATTGATCTTCTCGCCTCGGAACATCGCGTCCGCAGCCCCTTTCACATCGCATTCGGTGGCCAGATCGAGAAGCGTTTCGAAGATCTCCCCGTCGATCAGGTTTTTCGAAAAGTCGAGCAGTATCTCGTCGTCAAGCGTTCTCGAGAATTTCCCGAACCGTTGCGGATCTGCAGCGAACATATCGCGCAGATGTTTTCCCTTTTTCTCTTCGTAGAGTTTCCCCAGCCTCTTCCATGTATCGGTTCCGGTCGGATCGATATTTTTCAGCATACTCACTGACTCCTATACCAGTTTGAGATAGCTCACACCCAACGGGGGCAGCTGGAGAGTGAGCGAATGTTTGCGTCCGTGACATTCGATATCTTCCGTCTCTATCGGTTCCGGATTGGTGATATCCCACCCCTCGTAATGTTTGTACTGGGAATTGAAGATCTCTTTCCATCGACCCGGTATCGGCATACCGACCCGGTAGTTGTGATAGACGGTATCGGCAAAGTTGCAGACTACGAGAATCGTCTCCTCTTCCCTGTCGCTTTTTCGAAGAAACGCGAGCACATTGTGCTGATAGTCGGTATCGTCGATCCACTCGAAACCGGCATGCTTCTCGTCGTAGAGATGAAGCGCCCGTTCGGTTTTGTAGAGTGCATTGAGATCGCTCACCAATCGCTGGATACCGCGGTGGCACGGATTTTCCAGGAGGTGCCAGTCGAGACTCTGCTCGTAGTTCCATTCGGACCACTGTGCGAACTCCCCTCCCATGAAAAGGAGTTTTTTGCCGGGATGCGCCGTCATATAGGCGAAGAGTGCACGCAGGTTGGCATATTTCTGGTTGTCGTCTCCCGGCATCTTGCGAATGAGAGAACCCTTCATATGCACCACTTCGTCGTGGCTCAGCGGCAGAACGAAGTTTTCGTCGAAAGCGTACCACATGCTGAAGGTGATCTGGTGGTGGTGGTGCTGGCGGTAGATGGGATCGAGCTTGAAATATTTGAGTGTATCGTGCATCCATCCCATATTCCATTTGAATCCAAAACCGAGCCCACCGACATAGACCGGTCTTGTCACCATCGGGTAGGCCGTCGACTCTTCCGCCACCATGACGATGTCCTCATACTCTCCGTAGACCGTTTCGTTGAGCTGTTTCAAAAACGCAATGGCATCGAGATTTTCATTGCCCCCGAACTCGTTGGGAATCCATTCACCCTCTTCTCTCGCATAGTCGAGATAGAGCATCGACGCCACCGCGTCAACACGGATACCGTCGATATGGTATTTTTCAAGCCAGTACATCGCACTCGAAATCAGAAAAGCACGTACTTCGTTCCGTCCATAGTTGAATATGGCACTCTTCCATTCCGGATGGTACCCGAGACGCGGGTCGACATGCTCGTAGAGACAGGTACCGTCGAAATTGATAAGGCCATGACCATCGGTGACAAAATGCGATGGAACCCAGTCCATGATGACGCCGATATCGTGCTGATGCAGAATATCGACGAACTGCATGAATTCCTGCGGCGTGCCATACCGTGCCGTCGGGGCGAAATAGCCGGTTACCTGGTATCCCCATGAGCCTTCGAAAGGGTGTTCGGTAATCGGCATGATTTCGACATGGGTGTAGTTCATATCGGTGAGATAACGGGCGAGTTCGTGCGCCGATTCGATATAGGTCAGCGATCGGTTCCCCTCTTCCACAATTTTTCGCCACGACCCCAGATGAACCTCGTAAACGGAGATGGGTTTGTCGTGGGCATTGCGTTCTTTCCGCATCGCCATCCAGGCATCGTCGTTCCATTCGTAATCGTCGATCTCCCAGACGCGTGAAGCGGAATGCGGTGGTTTTTCGGCATATTTGGCATACGGATCCGCTTTTTCGAATGTGCGTCCATCCATTTTCGAGACGATATGATATTTGTAGGTCTGCCCTACATCCACATCTTCGATAAACCCTTCCCAGATACCCGATTCGTCTTCACGAAGTTTCAAGGGATGCGCCGCAGCATCGTAGCCGTTGAAATCACCGATGACACTCACCATCGCGGCATTGGGCGCCCAGACAGCGAAATAGACTCCGTCCATCTTATCTCTTTGCATCCTGTGGGAGCCGAGTTTGTCGTAGAGCTTGACATGTGTTCCCTCTTTGAAAAGATAGATATCCATATCACTGAATCGGGTGACGTCATAGTGTATTGCGTTCATAATAGCCTCACTTGTAATTTTTCACGCGTCTGCTGTAGAGCGTGTGGTAATAGAGATCCTCATATTTTTCCGCCGCACTTTCCCAGTCGAATCTTGCCTGCATCGCCGTTCTCTGCATAATCGCGAAGGCATCTTTTTCGTAGCGGTAGGTGTCTGCCGCCCATTTGACTGTATGATAGAGTGCGTCGTTGGTCGCCCATTCGAATTTGAAGCCGTTGCCCGTTTTCGTGGCAGGATCGTAGTTTTGAATCGTATCGTCCAGACCGCCGGTCGCCCGGACGATCGGCAATGTGCCGTAACGCAGCGAATAGATCTGATTCAGCCCGCAGGGTTCGAACAGCGAAGGCATCAAAAAGAGATCGCTGCCCGCTTCGATGACATGGGCAAGCTCGTTGGAGTAGCCGATGTAGCAGGCGAAACGGTCGGGATACTTTCCTGCGATATCGCTGAAGAACCCTTCGGCCCATTTTTCTCCCGTTCCGAGCATGACGATCTGAACATTCAGATGCAAGAGCCCCTCGATCGCGCCGGCGATCAAACCGATCCCTTTCTGTTCCGCAAAACGTCCGACGAAGCCGATAAGGGGTACATCGTCCCACACCGGCAGGTTGAATCGATCCTGCATGTCCGCTTTACAGACCGCTTTGCCGCTCATATCGTCCAGATCGTACCGTCTGGCTATAAAGGGATCGATGGCAGGACTCCACTCGTCATAATCGACACCGTTGAGAATGCCGTAGAGTTTGTAACTGTGCGCTCCGATATGCCCTTCGAGTCCGAAGCCGAATTCCGGAGTCTGGATTTCATGCGCATATTTGCGGCTCACCGTCGTCACGGCATCGGCATGTGCGATACCCCCCTTCAGAATATTCACCCCGTCCATCGATTCGAGTTCATGGGGATTGAAATGTTCCCAACCGGCTTCCATCACATCCATGACACCTTTGAAAAAGATCCCCTGATGCTGAAGATTGTGAATGGTCAATACCGATGCGCTCTCTTTGAAAAAGTCGTCGAACGCATAGCGTGAGTTTTTCAGAACCGGCTGCGCCGCCGTATGCCAGTCGTGGGCATGGATGATATCGGGTTTGAATCCGATTTTTTTGCATAGTTGGAATGCCGCTTTGCTCAGGAAAACGAACCGGTTGTCGTTGTCGGAATAGCTGAAACCCTGTTCATCGGCATAGAGACCCGATCTGCCATAAAACTGCTCATAGTCGATGAAATAGATCGGAACGTCACTGTTTGGCAGCGTATCCTTGTAGACACCGGCCCAGAGTTCCCCCATCGCACCCATCGGCACACCGAGCGGCCCGACGATATGTTCGAGTTTGTCTTTGTCGATACTGTAATAGCGTGGCATTACGACAATGACGTTGTGTCCAAGTGATGCCAGCGCTTTGGGAAGAGCACCGGCCACATCTGCCAATCCGCCGGTTTTTGCAAACGGTACAACTTCCGATGCGGTAAAAAGAATATTCAGCGCTTTATTCATATCATCTCCTTGCATTGAAGGGTAAATGGTGAACAGTCAACGGTGACGATCCGTTCCTCTTTTCGTGCACCGTCTGCCCTTCACCGTTCATCTCTTGGTTACATTGTATCCAACAACAGCTTCGCCCCTTCCAAAGAGGCGTTTTCGATATGGCTTGCCTCCAGTCGGAGATCCTCCATCGCAGCATGCAGTGCAAAATCGCCAAGTCTGGCGTTCAGAGACTCCAACACGAACGGATTGTGCCGGATCACTCCGCCTCCCAGCACGACGATTTTCGGGTTGCAGAGTGTCACGAGTGTCGCGGCGGCATACAGCAGGGCATCGATATATTTCTCGGCAATCGAACGGCAACTTTCACTGCCGGAACGAAAGAGCCTGTCGAGATCGACAGGCTCTTTGCAATCCAGATGGGCCATCCATTTTTCGATACCGCTGCCGGATGCATAGAGTTCGATGCAGTTGTGTTTTCCGCAGCCGCAGGCGAAGGGCGCTTCCCGATAGGGGATGTGTCCGATCTCCCCGGCAAGGCCTCTCGACCCATAAACGATCTCTCCTTTTTCAATGATGCCGCTGCCAAGCCCTGTGCCCGAATAGAGAGCCACCAGATTCTCCTCTCCCCAGTAAACCGATTCGGCCAACGCGGCACAGTTGAGATCGTTCTCTATCCGGACACGAATGCCATATTTCGATTCGAAATGGGCCTGGATGTCAACTATTTCGGTCTCGATGTTGGGGGCCGAAAGTATTGTGCCATCGTGCACCTGTCCTGCAAACGAAATCGCGACGGCGTCGATATCGGAATATTTTTCGATCATCGTCCCGATGAAGTGCGCTAGCTCTGAGTCCCGACTCGACATATTGCCGCACACTTCAGTTTCTCCAATGAGCTCATATCGCAAGTGTGTACCTCCGATATCGATCGCAAGCCGGCTCAAAAAAGAGTCCTGTAGAGTGATTCGTAACGTTGCGCGCATCGCCTTATGGAAAAGTCGCAATCCATATCAAACTTCCTGATTCTGCGGAATGTCCGCCTCGTGTCGTAAAGTTCTATCGCCTCTTCGATGGCGCGAACCAACCCCGAAGCACCGGGCTCGGAAAAAGAGACTCCTTTGCCGCACAGGGGCTCTTTCCCGTTCCAGGGATGGACGGTGTCGCGCAATCCTCCGATGCGGTGCACAACAGGGATGGTTCCGTAACGCATCGCGATCATCTGATTGAGTCCGCACGGTTCGAACCGCGAGGGCATCAACAGAAAATCGGCAGCCGCATACATGCGATGGGAGAGCGATTCGTCATAACCAATCTGCACATGGATATTGGAATACTGTTGTGAAAGCGCATCGAACAGCATCTCGTAACGTCTCTCTCCTCCGCCCAGTATCGAAAGAACCATCGGGAACTTCCCAATCACATTGGCTGCATCAATGATCCAGTCCAGACCTTTCTGCTCGACAAAACGTCCGATGAAAATAAAAAGAGGAAGCTCCGGCGTGTCGATATCGATTTCCTCGAGATAGGCCTTTTTGCACCGGCTCTTGTTGGCCATACGTCCGGCACTGAAATGGTAGGGCAGCGACGGATCGCCCGATGGGTCATACAGAGTCGTATCGATACCGTTGAGAATACCGGAGAGTTTTTCGTGATGCAACCGCAAAAATCCGTCGAGTCCACAGCCGAACTCCGGCAGCTGTATCTCGACCGCATAGCTCGGACTCACCGTCGTCACGGCGTCACTGTGGGCGATGCCGCCTTTCAACCAGTTGAGCGAACCATAGAACTCCATATCCTCTAGCGTGAAATGGTGTGGCGACAGACCCGTACGACTGATGGAGAGGGGCGGAAAGATACCCTGATAGGCGAGATTGTGGATCGTAAACACGATCCGGGTTTTCAGTCCGGCATCTTTTACGAGGGGCGCCGCGAGCGCCGTATGCCAGTCGTTGAGATGAAGCAGTTCGATCGAAAGGCGTTTGGAGAGCTCTACAATGGCATGAGAGAAAATAGCGAAACGGATATCGTTGTTCTCGTAACAACCTCCCGGTGGGCCATATATCCCTTCACAGTCGCAGAGTGTCTCGTTGTAGACGAAAAGATGTTCCACTCCCTCATAATGCGTTGAAAAAATCTCGACCGTATGGAGCGTCTCGCCAACGATCAGCGTCATCTCCATGCCGGTCGGTTCTATTTGGTATCTCTTTTTGTCGATGAAACGATAAAGCGGCATCAACGATACGACATCCAGGTGTTCCGAAAGCGCTTTGGGAAGAGCGTGTGCGATATCCGCCAATCCTCCTGTTTTGGCGAAGGGAAATATTTCGGCCGCAGTGAAAAGCACTCTCATCGTTTTCCTTCGACGACACTTCTCAAAAGGTCAGCCGCCTCTTCGGGCGAAACGGGGTTGATATGGACGCCGCTGCCAAATTCGAATCCACCGAGCCGAAAAAGACGCGGCACGATTCGAAGTCCGAAGCGCCACATCTGAGGCAGTGCATCGAAAAAGGATTCCGTCGTGACATTCTTTTGCACCGGAGGAGTATTGAATGTGATATTGAAATCGAAGTCGCCCAACTGTTGATAGAGCGCGTCGATCGTCTGCTTGAGAACATTCGCGAGATCCTGCAGCTTGATATCGTTCAAATCGGTCAACGATGCGGCACTTTCACGGCTGATAACCATCACTTCGAATGCAAATGTCGATGCAAAGGGGCAGATAGTCATAAAATGTTCGCTCTTTATAATGATCCGATCGCCATCATGCTCCTCCTCGGAGAGGACACTTTCGAAAATGTTGTGACGGCGCTCGAGGAAATAGCGGTGGGCCCGCAAGAGCTGATCCATCTTTCGTTTCGGCACAATCGGAAGCGCAATCAGCTGCGTATGGGGATGAGACTGGGTTGCGGCACCATAATGGCCGTGATTTTTGAAAAGCGAGAAATAGACGAGCCTGAAATCGTTTTTCAAGTCGTTAATGCGGGATCGCAACGTATAGAGCCAGTTGAAATATTCCTCATGTGTCCAGGCATCCATGCGTGTCAGATGGCGGGGTGTATCGACAATCACTTCATGGGCACCCAGACCTTCCCATGCCTGATAGATTCCCACCTCTTTGCTCTCCCACGCCGCTTCGATCTGTACCGCTTTGTAGAGGTTGGGGACGACACGGGTTTTCCATCCCGGCGTATCGGGTTCATTTTCACGGATGGCATAGATTTCGTGCGGCGTCATCGATTCGTGACCTTCACAGAAGGGACACGATCTTGTATCGTTCTCTTCTCCGCTCACATATTTGTAGCAGTCGGGCCGGTGCAGGCGTTCGGGTGCGATCAAAGCATACTCATCGTGTATCAGGTCATAACGGATTTCGGACATCCAGCGCTCCTACTCTTTTCGTGTTGCACACTTTTTCCTCCATCGATCATATAAACCAGTTTTTCGAATAGTCTTCCGTCAGATCGATGACAAGTTCGGAAACTCCGGGCAGTACCTGCACCACTTCCCCATCCTTGAGAATCTCCAGACGCAGAGAGGCCTGTTTGAGACCATGAAAATAGAGGCGCTTGTTGATGCCGATTTCGATGATCTTTTCGATGGCCATCGAGATGTCGCCCAACATTGGAGAGCGATTCAATTCGATATCGATCGTCTCGTTCAACTCCCTGACATAGAGACGCACCATACCGTTCTCTTTCAATGCATCGATATCACCGTCCAGACGTATGAAAACCGAATCGCGATCTTCACCCCAATGGATTGTCGAGATCGGTCCCCGTACTTTGTCCATTGTCGAAAAGATGCGGGTTTCATCGATCATACCGCTGCCGAGCCATTCGAAAAACGATGTGATATGGCCATCAATACGGGGCTGGATGGAAAATTTCGGTTCGTTGATCAGTGCATGCAGATCTTTTCTGTTGCCGGCGATCGGATTGAAGAGACTGCTCGGCGGAACCACATCCATCAGCTTGTAGATCGTGATCAGATGGCTGCGGAAGAGTTCGTCGAACTCTTCTGCATAATCGGTGTAGTGGTCTTCACCATACCACCAGAACCAGTCGGAACACTCGGCAGCGAGAAAATGGTCGGTAATCTGCGCCTTGACCTCTTCCGTCAATTGCGGTGCATGATGGTTGAAATCGTTTTTGGTCTGATAGATCAACTCCCATGCACTGTTTTTCTCCGGATGTCCCACCCATGTATCGAATGTTCCGTAAATCCATGAACCCGGATGGAGTCTCGGCATGTCGACATCGTGCTTCCGGCTCAGCTCGTCCATCGTAACAGTCCGGCACCATGGTGTATGACTCAATTTTCTATACAACGCATCGAAAAAGTCGAACGCATTGTTCTGATAGAATTCCCAGGCATTCTCACCGTCCAGAATGACGGAAATCGTAGCGTTTTCGACCTTTCGGTCGATTGCATGCAGGTGATGGATGAAATCGTCGGCGGCCCTGTCCCCTTCCCAGAAACGGTAGGTAAAACCAATAAGATCGCTCAATCTATGATCTCTGAATGCGATGAAAATATCGTGGTAGGCGTAACGTTTGTACAGCTCTTCCCTCTGCTCGGTATCCAATGAAAGCGACTTGAAAAGTATTGCTTCGTCCGTTGCGATCCATCGGAGTCCAAACTCTTTGTAGATCTCGACACTCTTTTCATCCACAGCACCCTCGGCTGGCCAGAATCCTGTCGGTCTGCAGCCAAAAACCTTCTCGTACAGATCGATGGCCCAGCGGACCTGTTCTCTCGCATCTTCCACAAGCGGAAAATGGTTGGCGGGAATTTCGGTATGGGGGTTGGAGATTTTTGCATTGGTCATGTCGATAAGTATCGGCAGGATCGGATGATTGAACGGGGTGGTCGCCAACGATATCTGACCCTTTTCCAGCAACTCTTTGTAGAAAGGCTTTATAGTCGTCAGAAAGTGCAACAGAGCGTCCATAAGCTCCTGTTTGTCGGCACCGGTATACCCGTGACCCTTGTGAATAAGACGGCTGACGGTCTCATCCTTTTCCCGCAGATAGTTGCCGCACCATGCCAGCATGAAAAGGACCTCGAGTTCGATGAATTCGTTGTCGTTCAGATCATCCCGTTTGAAGAGTTCCACATACCGGTGAAATGGTTTGACCATCGTGTCAAATTGCGGGGAATGGCATATTTTAATAACGTAACTTCGCTCGTCACTGCTCAGATCGCGCGGCTCTTTGATCCAGAGTGAGAGAAAGATGTCCCGTTCGATACCCTCTTCGATATAGATACGAAGCTGCTCAATCAGGGGAGGTGTGATATTGAATGTCGCTTTGAGTGTCGGATATCGCGATAGCAGCCACGGCATCTCATAGTAGTCTTTTATGGCATGCAGAAAGACCCATGGCATATGCATCTTCCCCTCCGCATTGCGGTAGTCCGGCTGATGCATGTGCCAGAAAAAATTGAGCGTTATCGCCATCTACTCGTTCATCCACTCTGCGATAAGAGCGGCATATTTTTTGTAGAGTCTCTCACCTGCGGCATCGTCTTTGGCCTGCAGGTATATATTCAGATAGTCGCCATAGGTATCCGGAATCATCAGAATCCAGTCGGTCTCATTCTCCCAGATTTTGACACCATCGATAGTCGAATGTTTTTTCTCTTTCGAAATCTCGATGAATTTTCTCATCATCTTGCCCTTCAATGCCTGTGGACAGGGAATCTTTATCGTTTTGTAATAGAACGGATGGATTTTGCTGCCGATTTCGGAGAGTTTGACGTCATGGCGAATGAGCATTTCCAATATTTTCAGTGCCGCATACATCGCATCACGATGGAGCGTGAAGTCGGTAAATGCAAAGTTGCCGTCGATTGTCGCGATAAGATCGTATTCACGCAGTTTCTCCGCTTTGAAGTTGCTATAGACACCCCGCTCGATGATCAGATGGTCATATTCGACGGTGTCGGGAGCCCACGTCGGAAGAAATACCTTCATATTGCGATTTTGCGATTTTGCTTCCAGATTGAGCAGATACAATACAATGGAGAGTCCCTCGATTTTGTCGAAAAAATTCCCTTTGTCGCACACGATAGCCACACGCTGCCCGCCGGAAAAAATGGCAAAGCCGGCATCGAGACCCAGTGAAGGCACGATTGTGGAAAGATCGCTTTTCGCCTTGCTGATCAGATGTTCGAGACTGCTGACGCTGCGCGTTTCGGCATGCGCATTGAGCGTGATGTTGTTGAGCCCGATGTCGCTCAGTATTTTCGGAAAGACATCGGCAGTGATGCCATGCATCAGGTCGACAGCGATTCGTACGTTTTTCGAACGCAGAATCTTTTGGTCCACTGCCAGCTCGATCGCCGTGCGATAGTCATGGCACTCTTCCCAGTTCAGACTCTCGTGAATGGCCCCGATTTTCGTAAATTCGACCCGTCTGAATTTTTCGTTGAAAAATGCTTTTTCGATCGATTTTGCCGTATTGTTGTCGATTCGAAGCCCGTCTTCGTTGAAAAAGTTGATCTCTGTCGATGTCGGATCATACATATTCCGGCGCACATAGGCACCACCCACAATATTCTCATTATGTGAAATCGAATAGCGTACAATCGACGGTGGAAGACTCTTTAGATCGACCACATCGATACCGGCAGAGAGAAGACCTCCGAGAAATGCCCGTTTGATCATACGCGAACTCTTGTCATGATCACGTCCCACCATCACGGTCGTTCCGGGCGGCAGTTCGGCAGCATAGGCTTCTGCCAGTTTCGTTGCCATTTCACAGCTGAGTTCAACATTGGATTTTCCCAATACGCTCCCATACTGGAAAATGGAGTTTTTGTATCTGCTGCCCCAGACGACGTTCCTGTTGACAATGGCAGCCGGTTCGATCTCTTTGTCCGGCCAGATCGTGACATCCTGCTCGAAGCGGACAAGTTTTCCGACTGTACACCCTTCGGCGAGTATGAGCCCCGCTTTCGCCGTGACGTTGTCGTCGATCCTGTTGTTGTTGCAGATGATACCGTTATCGAGAACGAATTTCTTGCCGATTTCGATGTTGTGCCACAGTACCGAGTTTCTGATCTGGCACTCTTCCCCCAGATTTACATTGTCGCCAATAACGACATTGTTCAGTTTGGTGCCTCTTCCGATATGGACATTCGCACCGATCACGACATTTCCGATTATTTCGATACTCTCATCCAGTCGGCTCTCTCCCGTCAGATAGAGAGTCCCGTCGGGATAGTCGACTTTTTTGCCGGGAATGTTGAAATTGAGACGTTCGTTGAGAATGTCGTCATGCACTTCACGATAGCTGTCCGGATTGCCGACATCGCGCCAGTAGCCGACTGCATTGAAACCCATCAGATCGATTCCCTCTTTCATCAGGAGAGGGAAGAGATCTTTCGCGAAATCGAAGTTTTCACCGACCGGAATGTATTCGAGAATCTCCGGTTCGATGATGTAGATACCGGTATTGATCGTATCACTGAACACTTCGCCCCAGCTCGGTTTTTCCAAAAACTTCTCGATCTTCCCCTCTTCGTTGGCAATGACGACGCCAAACTGGAGAGGATTTTCGACGGATGTCAGCGTTATCGTCAGTTTCGATCTCTTCGCCTCATGATAATCGAAGATCTCTTTGAAATCAAAGTCGGTCACCAGATCACCGCTGACGATCATAAAAGTGGTATCGAGATACTCCCGTCCAAGTCCCACGGCACCTGCCGTGCCGTAATCGTCGTCAGGCAGTACATAGTGAATCTGTATGCCCCTGTCGCTCCCGTCGCCGAAATGGTTTTTGATGACATCCGGCTTGTAATAGAGCAGAATGACCACTTCGTCGATACCGATTTCGACAAGCCGGTTAAGCGTGTGTTCCATCATCGGAAGATTGACGACCGGCAGCATCGGTTTGGGAACGGAATGTGTCAAGGGCTGGATTCGAGTGCCAAATCCACCGGCGAGCATCACCGCTTTGATTTTCTTCGACATCATAAAGTCCTTTGATAATTAAATTAATCTATCATTATTAATTCTACAGCTCCAAGACTGAATTTTTGCTTCCAAACGGTGTTTCTGCCAACGGAAGCTCATGGTCGGCAAGCCAGTCGCTTTCATCGACAAGGTAACCGAACTCAAACGACTCGCCGACTGGAAGAACTTTTGTGATGTAGAACTCACCGCTCTTTTTCTTTTTCATCGTTTCAGGTTCCCATTTGTTCCAACTCCCTTTGATCGCTACGCTATCACACTCCGTCGTCGGAGCCGTAAACGTCACCCACGCTTTTTTGCCTTTTTTTGTAATCTTAACCATTGATTTTCTCCTTTGATATTTGGTTGTTTTTCCGATCAGTCCAGAACATTGAGCATCGCCAGATGATGCGGATTGACCTGGTTTTTGTTGCTGACAACAGTATCGATGTCCAAAAGACCGAATTCGCCTTTGTTCCAGACCACGACTTTGTTCATCTCCTTCGACCGGCACAAATGGTCGATGGCATGAACCGTAAACTCAAACCCCATCATCCGATCGAATGTCGTGGGGACACCACCACGCTGGATGTGGCCGAGGATCGTCACACGGGTATCCATTCCAATCCTGTTTTCAAGCCACTTCGCAACTTCCCCGGTCATTTTCGTACCTTCTGCAACTATTGCAAGTACATACCGGCGGCCATTTTCGATCTCGCGAAGCAGTTTCTCCTCGATGGTCGGCAGTACAAAGTCGACCTCGGGAATCAGACAGATTTCCGCACCGGAACTGATAGCGGAAATCGCAGCGAGGTACCCACATTCTCTTCCCATCACCTCGACGACGAAGGCACGGTTGAACGTGGATGCGGTGTCATAGATCTTATCGAGTGCATCCCGTATCGTATTGAGTGCGGTATCGACCCCAAGGCAGTATTCCGTACCGTATATATCGTTGTCGATCGTCGTCGGAATACCGACAAAATTGATGGGAAAGTCCTCACTGAAGCGATCCATCGCACGAAAGGAACCATCCCCGCCCAGCACAACCAGTCCGTTGATATTGTATTTTTTCAAATTCTCATAAGCCTGTTGACGATACGTATACTCGAAAAACCGTTTCGAACGGGAGGATCGTATGATCGATCCGCCCCGGTGAAGAATGCCAGCCACATCCTTGTGTTCGGCCTTTTTGATCTTTCCATCGATCAATCCTTCGAGACCGTCAAAGACAAGGTAGGGTTCTTCCCCTTTATCGAATGCATAGTCAACAAATTTTTTGACCGCAGCATTCATGCCCGGAGCGTCTCCACCCGAACACATCACCGCCAATGCCATCTACTCTCCTTGGAAAATATAAATTTACTTTATATATATTCAACCGCCTGATGCTCGCGGTCAGCGTTTTCTCCGCTATTTTATACAGGGATACGGTTACAGTTCTATTACTGGGTTTTATGATATCATTTTATATCTGAAAATAACAAGAAAATAACAGCTATCAAGGAAAATCATGAACAGGAAAGTCAAAATCGTCGCCACAATCGGCCCTTCGACCAACAATCCCGACTCCATCGCATCACTGATCGATCACGGTGTCAACCTCTTCCGGCTCAATTTCTCATACGGTTCCTATTCGGAGCATGGAAAAACGATCGAAACGATACGATCCATCGCGGAAAAAAAGGGGCGTATTATTGGTATTCTGCAGGATATCTGCGGTCCCAAAATTCGTATACGCGGGATGGAAAGCCCCAGGGAGGTGAAAAAAGGGGAACGATGCGTTCTCGCTACGGAAGCAGAGGGCGATGCATTCACAATCAGTTTTCCCGGCATTATCGATGACCTGAAAGTCGATGATGAGATCTTTTTCGCCGATGGAACGGTTCAGACCCGGGTTGTCGAAAAGAGAGATGGAAGTGTCGTGCTCGAAATTCTGACTCCCGGACGCCTGATGGAGGGGAAAGGTGTCAATTTTCCGAAGGCCGACATCACTTTGCACGCGTTGACGGACAAGGACAGAGACGACATACGATTCGGAGCCCAAAAAGGTGTCGACTTCGTCGCCATCTCATTCGTCAGCAGCGAAAAAGATGTCATAGAGGCACGGAAAATCCAGCGTGAAGCAGGTGGGAAAGCCTGGATTATTTCCAAAATCGAGCGAACGACAGCCGTAGAGAATATCGACATGATCATCGATGAGAGTGACGCCATCATGGTAGCCAGAGGTGATCTGGGTGCCGAAGCGGGGCTTTCCAGAGTTCCCGTCCTTCAGAAGAAGATTATCAAAAAATGCAACATGAAAGGGAAGCCCGTTATCACAGCGACCCAGATGCTCACCTCGATGGTCAACTCACCCTATCCGACCCGTGCGGAGGTCTCCGATATCGCCAATGCCGTATTCGACGGGACCGACGCCGTCATGCTTTCCGACGAAACGGCGGCGGGCAACTACCCGAACGAAGCGGTCGATACACTGGTGGCCACGATTCTTCAGACACAGGAGTACTACCCCTACTACAAACAGTTCGACACGACTCCGGGCGAAGCATTTCCCCACGCAGCGGCTGCGCTGGCCCAGGTCTTGCCAAGTAACTTTATTGCAGCATTGACGATGTCGGGATATACGATGCTCCATCTGAGCAAATATCGTCCGAAAGAGCCGCTCTTCGCCATTACGACCGATCCTCTACTCATCAACAAAACGTCGTTGGTATGGGGTGTCGCCGGTGCAGTGTCGATCGACGAAACCAGTTTCAAAACGGAGCAGGAGCTGATCCGGGATCTTTTGGCAAAACATGCAAAGGACCCGGATGCGTTTTTGCTGGTTACCGGTTATCTCGGTGAGCGGATATCGATGGGTAGGAGCATCCGTTATATTCGCAGAGAAGACCGTATGCTGTAAGATAAAAAACAACTGCCGAGTATCGGCAGTTGTCAGGTCAAAGGAGCATGATCCTTGGCCAATCTGTCGGAAAGCCTTTTGGCTTCATACGGTTTGTAGTTATAGAGTTTTTCGTAATATTCCACAACCATCCGTGACGATGTAAAATAGCCATGGATATCATTCATGCCGTTTTTCGCGATTTTCACCCACTCCTTCGGATCATTGTAATACATCGGCAGGATGACATTTTCCAGTTTCTCCATCATCGCGAGATAATCCAGTTTGTCCTGCTCCTCGATAGGCAGTGAGGGATCGGCATGGGGAATCGTAAACGAATTGATGCCGTCTTTCTGAAACTCTGCATGCCATCCATCCGGAATCGAAAAATGTATCGACGCGTTGATACCTGCACTCATGCCGCTTGTACCGCTCGCTTCACGCCCCCATCTCGGTGTGTTGAGCCAGACGTCGGAGCCCTGCTTGAGCATCTTTGACAACCTGAGCTCATACCCTGTCAATACCGCGACATTTTTGAACTCTTTGGACATCAGGATCAGATCGTTGAACATCGACACAGCCCGATAATCGAGAGGGAAAGGTTTTCCGGCCCAGATAATCTGAATCGGCTGTTCCGTGTTTGCCAGGAGTGCTCTGAAACGCTCCATATCGTAGGTCAAAAGCCATGGCCGTTTGTATTCGGCGAAACGGCGTGCCCACACCAGTGTCAGCACATCCGGATCGAAAAGTTTGCCGGTCTGGTCGGCCACCTCTTCGAAAAGGATATGTTTGAGATGTTTTTTTCGACCGACCAATTGATAGTCTTCGTGTTCAAGCATCCAGCTCAACAGCTGTTTATCGGCCCAGTATCGCATGTTTTGGGCATTGGTGATACTGATGATTTCGCACTTTCCGGGAACACCCTTCCACATTTCATTGGCCACTTTCTCATGAATCTTCGAAACGGCATTGGAACGTTTCGATGTTTTGAGCGCACCGACCGTCAGAGAAAAATTTTCATCGAAATAGTCAAGTTTCTGCTGAATCTCCCCGACGGAAAAGTCATTGAAATACCCCATTCGTCCCAGAAAGTGGACATTGTGGACTTCATTGCCGGCCATCTCCGGTGTATGTGTCGTAAAAACGACATGGTTTTTGAGCTCTTCAAGTTCCGGATATCGTTTCATCAACTCAAAAACCATGGGGAGGGCATGTCCCTCGTTCATATGGTAGATATCGATATCGATATCCATCGCTTCCAGAACTTTGGCCCCGCCGATACCCAGTACGATCTCCTGAGCAATACGCGTCTCCTCATTGGGATCGTAAAGTTTGTGACTGATCGTCCGGGAGAGATAGTCGTTTTCGAAAATATCCGTCGTCAGCAGAATGACCGGAGCCGAATCGAACGTTTCGGCTGGCAGAAGATAGGCTTTGACATGAACCGGCTTTCCGTTGATCATGACCTCGACCGTGATACCTGTCTCCTGAAGAAAATAGTAGAACTTGCGCCGAAAATCGATTTTCAGCGTGTTGTCTTCGTGACGTCCCTGGTCGTAATAGCCATAACTCCACAGCATCCCGATACCGATCGTATGCTGTCGTTTGTCATTGACACTCCGCATATGGGAGCCGGCAAGAAAACCGAGTCCACCCGAATAGGTTTTCAAAGCCTGGTCAATCGCGAACTCCATTGAAAAATAGGCAACCTTTGTTTTGAACTGCTCATCAATGACATAGGGAAACAGATTTTTCACCATCTACTTGTCCTTTTCGAAAGTTTTCATAAGAATATTTTTGCCACGTTCCACGCCGGGCTGATCATAGGTATTGATATCGAGCATCGCACCCATTAGGGATGTAAGCAATTCATAGTATACTATCAATTCTCCGATATTTCGTTCACCTATTTTATCGAGCGTGATTGAATCGACGGGAATCCCCTCTTCCACAATACTCTGATGGGTCGCATCGCATTCCGCGTTGATCAGTTCGTTGAATGTATGGGCATTGATGTAATCGGTTTTTTCGATATGTTTCAGTGAAATGTCGGGGATTTGCAAATCGTTTTCAAAATCAGAAATCTTCAAAAACGTTACACTTTTATCCCGCGGGCCTTCCATGATGAGCTGCAGAAAAGAGTGTTGGTCGATCGAGCCGATCTGGCCGATGGGAGTCAATCCGATAGGCTCGCCGCTTCGGTTCCTCTTGCCGAGCGACTCTCCCAGTAACTGCACATACCACTTTGTGAAATTCTCCAGGCATGTCGAGTAGGAGAAGAGAACGTTCATTCGATACGTTTCCCAATGGGTTGCCAGAAATGCGGCCTTTTTTTCGATATGTTTCTCCCGACGCCCGAAAAAACGTGCAACCATATCGGCAGCACCCTGAAGTATCGAGCAGGTATCGTAGCCCGCCAACGTCAGGGGCACCAGGCCTACGGCACTGAGTACGGAAAAACGTCCACCCACATTGTCGGGAATCGTATAGGCTTTCACACCATGATAGTCGGCAAAGTGGCACAATACCGAACCTTCATCTGTCACAACGATAACCCGTGATTTCTCTTTTTCATCGAGATCCAGTGCGAAGTGCGAAATCGCCGCTTTGAAAATTGACATCGTTTCGATCGTGGAACCCGATTTTGAAACGACGATAAACAGCGTCTTCTCTTTCTCTATCGTGGCAAACTTTTGACTGATGTCGACAGGATCGGGATTCTCCAGAAAAACCAGCCGTTTGAGACCCGGTGTTTTGTGCCGCAACATCGCGTCCACAGCTTTTGTACCGAGTGAAGAACCGCCGATACCGATAACGGCTATCGTGTCACAATCCATTATCAGCGGGTTGGAAGCGGCATATGCGCGTATCTCCGTATTCAGCAGTTTCGAATCTTCCGGCAGATGATAGTAGCCGGCAACACCGGTTTCACGCTCCTCGGTGATTTTGCCATATGCCTCTGCCATCAAGATTTCGGTCGCTTCATCCGGTGTCCAGTCGTACTCAAGTGAATAGGTTATCATGCATTTCCTTTTAGCTGATCAGCTCTGTGACGATCTGTTGTGCAGATCGTTGGATATTGGCAAGATGATCTTGAGACAAAAAACTCTCCGCATAGATCTTATAGATATCTTCGGTACCCGAGGGACGCATAGCGACCCATCCATTCTCCGTAACCAGCTTCAGACCGCCGATCGGTGCTCCGTTTCCGGGGGCATTCGTAAAGATTCCGAGAATCTTTTCCCCAGCCAGATCTTCCACTTTGATATCTTCCGGACTCAACCCTTTCAGTTTCGCTTTCTGTTCCGGAGTGGCTGCGGCATCGATACGCGCATAATAGGATTTCCCGAACGACGTTTCGAAATCGGCATAGATTTCGGCCGGATCACGGCCTGTCACCGCCTTGATTTCCGCTGCAAGAAGATTCATGATGATCCCATCCTTGTCGGTTGACCAGACTGCACCGTCGAAGCGCAGGAAAGATGCCCCTGCACTCTCCTCACCTCCAAACCCGAGCCATCCTTCATAGAGTCCGTCGACGAACCATTTGAAACCGACAGGCACTTCATATACTTCCCTGCCGATCTCTTTCGCGACACGGTCGATCATCGAACTCGATACGAGTGTTTTGCCGATTTTCAACCCATCGGGCCATGCGGTGCGGTGTTTGAACAGATACCAGATCGCCACACTCAGATAATGGTTCGGGTTCATCAGCCCGCCCGCCGGTGTCACGATTCCATGCCGGTCGGCATCCGTGTCGTTGCCGAATGCAATGTCGTAATCCTCTTTGAGTCGCACGAGCGATGCCATCGCATAGGGAGAGGAGCAGTCCATACGGATTTTTCCATCGTGATCGAGTGTCATGAAGGAGAAGGTCGGATCGATATAGGGATTGACGATCTCCATATTCAGATCGTAGACCTCTTTGATCTTTTTGTAGACACCCAACGCCGAGCCACCGAGTGGATCGGCTCCGAGCCTGAGGCCCGACTGTTTGATCGCATCGATATCGATGATCTCTTTCAGTGATTCGACATAGGGAGTTATGAAATCATACGGTTCCACATAGGGCGACCGGAGTGCTTCCTCGTAACTGAGTGCCTTGACATCCTGCAGTCCCTTTTCAAGAATTTCGTTTGCACGTTTTTCCACGACAGCCGTCACATCGGTATCTGCGGGTCCTCCATTGGGCGGATTGTACTTGAATCCGCCATCTTCCGGGGGGTTATGTGACGGGGTGATGACGATGCCGTCAGCCGTTTCGGTCGAAACCCTGTTATGCTGAAGGATGGCGAATGAGACCAGCGGTGTCGGAGTGTATTCGTCATCTTTTGCGATCCGTACCGTCACCTTGTTGGCCGCACAAACCCTCAGCGCCGTCATCTGTGCCGGTGTGGAGAGCGCATGGCTGTCTATTCCCATATAGAGAGGACCTTTGTATCCCTTTTCGTTTCGGTATTCGCAGACCGCCTGGGTAATGGCAAGTACGTGATTTTCGTTGAAACTCTTTTTCATGGCACCGCCCCGATGCCCGGATGTTCCGAAGGCGACCCGCTGAGTCGGAACAGAGGGATCGGGTTCGAATGAAAAGTAATCACTGACCAGTCGGGGCAGATTGATGATTCTCTCTTTTGGAACAGGTTGTCCTGCAAGCTTGTCAGCCATGATGTATTTCCTCCTTCACATCGATTTCAGGGTGTATGATCACTTTCTCTTTGTGGTGTTCCATAATCCAGTGGAAAAACATGATCTGGGCAAAAAATGGAGCAAAGATATTGATCACGGGCAAAAAATTGAGAAACGACGAGAATGCGGCAATGGACCAGATTGTAAAACGGTGGTGTCGCAAAATCTGATAATCTTCATCTGTGCAGTATAGGTTGCATGTACTCAGAAAACAGGATTCTCTATAAAGCCATGTCCAGAGAAAAAGCTGCATAAAGACATTGGCGATGGGAATAAAAAGAATCGGAAAGGCGATAATGGAAAAGAGAACGAACAATATCGAATCGATCAGAATCCGCCCATGATGTTTCTTGCTGACTTCCGCACTCCCGATGACGATATGGGGATAGTCGAGCTCCCGGATCGTTTCCAGGTAGGGCTTTCTGAAAAGCGAAATAATGAAAAAGAGTGTCAAAATGAACGCATTGTAGAAAAAGTAGAAAGCCAGCAACCACGCCGACGCATCAGCAACGGTCTGGAACGGCAGCAATGTAAGCAACCGCTGAATTTCACCGAAAATATAATTCCATTTCATCAGTATCACAAATGCCCAGAACGTCGAGAGCAACAGGAGCATTGTAAATGTATAGATATACTGTGTTCTCTCTTTCAATCTGCGCAACAGCGGAGGACCGATCAATGCGGTAAACGCTGCAAACGAAACCAGCACTGCGATGAACCAGATAAAAAAGATGATGAACAGTGCACCGTTCGCCTTGACGATGGAAAAAGGAATCCAGCTGATGATCATCGAAGTAATCGTAACGGCATAATCCCATGCTTCCATACTCAGCCATAGCCAGACAGCCATGAGCGGTATACCGATAAACAGCGTGTATCGGAGCACATTCCACTTCAAAATATCGCTTATACTCCGAATCAGATAGCGGTTGATCTGCTTCATCGTCCTCCCTTGTCAGGCACATTCATATTAAAGTCTAACAAATTCAACCATAAAGTTTTATTTCGGACGCGATATTGAGGAAACTTATAGTAAAATTTCGAAAAATAGGAGTATTGTTGTGTATATTTTTTCAGATCGGCTTCAGAAAAAGGATGAGATCGTTCTCGATGATGACAAAACCCAGATCGTTTTCACGACAATCGACAACAGAGAAATCCTCGATTGGCTCGAAAGACACAGTTTTCCAGAAAGTTTTATCGAAGATATCACCAATGAGGACCAGAGTGTCACCTATGAAGAGAACAATGATTTCAAACTCACCATACTGAAATATTTTCAACAGGATCCCGAAGACAACCTTCTATTCCATTCACGCAATGTCGTCATCATACTGAGCGAAAACAAATTCATCTTTCTCGCAAAAGAGAGAAAGCTGATCAAAACGATTACCAATACCCTGTACAAACGGTACAAACCGACCGATTCTCTCGAATATATCATGTATTCCGTCATTGATATCCTGGTGGACCATACAATGGGCATTGTCGATATGATCGACGAACGGCTGGAAGAGCTCGAAGACAGAATATTCGATCAGACACTGGATGAACAGGAGGTACAGAAAAACCTCTATTTCGCAAGACGAACACTGAACCGGATCGGCAAAATTTCCGTTCAGCACAACGACATCGTCAACAAAATCATCAACCATTTTCCAACCGATATACGCAGAAAACTCCAATATGAATTTATCGATCTGAAAGAGCACCTTTCATTCCTGATAAACGAGTCGAAAACATATCTCGACAGAACCGGATATCTTCAGACACTTCTGATGGGATTTCTGAGCAACCGCATGAATCAGGCGATGCAGCGCCTCGCCGCCATCTCACTCATTTTCCTGCCGTTGACGTTCATCGTCGGCAATTATGGAATGAATTTCAAATATATGCCCGAACTGGATTGGCAATATGGTTATATTTCGGTCTGGCTACTGAATCTTGGAATCGCATATATCATATTCAAATGGCTCAGGAAAAAGAGATGGATATGACATCGACATTAACAACATTTATTCAATTTTAATTACTTATTATGTATAATCGGCACATCATTGCTAGAAGGAGAGTAAGAATGACTAAGAAAGTGGGATTCATGCTGCTAAGCATAGCTGCAGCAACGACCATGATGGCACAGGATTATACAAATTCTGTAACCGTGACAGGCGGTGGCTACAGCCCAATGAACAAAGAGTGGATTGACGATGCGTGGACACTGGGTGCCCGCCTTGGATTGATCGAAGGTGATACTCACGGCCTCGAACTCGAGTACGACTTCATCAACAATGTCGATCTCGACAACAGCAAAGGCGATGGCGATACATATGGCAACCAGATTTTCGCCAATTATCTCTACCATTTCCAGGATCAGTCCGAAAAGTTGCGTCCTTATCTGCTTGCAGGTCTCGGCTACGAAACATGGACGGCAAACGAACTGGATGACGGTGGTGTCGGTGCCATCGGTGCAGGTATCAAATATGCGGTCAACGAGTGGCTGAACCTTCGCGCGGAAGTCAAAGATGTCATTCGCTTCGACGACGGCGGTCAAACGCTCGCCTATACTGCCGGTATCCTGATTCCTTTCGGTGAAGTCGAAAAAGCTGCGCCGGTCGCTGCGGCACCTTTGACATCTCTCGACAGTGACGAAGATGGCGTCATCGATACAAAAGACAAGTGTCCCAACACACCGATGGGAACCATCGTCGACGACAACGGATGCCCTGTGACGACAGATAGTGACGGAGACGGTGTTATCGATCCGCTCGACAACTGTCCGAACAGCAAAACCAATCAGGTCGATGAAAATGGATGCCCTCTTGATACCGACAAAGACGGTGTGCCCGATTATCTCGACCAGTGCCCGAATACACCGCCAAAATTCAAAGTGGATGCACAGGGTTGTACAATCGGCGTAACACTCTATTTCCATTTCCCGTTCGATTCAGCTGAAATTCCGAGCAATGAATTCATGGATGTTGACCGTGTTGCGGAATTCATGAAAAAGCATCCGGAAGTCACTGCGATTCTTGAAGGGCACACCGACAGTACCGGTCCTGCAGCCTACAACATGAAGCTTTCCGAACGTCGTGCTGACTCTGTCAGAAAAGCTCTGATTGAGCGTGGCATCGATGCATCACGTCTCAAAGTCGAAGCTTTTGGCGAAACCAAGCCGATCGCTCCGAACGATACCGAAGAGGGACGCGCGAAAAACCGCCGCGTTGAAGTTGTACTCGTACCTGGTAAAGGTCAGTAAACTCTCTCGACACTTTTCCGCATCTGCGGAAAAGTGTCACCAATCTCCCTCGTTTTTTCACCTTTTTTCAGATCTGTTTCCAACTTTTCCCGAACAATACAGACCGAACCCTATTCCTGATATTTCAACAGATTGAGAGGTTCCATCCTGTACAATTGCGCCAGCATCAATGGGTAACAATATCAGGAGGTGGGCATGGACCGCAATATCGATGATCTCAGTATAGAGATCGAACGGCGTATCAAACTTTTCCGGGAAGGAATGGACGAAAGTGCCCAGGCTTACGAGATTGCCGAACTGCTTGAAGATGTCCGTACCCAGAACAAATCGCACTTCGTCGAACTGCTCATATCACTTCCCGAAGATCTGAAAGCCGAAGCCCTTTCGGAACTCTCCAAAAATGCCCAGGAGGATGCCCTCGAAGCGATCGATGCCAAAGAGCTGGCAGAGATTATCGAGGAGATGGACACCGATGATGCAGCCGATATCGTCCAGCAGATCGAAGAGATCGACGAAGAGAAGGCCGAAGAGGTTCTGGACGAAATCGATGCCGAAGAGAGCAAAGTCATCCGCGAACTCATCAGTTACGACGAGAATGAAGCAGGTGCCTACATGCAGACGGAGCTCTTCAAAGCCAATATCAATGAAGCGGTGGGCAACTCCATCAAACGGCTCAAAGAGATGAAGAGAGAGGGAAGCCTGAACAATGCCTACCATGTCTTCATCGTCGACAACAAGGATCGCTTCCTCGGTATGATGCCGATGGAAGATCTGGTTCTTCACGGCCCCAATGAAATCTACCGAAATATCATCGATAAAGAGGGAGCATTGACTGTCGCCGTCCACCCGCACGACCCGATCGACAAGGTCATTGAACTTGCTGGTAACTACAACATGAACGTTCTTCCGGTCATCGACGAATTCGACATACTTCTCGGCCGTATCACCGCCGACGACATCTACGACCTGATGGAGAAGCAGGCAACGGATCAGATTTACGGAATGGCCGGTGTCCAGGAGGAGTCGGAAGAGAGTGAAAACATCATCGAAGCGGGTAAAACCCGGGCCATATGGCTTGGAGTCAACCTTGTGACGGCGATCGCTGCATCGATCGTCATCGGCTTTTTTGATTCGACCATCCAGTCGATCGTCGCACTGGCCGTTTTAATGCCGATCGTCGCGTCAATGGGCGGCAATGCAGGCACCCAGTCCCTGACGGTAACCGTTCGCCAGCTCGCACTTGGCGACATCGACCCCACAGAAGCGAAAAAGGTCATTACCAAGGAGGTTCTGCTCTCATTGGGAAACGGTCTCATCTATGCCATCGTCATGGGTCTCATCGCATTTGTCTGGTTCAATATCCCGCTGCTTGGTGTCGTTATCGCCCTCTCGATGATCATCAACCTTCTGGCTGCCGGTTTCTTTGGTGCGACGATTCCACTCATTCTCAAAGGACTGGGTATCGATCCGGCCGTCGGTTCGACCGTTCTGCTTACCACGGTAACCGATGTGGTGGGATTCTTCAGTTTTCTGGGACTCGCAACGATGATTCTGCTGTAACTCTATTATGAGAGTGCTTCGGTTTTAAGCGTCTGCATTTCCAGCAACACATTTCGAAGGGATTTCGAAAAACTTTTGCTCAAATGAAGATCGTTGATTGCGATCGTCGTCATTTCCGATGGGATAGACCGGTTCTTTGCAATATCCCCGATTGTCTCCATACTGTTTTTGTAGGATTGGGCTATGCGTTTGTAAAAACGCTCCATTTCATCAAGCGATTTCACGTCGAGGCTTACAAATGCTTTGTGAAAAGCCTGAACGCTTTTGATAATCTGATACCTCAAATTGCGCAGAAAATCCAACTCTTCCGGATGCTCTACATTGTACCATCGTTCAAGATCGTGAAGCATATCTTTGATCGCTTTGGCGGCGGTAGCCAGATAGGCCGTCACCCTGGCAATGCGGTCAAGATCCGCCTGAAACACTTCACCTCCGCCCTGGACAGAGAGCTCCGTGATAAAACGCAGTATTTCTCCTTCCAGGCGACGGATATGGGCATAAAGCCGATGGTAGGAAAAATTGATGTTCTCGTTATACTCGTCCAGCAGCTTGTCGATCGGCATGGAATCCTTCAACACTTTCTCGGGCGGTGTGTTGACAGCGAGCAGTGCAAAATTTTCTACCTCTTCAGCCAGATGGGCGATCTCCTTTTGCAACGCATCCATCGCAACATCGGGCACTTCCACGGAAACATTGTGAATATAGTGAGTCACATGGGCTTTCTCTTTTTTGAAAAAATGTTTCAACCACTCGGCAAGTACCTTGATAAACGGATACCATATGATAATACCAAGGAGATTGAAGATCGTGTGAAACAGTGCAATACGTATGACTGCATCGGAATCTGGCAGCAGTATATCGGTGATCTTTACGAGAGGATTCAGTGCAGCGAGTGTGAGCATACCGGTCGACACATTGAAGAGAAAATGGGCCAGTGCCGTTCTTTTTTTATCGGGTGATCCGCCAATGGCGCCCAGCATCGCCGTAACCGTCGTTCCCACATTCGAACCGACGACAAATGCCGCTGCCGCTTCGAAACCGATAATATGTGCATAGAGTGCACTCTGTACAATTGCGATCGTCGCGGAACTCGATTGAATCAACGCCGTGATTCCAAGTCCGATCAATGCATACCAATAGAGATGGTCGACACGATAGCTTCCGATATCAACGTGATCGGCAAAAATAGAGAAACTCTCCTTCATACCCTCGAGACCGAGAAATATGAGACCGAATCCGACCATCGCATTGAGTGTATTTCTCGTCCGACTCCCCTCTTCCATCAGAACACTGCCAAGTCCCCCGATACCTACAAAAGCGAACGAGAGAAGTTTGATATCCATTTTGAATCCAACGATGCCGACGATCCATGCCGTTACCGTGGTTCCGATATTGGCCCCGAAAATGACCGCGATGGCATGTTCCAGATTCATCAACTGTGCACCGATCAGCGAAAGTGCCATCAGGGTCACGACGGAGGAGCTTTGGAAAATGGCTGTCGTAAAAAGACCGGCCAGGAAACTCTTGAATCGTGTACCCGTGGCCATACGTACCCATCTCCGGAATGCACGGCCGGCTGACAGTCTGATCTGGGTCTCGAGATAGATCATTCCGAACAGGAAAAGTCCCAGGCCGGAAAAGGCTTCGATCGCGAGTTTCAAACCTTCCATCTCTTATTGACGTTCCATCCGTCAATCAGGGTCGTCGGAACGGTCCATATCTTTCATAAAACGTCCCATGGAGAGCAGAAGGACCCCATCGAAAAAGAGACTGATACCGATAAAAAGACCTACCAGCCAGACCGAACTGAATGGCCAACCCACGATAAAAATGATGGCGAGAATCAATGAAAAGAGTGCATTCAAAAGCCAGAGCCACCATCCCTTTCCGGGTTTCAGGGAAAAAGCGATCGCACTGGAACCAAAGGCATCCATCAACAGGTAGATTGCAAGCAGCAGTCCGATGGCTGCAATGCCGGGAAGCGGATGGATAACCAGCAGCAGCCCCGTCATCACGAAGATAAACGTTTTCAGCCATCCAAGCCATTCGCCTCTGTCCGTCACATAGGTAAAATAACCGATAAGCACGCCTCCGAAGACAAAAAGCCAGCCGATCAGATAGACGGTCGCGATCGACAGGAAAGCGGGAAAAAGCATACCGACAATTCCCAGCACGATAAAGACAATACCTGCCATCGTTGCGTGTTTGCTGAACCGTTTGATCAGATCTTTCTCATACGGATAATTCCACATTTCTCATCCTTCAGATATGAATTTTTTCTTTCAATTTGACGATGTGGGCTTTTTTCCCCAACTTTTTTCTGATCACTTTTTTGAAAATCATCTGTTTTTCTCTCTCCCCGTGAATCAGACAGACATGACCAAGTTTTTTGATGTGCTGCATCCACTCGATCAGCTCATGTTGGTCGGCATGGGCCGAAAAACCGTTGATCGTGAAGATTTTCGCACGGATTCGGATATCTTCCCGGTAGATACGCACCCATTTTGCACCGTCGACGATCAACCTTCCGAGTGTACCTTCCGCCTGAAAACCCACGAAAATGACACAGTTGCGATCGTTCCAGAGCCGATTTTTGAAATGGTGAAGTATCCGCCCGCCGGTACACATGCCGCTGCCCGCTATAATGATGGCTCCCCGTTCGATTTCGTTGATCTTTTTCGACTCTTCCACATCACATGTAAAATGGAGATACGGAAAGCCGAAAACATCGCCGTCTTCCTGATAGAACTGATTGCATTTGGGGCCGAGTTCCTGATGGAATTTTGAAAAAAGATGGGTCGCTTTGATCGCCATCGGCGAATCGAGAAAAACTTTGCAGTGCGGCAGTTCCCGTTTGCGATACATATCTTTGAGTATACACAGAACTTCCTGGGTCCGTTCAATGGCGAACGACGGTATGATCACGTTGCCACGGTTCAGCAGCGTCCTGCGGACGGCCTCTTTGAATTCCGTAATGGTATCTTTGATATTTTTATGGTTTCGGTCCCCATAAGTCGATTCGATGAAGAGCATATCGGCTTTCGGAACATCTTCAATATAGGGCATGACGAGATCGTTTCTATTCCCGAGATCACCGCTGAAAACAACCGTTTTGTTTGTCTGGTCCTCTTTGAAACGGATGGTGATCGTTGCAGAGCCCAGAATATGCCCGGCATTGCGAAACAGAACCTGTACACCTTTCGCGATCTTGAGAGGCTTGTCATATTTTGCATGGATATGGGTAAGGAGATAGGTATCTTCAACATCTTCAGTGGTATAGAGGGGCTTCGGTACGCGTTTTTCTTCACCGCGGCGCTGCGCCTTTCGGAACCTCGTTCTGTACTCTTCCTCCATAAGTTTGGCACTGTCCAGCAGTACAACCTGGCCAAGCTCGAATGTCGCTTTCGTTGCGACAATGACACCCTCGAATCCCTCTTTTACAAGCTTGGGAATGCGTCCGACATGGTCAAGGTGCGCATGTGTGATGAGCAGCAGATCGATTTTTTTTGGATCAAAGTCGAAAGGCTGTGCATTTTTTTCCTCTTCCTCTTCTCCCTGAAACATGCCGCAGTCGATCAGAATCCGTATACCGTTTTTGAGCTTCAGGAGGTGACATGAACCTGTTACCTCTTCCGCGGCCCCGTATGATTGAATGGTTGCCATTCCACACCTCCTTGTTGCAGTGTAAAAGCCGCGATAACCGGCTGGTTAACGCTGGCAGGATTCCTCTTTGGCTTTGATCGTTTCGAGCCGCTTGAGAATGTGATCGAGTTCCGCAAGATTTTCTTCACACTCTTTTTGCAGTTTTTCCCGTTTGCTCAGAATCAGATCGATCTGTTTCTGGAGATCTTCCAGATCGATTTTGCACTTCTGTGCAGCCTGCTCCTCTTTGTCCAGAACCCATTCGGTCGCCTTTTTCAAAAATTCCATCATCATTGACTCCTTGGAGGGTATGATAGAGTGTATCAAAAAGTAAATTAATCGAGGGATTTGAAAAGTTCTGCCGTATCGAGACCGTAGAAGGTTTTAAACTCATCGTAAAGGTCGGGAAAGTGCTCTTTCAGCCCTCTCGGATTCTGGAAAAAGAGTTCGGTGACGACGGCGAAAAATTCGGCTTCATTGGTTGCGGCATACGCACCGATAAAACGGTACGCTTCCAAATCGCTGCGCCTTCTGCTTTTTTCCCTGAGCTCTTTGTAGCGCCGATAGAGAACCTGCGTCCATTTGTGGTATTGTGAACGCTCCACGGGCGGCACACCGTCTGGAGCACCGTTTTCGAAATCGAGCACATGTGCGAATTCATGCAAAATGAGATTGTGCTGATGGATATGGAATGCTTCTCCTTTTGCCTCATTCCATGTGACGACAACGGTATCTCCCGCCGACAGCCCCTCCAGTATCAGTTCCTCTTCCCTGAATATTCCGTCCTCGGCCTCGATCCGTTTCACCACCACGTCATAGGGATAGACCAGAATCGTAAAAAGCTCGCCGTAGCACTCATCGGGTATATTCACGACCATCAGGCAGGCATAGAAAGAGATGACGGCCTTCATCTCGTCGGTCACTTCGATTCCCACCCCTTTGAACTCTTTCGAGCGGGCAAAAAACAGCAGCCTCGGACGAATTTTTTCCTTCAACTCTTCCGGCAGCAACCTGTAGGGGGGAATCTTCTCCAGGGCCTCCCTGTAACTTTGCGGCAGCGGCATCGACCGGACCTTTTTCCAAAGCCACATGTTTCTGAAATAGGTCATCGCCTGCCATATCATTACCACGGCAAGCACCGCGAGCAGCAACTGTGTCAACACCAGGTAGTAGGTCATCGCCGGTCTGCCAGAAACGCTTTGACCGCTTCCTCATTGCCACGAAACATAATCCGGTCGAACCGTTTTTCGATCTGATAGTCATACATCGGATCATAATACTCTTTCAGGAGATAGGCGATCCAGATCTTATGACTCTCCGTCTCCCCGCTTTTTTGCTGCGTGCCATAGGCCTTCGCTATCATCTGTCGCACCCGCATATGGCGCTCCCCACCAAGACGTCTGCGTATCCTGTCGACCGCGAGCAGCATATCTTCGAACCACTTTTCCATCGGATTGTCGAAACCCGCCTCTGCATACAGATTCTGTGCCTGAAGAACATACTCCTCAAACGTTATCTCGACCCGCTCTTCCAATGGCGTTTCCAGAATGACAAGCGGCGCCTCGGCCAGAGAGCCGCTCAAACGGTCGGGCAGATAGAGACGTCCGACATTTTTCCCCTCGTCTTCAAAGATCAGGTGACGGTAATGCCCGCGGCTCTTTTCGATCAGTTCGTACGCCAATGCATTCTCGAACGCGATCTGGGTCGGTTGCGGGGAGATTTTTCTGCCAAACGACGATCCCCGGTGGTTGGCGAGATGCTCCAGGTCGACGCTGTTGTCCAATGTATGCAGAAGCAGCGTTTTGCCCGAACCCGTCCGGCCGCCCAAAACGATGGGCTCAAACCGTTCGACAGATCGATCCGATTCGTCGATGAGAAACCGCCGGAAGGCTTTGTAGCCTCCTTCGATGCGAACCACCTCGCAGCCCGCCTCGTAGATCCAACGCTGGGCGATCTGCGACCGCTGGCCTCCCCGAAAACAGTAGAGCAGCGCCTCGGAATGTTTTTTCAAAAAATCGCACCACATCCGTACCCGATCCTCTTTGACCTCACCGCTAACCAGTTCGTGACCCAGGGCCACCGCCGCTTCGTTGCCCTCCTCTTTGTACGTTATCCCCACCAGGTGACGCTCCCGGTCGCTCATCAGAGGAAGATTTACGGCACCGGGGAAGGCCCCTTTGGCAAACTCCATGGGGGCACGTACATCGATCAGAGGCCGTCGTTCCAGGACGATGGAGAGGTAGTTGTCACAAAGAGGCAGATCCACCCTATACCACCTCGATGGTGTGTTCGCCCGCTTCGTGGGTTTCTCCGATAGGCTCAAGCTCCAGGCCATGGCGCTCTGCAATCTCGTTGAAGGCTTCGACACCGGATTTGTCTACTACGACAAGCAGGCCGCCCGAGGTCTGGGCATCACAGAGGATCTCGCGCTCTCGCAGACTCATGTCGGAGATTTTGTGCCCATAGCTCTTGAAGTTTTTCCGCGCACCTCCGGGGATGCACCCCAGCTCTCTGTACTTTTCCACATTGGGCAGCAGTGGCACCTTCTCGAACCATATCGTCGCACCGATGCCGCTTCCTTCGCAGATTTCACTCAAGTGTCCCAGTAGACCGAAGCCTGTGACATCGGTCATGGCACTGACGCACTCCAGTTTCGCGAAATCGCTGCCAGCCTTGTTGAGCGTGGTCATCGCCTCGATGGCGGGGAGGATCTCGTCACCCTCGATCTTTTTCTGTTTCTGAGCTGTCGACAAAATACCGATGCCGAGAGGTTTGGTTAAAAAAATGTAGCTCTCTTTTCTGGCCGTGTCGTTTCGCATCAGAAACCGGTTCTCCACAATCCCGGTCGCCGCCAGTCCAAAAATAGGCTCAGGCGAATCGATGGAGTGTCCGCCGGCAAGGGGAATACCGGCCTCCTCACATACGGAGCGTCCGCCTTCGATCACCTCCCTGGCAACATCCGCCGAAAGTTTGTCGACCGGCCAGCCGAAAATCGATATGGCCATAAGCGGTCTTCCTCCCATCGCGTAGATATCGCTCAATGCGTTCGTGCCGGCAATTTTGCCGAAAAGAAAAGGATCGTCGACGATCGGCATGAAAAAATCGGTTGTCGAAAGCACCGACATGCCGTTTCCAAGATCGTATGCCGCAGCATCGTCTCTGCTGTCGTTTCCAACCAGCAGCTGCGGATATGCGCGAACCGGCTCCACACCTGCCAGAATCTCTTCGAGCAGCATCGGCGAAATTTTGCAGCCGCATCCGGCCCCGTGGCTATATTCGGTCAGTTTCACTTTTTCGGACATTCTTATACCTTCTTGGATATACTTTTGGAAATTATATCACTCGGGAGTTAAAAGTGGTTATCGATATCCCCTCTCACAAAACGCTTGACATCCGCCATATCGTCTGTGACTACAACGGCACGATAGCAAAAGACGGCAAACTCCTCGAAGAGGTTCCCGAACTGTTTCACAAACTTTCCGAACGCTACACGGTCCATGTCGTAACGGCCGACACGTTCGGAAGCGTCGAAAAGGAGCTCGAAGGGACCGATGCCAACATCAAAATCCTGACAACGACAAACCATACGAAAGAAAAAGAGGATTTTGTCCAACTGCTTGGAGCCGACCGGTGTGCCGCTGTCGGCAACGGCAGCAACGATGCAGATATGCTGAAAAGTTCGGCGATCGGAATATCGATAGTGGGAGGCGAGGGGTGCAGCACACGCGCACTGATGAACAGCGATCTTGCGTGCAATACAGTTCGGGATGCTCTGGAACTCTTTCTCTATCCAAAACGTCTCATCGCCTCGCTGAGGCGATGAGAACGGCCCATTATGCGAGCAGGTCGTTGATGACCGGATTGCCGTGTGTCAGAATTTCAGGGTTTTTGATTCCGTACATTTTATAAATGGTCGCGGCAATACTGAACGCCTGGAAAGTATAGGAACCGTTTTTCGGCCTTGTATAGATACGTGCATTGCTTCCTGTCACTTCCGTTTCGCCAACGATACCCAGATGGTTCATATAATCACGTCCCCCGAACCAGTAGACATTCTGATTGTTGCCGTGATCCCATCCGAGTGAGTTGTTGTAATTGACATTTCGGCCAAATTCGCCGAAAACAACGATGTTGATATTGCTTTTTCCCGCCGCCTGCATATGAGCCAGCGCCGCTTCGATCGCTTCCATCAGTTGTGTCATACGTCGGGTATAACGGTCGATGGCGTTGGAGTGGTCATCCCACCCACCGAGACCCGGACTGCCCATACTGACGACTTTCGTATGTTCGTTGAAGATCAGCAGATTCATCGCTGTTTTCAGACGGCTCGCAAATACATTGTTTTCCGGATAGGTGACACCCGCCGGCAAAGCGATATTGTTGATATCGTTCGCAAACTGCTCAAGCGTCACACGCCGCTCGAACGCTTCCCTGATTTTTCCCGTCGGATTGTATTTCTGCGCCATCGTATCAAGATAGTTCGCCACCGTCTGATTCGTCTCCTTGTTCAGAACACGTGATTCGCTGCAGGACATGGACCGTTTGTAGGGGTTGTCCGAACCACTGCCGAAGGCGACGGGTTTGAGAAAGGCATTCAGATTCAGATCATCTTCATAGAAAAACGTCGATTCGCCCTCCATCGTGACAAAAGGAATACTTTTTCCAATATCGTCCGTCCCGGAAGGTTCATCCACCATACCCTTGTGGTAGAGAATCGAAGCGAGATTGGCAACGACACCCGCTCCCCCCTCGGTATCTTTCCCGCGCTGCGCCTGGGATGTACACTCGCCATGGGCCTTGAGATTGTCGACCGTGCGGTAGCATGTCCTGAAAATGTTCATATCGCCGGATGCGAGCATCCGTTCCATTGCATCACCACCGGCATTTCCCCAAAACTTGTTTGTGGTAATACGCATGTAGTTGTCGTTACCGAGTGGATAGGGATTTTGACTCTTTTCGCTGATCTCCTCGATGTTGGTCAAATTGCCTGCCAATTCGGACGGTCCGCCATAGAGGTAGACAATGATTGTCTGGGCATTGTTGTTTTCGTAGACGTTTGGATCAAACTGGATGCTGCTGTAATCAAGATCGGCACTTTTCAACGAGAGTGGCATGATCGAGGAAAGACCCAGGGCACCCAGCCCTTTCAGAAAATGTCTCCGGTTAAAGTGTGTTTCGTTCAAACTGTTTTGTTTCATCATAACTCCCTATTTCACTGCTTCAAACTCATAAATAGTGCTGAGCCTGGAAAGATAACTCAGGACAACCTGTGAAAAGTATCCTCGCTCTTTGAGATCGTCGACCTCCTTGCTGTTGCCGTAGATATCGAGCCAGCTGTTATTGTCGAATCGGTTGTCGTCGTCTTTGCTGTTGTCGATCAGGTCCACAAGAAACTCCAGCTCTTCGCTGTTGGCTTCACGCCCTGCAATCGGAACGAACAGGTGATTTACAATATATTCCGCACGAAGACGTTCGTTGGCATTCCATTCGTCCCGATCGATGATCTTTCTGCTGTTCAGATCAAACTCCGTCGCGCTGAAAAGCGACTGCGGCATATTTTCGAACAGCTCTTTCAACGGCCAACCATCGTCGCTGCTTTCAAACGAAAGGTCCTTTGTATAGTTGATCATGATATTGTCCCGAATCGTTTTATGGAACCACGCAAACGACTGGGAGTCGAGAGGCACCTCCACTTTTCGCCCCAGCTTGTAGCGCATTGTCGATTGGTGCATTTTGTCGAGGTTTTTCGCGATATAGTAGAAAGAGTTCTTTTTCGGAACCCAGTGAAGCGTCTTGGCAATCTGGAAGAACGCCTCTTCGAACGATTTCGTTTTGTTCGAATTGAGCAGATACGCTTTCGAATAGACGATCTGTTTCAGCAATCCGGTCCATGTCGCCGGACGGCTCGAAATGATCTGATTCACGACGCTCTGTTTCTGTGATTCCGTATAGTTCGGAAAATAGATATCGACAAGTCGTCGTGTAACGGTTGGCACAAAACTTGGCTGAAGTACGAGTGTGCTGTAGAAATCGGTTCCGTTTCGGATCACGCGACCGGGAAAGAGATCGGTGATCGGCTCGACATTTTCGTCGAGTGTAACAACCAGTGTATTGGATCGGCGGTCGAGTTTCCAGTTCTGCAGAGCTTTTCCGGCAAGCGGGACGTGTGCATCTTCAAAATCCATGTTGTATATTTCGAGCATTTCACGGCCATTGTCTTCCGGACTTCTGAAGCGCCGCCAGTTCTCATCTGTCATCATATGGGTAAAGGTGACCCACTGCAGGCTGAATCCCTCATCGAAATCGCGTACGAGATCGCCATAGACATCGATCGCATCGACGGTATAGACCGTATCCAGTTCGTATGCCGGCGAAAAGAGAATGGTCTGGCTCAACACATAGGCAGCCCAACGATTGAGGTAGGCACGGCCCGGCTCGAGGAAATAGATGCGTCCAAGCATTTTCGCAACGAGCTTGTGATCACCCCAGCCACCACTGTAATCATAGAGTTTCTCTTCGATTGCGGCAATGTCGGATTTGCTGTTGTCACGATCGAAAAGTGCCCGTGTTTCCGAAATGAATCGGCCGGAATTGACCGCTTCCGTAAATTGCTCATAGTCGGCACCGTAGAAAAAAGTACCATAGAGTTTCAACGCAACTTCATATTTTTCATCTTGTGAAAGGGCATTGAACTCTGAATCCGTAAGCGGGGCGAGACCGTATTGATCGTAATCGAGCTCTTCTCCCATCACCGGAATATTGTACAGGACGGGACCCGATGCATACTGGTTGAACGCATTTTCGTCGGTCAACCGGATATCGTGTCCCTTTCCGATATCGATATATTTCGCATAGGTTTCCTGCAGATGCGCCTCCGCCTCCGCATAGGAAACGGGTGTAATCTCAAGGGAAGGAAGTTTGTCTTTGATATCGGCTATTACCTCTTCAAGATCGTCTTCGTTGTCCGGCACATCTACGATACCGTTTTGATTGAGTACATCGACAACCTCCTGCTTGATTTCGATTCCGTTCGAAGGATCACCGTCGGCATCGCACGACTGCAGCAGTGCCGCGACTTTCGGATTGCTCTCGATGATGACGGCACCCTCGGCCAACTCTGTGGCTTTGAGAGTCCGAAGGGCGATGTTTCCGAGCTTGAACGAACACTCTTTTCCGACTTCGAAATGGAAGGCTCCTTCACTGTCCGTCGTTCCACTCAGCCCGCCACATCGATACGTGACTCCGCTGACTGCGGCATCGATATAATACGCCTTTCCGCTGGCGGTGGTGGATGAAGAGCCACCACCTCCGCAACCTATCATGAAAACCCCGGCCATGGCGATCATGGCATGCTGTATTGAGAAAATATGTCTACTCATATTTCTTCCTTTATTTGATGAATCGCACGCGTACCCGACTACACATTGAGAATAAATAGATCTCATGTGTACTCAGGTATTGAACAATCCTATTATATAACCAAGCAAAACGTTTTTGTTCCGCTATTCACAGTGATTAACCAGGTGTTAATGAAGAGGGAGAGAAAAGACATTGAAAGGTTACAAGGGAGTAACATACTCTTACCTTTATGGCGGTAAAGAGGCAACCTGGCGATCTTCCAAACAGATTTTCGAAGACCCATGGCTTTCCGTCCCTGCTTCACAACAGGTTTGGCAACTGAACTCCCAATTCTAACTTAAGGAGACTTAATTGTTTTTAAGTAATAAAAATTAGCCTGTTTACATTTATTTATATTACTCCTCCAGTTCCCCCACAATCTCGGCCATCCATGCTTTGTCGATTTTGTGCCGGGCGCCACGATAGATATTTTCTTCGAGTTTCTTGAGAGCCATCTCTATCTCTCTGTCCTCTTTGGCATAGGGGAGAAGAAGATTGAACAGCTCTTTGTCGCTCCTTGCCCGACGAATCTCTCTGACGATATCGATCTCCTTTTTACGACCCATCCGTTTCTTCAGATATCCAAAGCCATACACAATACCTCCCCCCAGCACCATACCAAGAATCAGCAATCCGATAGACGCCCAGGTTGGAACCATACCCGTTGACGACACGGATTCCTCGGTGGCGTTGTGACTCGCCGTCGATTCGCTTTTTTCGATTCCATTGCTCTTTTGAATCTTTTCGGCCTCTTTCGTGCCGGCTTTTACCCCGCCAACAACATGGATGAAAATAGGAGCTGTCCTCTTTTCGACGACCTTCTGTTCCCGCTTGTCGAAATAGCGCAGAACGAATGACGGTACCATGAAGTCCCGGTCCGCCACGACCGTGATATTCTGCTTGAACGTACCGCCGTATACACCGTTTTTCAGCCACTCCTTGACGATGGGTTCGTCGGCGTAGACGACCGCGCCCGAAATCTCTGGTTCGAACTTTTTGATATCTTCGATATTCCCTTCCCCCTCTACACTGACAGTGATACGCACCGGCTTGTTCACTTCGACATCCGTCCGGTCGGCCTCGGCACGTATTGTAAACGTGCCATAGAGCTCGACCCCGCCCGGAAGCGGATCGACATCGATCGTGACGCTGTTGGAGGCAATACGGGTCCATTGAAGTCTCGCAAAAAACCCGTTAAAGAAATCGTCGTCGAAAAAGGGATCGTTGATGGGCGGTTTTACCCGGACACGTTTGGCGATTTTCGCTGTAAGAGGTCCCAGTTTGTAGCTGCCGGGTTTCTGGGGAAATATGAGATAGCGATGTTTTTCGACAATATACCCGTTCTCATGCAGACGCTCCACATCGCCAACCTTTTTGATCCAGAAATTGGCAAACTCCGGTTTCTGCAGATCGATCTGGGCAAAATTGCTCCCCTCTTTGTATCGCATCGAGAGGATCATTTCCACCGGTTCGCCCACGACCACGTGTCGTTTGTCCACCTCGATGCCGAGCTTCGCTTCGCCATTCTGCCCACCGGAAGGTTTGGGTGCACCGGTCACGCGGACTTCCAGCGGATCGGTTTTCAGCTCATCACCATCGACTTTTACGGTCAGTGCAGGAATTGTCACGCTGCGCATCGGTGCGAATGTGTAGCTTTTGGTGAAACTCTTGTCGATATGGCCGTTGACGATGGAGATGCTGGACCGCTGGGACGTCCCAAGTACCGGGAATCCACCGATCTCTTTGACAACCGGGAACTCCACATCCTGACCCTGGGCGGTGATCGAGAAGGTCACGGTATCACCAGATACCACCTCTTTTTTGTCGACACTGACGGAGACGCCGCCCGCGAAAAGCTGCAGCATTGCCGTCAGAAGTATCGCCACAATCATGTTACCAGGGAGTCGTCTCATCCTCACTCCTTTCTCCCTTTTTCGTCGGCACAGGCAGCATCAGCGTATGAATATCCCGCCGGTTCAGCACCTTCTCCCATTTTCTCAGCTCCATGTCGCTTATCGGTTCGTTTTTTTGCATCGCCTGTCGCATCGCTTCCATCTCTTTTTTGTCGCTCGATTCTCTCTTTTTCTTCTCTCTCTTTCGCTGTCCATCTTCCGCTTTTTGTTTCTCACCGTCCCTCTCTCTCTTTTGACGCTCTTTTTGGCCCGCATGGTCCCGATCGTTCTGCTGACTCTTGCTTTGCCCTTTCTGACGGCTTTGCTGATCCTGCTGATCCTCTTGATTCTGCTGATTTTGTTGGTTCTTTCCGCTCCTGTTCTGGTCTTGCTCTTTCTGCTGCTTCTGCTCTTTCTTCTTCTTTTTTATCGTTTTGAGCAGTTCCAGATTGAAACGGGTATCGGCATCCTCTTTGATCTTCAGAGCCTCTTCGTAAGCCATGATCCCTTCGTCCAGATTGCCGAGTCTGGCATAGGTATTGCCGAGATTGTGCCATTTTTGAAACTGCAGTTCGGGTTTTTGTACCGATTTGAAGAGCTCCAGGGCTCTGGAATAGTCACCCGCTTTGTACCAGGCATCACCCGCATCGAGTTTCGCTTCGTCGGCACCTGTCGCCTTCACGGCCTCTTCATAGAGTTTCGCCGATTTTTCGAATGCTTTGGCCTCGTAGGCATCCCGCGCCTTCTTGAGCGTCCAGAAATCGAGCATACCCCCCTGCAATGTCATCGTCGTGAGAAGTGAGAGAAACATCCACGATCTCATCCCCTCTCCTTTCCTCTCACTGTACGTTCACGCCGGGGGAGCGACGTGCCCGAGAGCAGAAAGAGGAGTGTCGCCGCAGCCAACGGATAGTAAAAAAGCTCTTCGCGGTCGTGTATGACGCTCTCTTTGCTCTCTTCGGGTGTCAGACGGCGGCGTATCTCTTCGGCCAGGCGCGCCATATCCCCTTTGCCGAGTGAAAAGCGCATGTAAACACCTCCCGTCTTCTCGGCCAGTGCCGCCACAGCAGGGTTGAGACGGGTGACGACCACATTCCCGTTCCGGTCACGCACGACACCGCCGTCCAGTTTCATGACACCCCCCTTTTCGGTTGCAACGGCGTAAACGAAAACCCTGATACCGCGGCTTTTGGCATAGGCAATCTCCTCGGAAAAATTCTTTTTGTCGCCGCCATCGGTCAAGAGCAGCAACGCCTTCTCTTTTTTCTCTTTGAGCAGATTCTCGGTCACCTCCAGCGGCGCCATCATGTCGGTTCCTTTGAGGGTGACGTAGTCGAATCCCATCTGCTTCACCAGATATTTCAGCGACGCGTAGTCACGTGTCATGGGGGCGATCAGAAAAGCGCGGGAACTGAAACCGATGACACCCACCCTCGTCTGCTTCAGGTCGTCCAGAAGATCGAAAAATTTCCGTTTCGCCAGTTCAAAGCGGTTCGGATAGATATCATTCGCGAACATGGATCGGGAGATGTCGAATGCGACCACCAGATCGACATTCTGTTCCCTGACCTTTATCTCACCGCGGTCGATGACAGGCCGCGCCAGCGCCACAATACCCAGTGCCATCGCCAGCAGCAGAAGCGCACGCCGCGTCCGTCGGCTCACTCCTCCGCCGGATGTGACCATCTTTTTGTAGAGATCCGGTGCAAATTTCCTGCGCAAGGCATCGCCTCCTTTGGAAGTAAGCAGCCAGAGTGCCGGCAAAAGAAGCAAAAGAAGCAACGCTTCGGGATGGAGCAGAGTCATGCCGCACCTACCCGCCGGCGGCGTGCCGTACCTTCGAAAGCCAACAGAAGCATCAGCGCCAGCGCCCCCGACAGAGGCCAGGCGAAGTAGTAGCTCTTCCTGATATACCTGTTCCCTTTGATTTCGCTTTTTTCCAGCCGGTCAATGGTTTGGTACACCTCCTTGAGCTTCTGCACCGAATCAGCCTCGTAAAATTTGCCATCTGTCTCCTCGGCCATCTTTTTCAGCACATAGGGATTGTAATCGCCCGGTTGCCCCACACCGATCGTGTAGACCCTGATACCGTACTTTTTCGCGGTATTGATTGCCACCTCCAGAGGCACCGTGCCGGCATTGTCGACACCGTCGGTGAGCAAAATGGCGATTTTGTGCCTGGCATGAGAGTGTTTGAACAGCTTCGTACTCATAAAAAGTGCCTCGTAGAGTGCCGTACGACGCGTACCTGCGATCCCCACTTCGATTCTGTCCAGCAGTCGAAGCAGCGAGTGTTTGTCGTAGGTCAGCGGTACCGCCACGTAGGCGAAATCGGCAAAGATCGTCAGACCGATTTTGTCATGTTTGCGCTCCTTCACGAACTGGGTCACAATCTCTTTGACGATGTCGAACTTTCCACTCTGCGCCATCGAACCACTCGCATCGAGGATCAGAGATATCTCATACCCCCTGTCGTGCTGAACCATTGTCTCATTTTCCACCACCGGACTGGCCAACGCCGTCACAAGCAGAGCAAACGCCAGAAATTTCAGCAGTATGGTTGCCGATTGTCTGCCTCTGCCTATCCGGGCCATCCGGTCGCTGCCCGGAAACCAGATGCTCTCGAATCGCGGTTTGCACCACCTGGCACAAAGAAAGAAAAGGAGCAATAGTCCGAAGACCGAAGGATTTTCGAAAACGATCTCACCCATACCGCATAGCCTTTTCGATCAGGGTCTGCATCGCCCTCTTTTCGTCACGACCGAGTTTCGGGACCTCTTTTTTGTATTTGTAACGTTCAAGTTTCGGCTGCAGCGCATCGAATGCGTCGATCAGCTCTTTTCTGTCACCGATGAGCACCGGCAGATATTCGTCGAATGTATAGACCGCCTTTTTCGTATCGGAAAAATCGATGGCTCGAAGCATCTCTTTCGCGATACTTTCCGGATCTTTATGTCGGCGTCGGCGTCGAACGGGCCCTCTTTTCCAAAGATAGAGAAGAGCCGACAGGATAAGCAGTAACAGCAGGAGAAGAGCCAGCAGCTGCCACAGTGAATCGTCGGGTACATCCACCGGCGGTTTGATATCGCGCAGCTGCTGGAGCATCTCCTTCACTTCAAAAGCTCCCGTAGTTTGACGAACGGCTCTTCGTCCGTATAGATTTTCGTATAACCGATACGATGCTTCAAAAAGTGTTCTCCTATTTTTCTGTCATGGGCGAGCAAATCGTTCCGGTACGCCGATACAAGGCTCCCGTCCATATCGATACGGTGATGCCTGCCGCTGACGGGATCGACGAGGTCATATTCGCCCGCCATTTCCGGGTTCTCTTCGAAACGGTCGCGCACGACAATGGCATAGACTTCATGTTTCGCACTGAGGAGAGCCAGGTCGATCTCATCATAGAAATCACCCAGCAACAGTACGATGGAACGCTCCTTCAGGGTATGCAGAAGGAAGTCGGCGAATTTCTGCATATCCCCTTTGCGTCCCAGCACATCCAGACTCAGCGCGTAGTCGAGCGCGGCATAGACGATGTTGGGGCTCTTCGACGGTTTGAACCACTGGTCGACAGCGGTATCGAAAAAGATCGAGGTAACCCGGTCGGAATTTTTGAGTGCTGCAAACCCGAGCAGTGCCAAAATTTCCGCCAGCACCTCCTGTTTCTGCCGAACGGAACCGAAATAGATACTTCCCGAAACAGAAAATCCGATGACGATATTGAGCTCCCGCTCTTCGTTGAAGACATTGAGATAGGGCTTCTGCTGTCGTGCCGTCACTTTCCAGTTGATTTTGCGGACATCTTCACCATATATGTACTCCTTCAGCTCAGCAAAATCGATCCCGTTGCCCTGGAATGTCGAAATGTTGTTACCGATATTCTGACCAAACAGACGTCGCCTGGTTTTGATAAGTAGTTCTTTCGCTTTGCTGTTCATATCAGATTTCCATATTCCGGTTCACGATTCACGCTTTACGATCCCCGCCTTTTTACGGTACTCTCACGGCTTTCTGAATCGATTTGACAATATCGTCACTCGTAAGACCGGCCGCTTCGGCTTTGTAGTTGAGTATGATCCGGTGTCGCAGCACATCGTGCAATACATCGGCGATATCGACCGGCGTGACGTAATCCTTTCCCCGTATCAGTGCGACGGCTCGACTCGCCTTGTAGAGGTCGATGGAGGCGCGGGGACTCGCTCCGAATTCGATATACTCCGCCATATCAGAAAGACCATACTCCTTCGGATAACGCGACGCGAAAATGAGTTTAAGCATATATTTTTGGACGGCATCGTCGACATGGATGTCGTGAAGCGCCTTTTGCATCGCGGCGATTTCCGGCTTTCCGGCCACCGGCGCTATCTCGCCAAACCCTTTCGCCGCGACCCGGCTGACAATCTCGAACTCCTCTTCGATCGAATTGTAGCCGATATTCACCTTCATCATGAAGCGGTCGAGCTGCGCTTCGGGCAGACGGTAGGTTCCCTCCTGCTCGACGGGATTCTGTGTCGCGAGTACCAGAAACGGACGGTCGACTTTGTAGGTATCCTCGGCGATCGTCACCTGCTTCTCCTGCATCACCTCGAGCAAAGCGGACTGAACTTTCGCCGGAGCACGGTTGATCTCGTCCGCTAGAAGGAGGTTTGTAAAAACCGGGCCGTGTTTGACCTTGAATTCACCGCTTTTCTGGTCGTAAATCTCCGTACCCGTAATGTCGCTGGGCAGCAGGTCAGGCGTAAACTGCACCCGTTTGAATCCCAGTCCCAATGCCTGGGCCAGTGCATTGATCGCCGTCGTTTTCGCCAGCCCCGGCACCCCTTCGACAAGCAGATGTCCTTCGCACAGCAGTGCAATCAGCATCGCATCGACGAGATGCTCATGTCCGACAATGACTTTGCCAACCTCTTTCTTGATCGATTCAATCGCTTGGTTCATAGAGATACTCCATGTCTCATTTCTGTAAATTTTTTGAAAAACATTATAAAACGTTACCTCTAACAGAGGCTAATTGAGAGTAAACGGAAGGTAAACATGGACCGCTTGGCCCATGTTTGTTTCATATACTGTCTGTTCTTCGCAGAACATGAGCAAACCCCATGTTCTGGCAGGGACCGAACTCTCCTGCAAGACACCACAACGTCGCAAACATACGTTTTCGAGATGATTTCACACAAATCTCCGTAATTTGCATGAAATCGGTTATATATTGACGTGACGCTCTTTCATCGTCTGTTCGCCGATATTGCAGATATGCATGATTTCCGAAACAACAGCTTCAAGATACATCAGACTGCTGAGTTCGAACGATGTCCCCAGTGGAATCTTTCGATCTTTCCTCTTCAGCTTCTTGCGTTTCTTTTTATTTCTGGAATCCATAATGACGGCAAATTCGGCAGTCTCTTTCAATGGTCCGGTTGGATTTGCCGTCACTCCGACGATCGTCGCACCGTGTCCCTTTGCGGTTTTGGCGGCGTTCAGCACACTGCTGGTCGTTCCCGATGCCGAAATACAGACAAGTATGTCACCTTTCTGAATCGAGGGAGTATTGGTTTCACCCAGAACGAAAACCCTGTTACCCAAATGCATCAGGCGCATCGCGAAAAACTTTCCTACCAGACCGCTTCGACCCGCACCGCTGATGAATATTCTTCTGTTTTGAAGAAAATATTTGACAAATGTCTGAAAATCTTCATCATTGGCATTTTGCAAACCGCATTTGACCTGTTTGACAAGATGCTTTGCGATCATTCATTTGCCTTTGATTTTTTTCGCTATCGCTTCGGCCGCTTTTTTGGGATTTTTCGCACCGGTGATCGCACCGCCGACGACAATGACCGCCGGTTTCTGCGCCTTGATCTTGTCGATCGTATCGAGATTGATGCCTCCCGCGACGACGAGTGGGATCTTCACTTTTTTCGAAACACTTTTCAGATCTTCGAGCGGAGACTGTCCGGCATTCTGCTGATCGATGCCGGAATGGATTCCGACATAGTCGGCACCGAGCTTTTTCACCTCTTTGGCCAATGCAACCTTGTCGGCCACGTTGATCATATCGACCAACACTTTTTTTCCGTGTCTCTTTGCACTTTTGATCGCACCCTTGATCGTATTGATATCGGCCACACCGAGAACCGTTACGATATCCGCACCCGCCTCGAAACAGAAATCCGCCTCGTACTCTCCGACATCCATCGTCTTGAGATCCACAAGAAGCGTCTTTTCCGGGAAAAGCGCCTTCATCAGTTTGACAAGCCGAATACCTTCATGTTTGATCAGGGGTGTTCCAATTTCGATAATATCGATATATTTTTGTGTCTTTTGCGCAAGTACCAGCGCCTCTTCACTCGTCAATACATCGATAGCCAACTGTAGTTTCATTTGCTCTCCTTTTTTATACCGGTATGGTATACATCTACGTATGTAAAAAATCGATCGTCAAGGCCACATCGATCGATTCTGAACTCTCAATTATACATACACAACATTATAATTCTCTCAATCAGGCTAAATTGGGTCAAAAACGTTTCCAGAACGATGATGTAAAGAGAATGAAAACAGTATAACACTCCAGACGTCCGATAATCATCCCGATCGAAAGAATCAATTTGTCAATATCACTGAAAAACCCGAAATTTTCAGCTGGACCCACATGGCCGAAACCGGGCCCTACATTCCCAACGATCGCAAGAGCACCGGAAATCGCCGTCATTTCATCGTAGCCCCGGGCATAGATATAGATACTCATCAGGCCGACTGTAAAAACGAAGAGAGTAAAAAAGCCAAAGGTCGACGCGAGAATATGCCGTTCCAGTTTGATACCATCGATGAAGACCGATATGAAAGCTTTGGGGTGAAGAATGCGTTTGAGTTCGGCAAAGAGTGTTTTGAAAATCACGACATAACGAATGACTTTGATGCCGCCCGCTGTCGACCCGGCATTGCCGCCTATCAGCATGGCAAGGAGAATGATGGCAACGGCCAGATGGCTCCATGTGGCGTAGTCGATTGTGGCGAATCCCGTCGTCGTCATCACGGATGCGATCGTAAAAAAGGCGTGGGTCGATGCATGGAACAGCGAATCCCCGCCAATCTCCATATGCACCGCCGTCAGCATGCCTCCAAGTATCAGAAAGAGCAGAAGATACCATCGCACCTCCTCGCTCCGGTACCCGCTCGTATCACGGTATAGGAGTTTCAGATGCGCCAGAAAATTGATGCCCGAAACCATCATGAAAAAGGTGGTCACCCAGATGATCCAGGGGCTCTGGAAATAACCGAGAGAGCTGTTTTTTGTCGAAAAACCGCCGGTAGAAAGTGTTGAAAAGGCGTGATTGACAGCATCGAACCAATTCATCCCAAACAGTTTCAGAAGCAGCGTATCGACCAGTGTCAAAAGCAGATAGATAGCCCAGAGGCTCAGTGCCGTATCTTTGATTTTCGGTCGCAGTTTCTCGATCTGTATACCGGTCGCTTCCGCTTTGAAAAGAGAGAGACTTCCCGTCGGGTTGATCACCGACAAAAGTCCGACCCCCAGCACAATGATTCCGACACCGCCAAGCCAATGCATCAGGCTCCGGTGAAAAAGAATCATATGGGGTAGATGCTCGATATCGGTGTAGACTGTCGCTCCGGTAGTGGTAAAGCCGCTTATCGCTTCGAAAAAGGCGGACGAGAATGTTACCGGTGTATAAAGAAAAAGGGGAATGGCTCCCGCCATCCCGATCAACACCCACAGGAGATTGACGACCAGTATACTCTCACGGATCTTCAGGACAACCGCATGGCGACGCAGCAGGAGAAATATCACGAGATTCAGGCCGATAAACAGCATATCGAATAGCAGAAAAAGGGTGACACTCTCGTGATAGATCCATCCGACAAGGATATCGAATCCGAAAAAGAGCCCCAGCGTCATGCCGATGAGACTCAAAACTTTGAAAATGCCTCTATAATCCATAAAACCATACTTTCAGTTTCGGCGCGTTCTCATCTGTCGTGAAGCCGACGATGACATCACCCTCCTCTATGGCGACAGGGGCATCGAACGACATCAGCATCTCCTTGCGAATCAGAAAGAGCTTGATATGCTCCTTTATTTTCGGAGGCTTGATTTCCCGCCCGATCAGATGGGAATTCTGAAAGACTTTCCGAAGAAAAATGGTCGCCTTGCCGCCGCAGAACCGCCGCTCCATAACCACACTGCTGGAGTAGAGGCTCTCCAGTATCGCATTGTATGCACTCATCTTCGGTCCCCGGACGACAACGATGCCGAGCGAATGCATCAGATTGTAGTATTCCCGCTCGTTGTTGACGGCAACCACTTTGTGAATACCGTGTTCCTGTGCTTCGAGACATTTGATGATGTTGTATTCGTCATTATCGGTTGCCGCGATCATCATGTCGGCATACTCCAGTCCCTCCTCTTCAAAAAGGTCACCGGTACCGTACTTGCAACTCAGTGTCATCGCTTCACCTTCGAGTTTTTCGTCTGCAAGTTCGCACAGAGTCACATCTTTCTCGATCAGTTTTACCTCTTTGCCGTGTTCAATCAGTTTTCTCGCAATCGCGATTCCGAGATCTCCCGCACCGAACACCACACACCGTTCTATGGATCGTGGCGTCTCCGTGTCAAACTTCTGGCACAATGAACGGATTTTTGTTTCATCGCCGAAAAGATAGACCAGATCATGGGGTTCGATGACGATCTCCTCATTCGGTATAAAAAACTGTTTCCCCCTCTCGATTCCCACCACATCGAATCGCTCTTTTTCCAGTCGTATCGGCTCTTCCAGGCCGGAAGCCCAGACCGATATCAGTTTGAATACCGTGTGCCGGAACGACTTGACATTGTTGGCTTTGGGATATTTGAGCAGCATGGCAACCGTCTCCGATGTAAGTTCGAGAGGGAACACTGTTTTGGAAATTCCCAGCTTCTCCCGAATCGAACTTTTATCGAAAAATGCATTGCGAAGGCGCATGACTTTGCGTTTCACGTCGATGGTATCGTCGACAATAAGCGTCGAAATGAGATTCGCCTCGTCCGTATCGGTCACAGCGATAAAGAGATCCGCCTCTTTGTCGATCAGTTTCCGATAGGTACGGGGATCTTCGATATCCCCGTGTATCGGAAGAATGTCGAGTGTCTCCTGCAACCTGTGAAGGGCATCCGCGTTTCTGTCGATAATCGTCACATTGTGTCCGATTGAGAGGGTTCTTGCAAGATTGAAACCGACACGACCCGCTCCGGCGATGATAATATCCAATTACGACTCCTTCCTCTCCTGTTTGATGGCGGAGATTTTTCGTTTCTTTTGCTCCTTGAGCCGTTCCCTGCGCACCCGCAGCCGCTCCTTGATATTGCGTATCTTGCCTGTCTCCATATCGTGCAGGTCAACATCTGCTTTATCGATCACTTCCCCGACCTTCACTTCGAGCATCTCCGACTTTTTCATTGCCAGGATCTGTGAGGGAAACACCGAACGGTGACCCGTTATAAGAAAGCTGATGACGGCACTGAGTGCCGCATAATGGGCGATCTCGAGACCAAACAGTTCCACGGCCATGATCGTCGCGGCAATCGGTGCGTTGGTCGCTCCGGCCAGCACACTGACAAAACCCAAAGCGGCAAACAGTGTAATATGACTGTCCCCAATCATCTCTCCAAACGCCATGCCGCTTGTCGCACCGATATAGAAGAGCGGCGTGATGATCCCTCCGCTGCCCCCTACACCGAGCGTAATGGATGTAAAGATGGTTTTGAGAACAAACGCATACCATGGAACATTGGCCGGGATATAGGGATGGGGTGTCAAAACATCTTTGATCGTAGGAAGTCCCAATCCCAGATACCGTTCGCCAAAGACCAACGCCAGCAGCAGCAGAACGAGACCGCCGACAAATGCGATGACATAGGGATGGGCAGGAATCTTTTTGATCAACTTCGATGTCCAGTTGACGGAGGAGACGATCATATCCGACACGATGCCGAAAAAGATGCCCGCTGCAACGACCTTCAATATGAGTGGCAGATCGAGTGCGACGCTTTGAAAAAAGTGGATATCGAAATAGGTGTATTCGATACCGAGAAACTGCGCCGTCGTGAACGCAGCAAATCCGGCGATGAAAGAGGGGAGCAGAACATCGTAAAGAATCACTCCGATAATCAGCACTTCCACACCGAAAATCGCCCCTGCGATCGGGGTGCCGAAAACCGATGCGAACCCGGCACTGATCCCACAGATCACCAGTTTTTTCCGATCTTCTTTCGAAAATCGCAGCAGATCGGAAAGCAACGATGCGGCACCGGCACCGATCTGTGCGCCCGGTCCCTCTTTCCCAACCGAACCGCCTGCGAAAAGTGTCAGGACCGTTGCGAAAAGTTTGATCGGAATTACCGCTATTTCAATCTTTCCATATTTTTTGTGAACCGCTTCTATGACCTTTTCGGTCCCGTGCCCTTCGGCATTTGGAGCAAATTTGCGAACCAGAAAGACGGTCAGGAAGAGTGCCACCGGCAACAGATAGTAGTAGGGAAACGGCAGAGTGGCGCGGCTCGTTTCGCCGATGATGAGTATCTTCAGAAAGAGTGTGACGACGGCACCGATAACAATACCGACGACAGATGAGAGAACGACCCATTTGGCAACACTCAGAAAAATGGCCGTCTGTTCGGTGATGTGCTTACGCAGCATAAATCAACTTTCTCTTTCCACCCATCTATTCGGATCTGGTCGGTTTCGGCATGCCGGAAACGGCTTTGAAACTCGCTTGGACATTATCGGGATCGAAATAGATCGATTCGGACGGAAAAGCGAACTCGAGGTTATGGCTATCGAGAATTTCCCATACTTTCAACAGCACATCCTGTTTCACTTCGAGCCACTCCTGCCATACCACACTTTTACTGAAGCAGTAAATGAGGATATTCATGGATGAATCAGCAAATTCATCGAGATAGACAAGCAGTGTCGCTTTGACACCGTATTTGTCTTCCAGTGATATCAGTTTTTTCTCGCGTCGGGAGCGACTTTTGAAAAATTTTCTGTCGATCTTTTTGGGCGATGCGATACCCGGATGTTCGAGGAGCATCTTCTCGATATCCTCGATGGCGTTCATGATATCTTCACGCTTCGACCCGTACGTTACGCCGATATGCATTTTGATACGGCGCCCCACGGTTCGTTTGCTCCAGTTCTTCAAAGGCGAATTGGCCAGCGTTGCGTTCGGTACGGTGATCATCGCATTGTCGAATGTCCGAATCATCGTACTGATGAATCCGATTTCAACCACCGTGCCCTCTGCATCCGCCGTCTCGATCCAATCCCCCTGGGAGAAGGAGTTGTCAAATATGATTTTGAGCAGACCGAAAAAGTTGCTCAATGTATTTTGTGCCGCAAGTGCCACAGCCAGACCACCGATTCCGAGAGACGCGATAAGACCTGTAATATTGACACCCATACGGACCAACAGCATCGATATGGCAATGATGACGATCGTCACTTTGATAATGGAAAGTATCAGATTGATCAGTTCCTGTCGCAGCTGTTTGTTCTTGAGTTCACCCTTTTTCACCATATAATCGAAAAAGAGACTGTCGATGATGATAATGACGATATAGGCGATGGTTCCAAGAAGCACTGCATAGAAAAAGATCGCCATCTTCTCCGGCAACGGTGCAGGATGGAAGAGAACTTCCAGTCCCATCCGGAAACCGAAGGCGAGCACGAGAATGAAGAAAGGGCGGCGCATGCCGTTGAGGTTGTTCAGCAGTATTTCGTCCGCTTCGTGATACTCCTTTTCGATTACGTTTTTCAAAAAAGCATAGAGTTTGAAATAGAGAAAGTAGGAGGATCCCCATGCAATGATCATAATGAGTATGAAAATGATGAGCCGGCCCATATCGGTATGAATATGACGCAGATTGGTATTGATTTTCGCAAAGGACTCGATCGAGTTGATGCGGTCGATAATTTCATCGAGCCGGAAAAACGACATGATGGAGCGATAATGCAACATCGAGGGATTGGTTGCCACATATTCGAGAAACTCGCTGAAAAAGAGATAATGCATGCGGAGTTTTTCATAGTTTTGTACGATTTGCTGCGAAATCTTGTCGCTCTTCTTTTTGGCCTCGATATAGGCTTTCGTGTACTTGCCCGAATCGATCGACTGCAGCCATTCGGAGTATTTTTTGAACATCTCGACGAGGTCGTCGCCGCTCATGTCGGTCCACTTCGTCGCAAGATGAACGAAGAAGCCGTATATCTGTTGACGTGCTTCGAGTTCGAGCAATGCGATTTCGTCCCGGACAACCGCCAGATCGTAGCCATACTGTTTATTGACGCCAATGCGGGTTCTCATCTTCGATCGCATCTGTTCGGAACGGAGAGGATTGTAAAAGGGATTGTTGGGATTGTTCACTTCATATGGACGTTCTTTCATCATCCCAAGCAAAAGGTTGAATTTGGATATCTTCGCATCGGCCAGTCCGGAAAGATCGTTGCTTTTTTGCTCCAATTTGCCAGGGCCGCTCGTCTGTTCACTTCTCTTCGCGGTATCGACGATACCGTTTTTCGATTTCGTTGCCGCATTTTCAGTCGCGATGGGAGAGGTTTCATTGCGCTCTTTCGGTGTAACGATCGTCTCCTTTTGTGACTCTGGAATCGAATAAAACTCTTTTTCGATTTCGATGAGTGTTTCCCAGAACGTTGTAGCGGCAAAGAGAAGCGTCGAAATCAGAAGTAAGAGGAGACCCTTTTTCATCACACCCTCCTAATCGAATATGACGGTTTTGTTGGCATAGACAAAAATCTTGTCTTCGAGCGCAAGCTTCAACGCCTTGGCCAGCACGATTTTTTCAACGTCGCGTCCGGCACTCCGCATGACCTGCCAATCCATCGTATGATTGATCGGAATAATATCCTGTGCGATGATCGGTCCCTCATCGAGATTGTTGTTGACGAAGTGTGCCGTTGCACCGATGATTTTCACTCCCCGGTCATAGGCCTGTTTGTAGGGGTTGGCCCCTATGAAGGCGGGCAGGAACGAGTGATGAATATTGATGATCCGCTCGTTATAATGCGCTACGAATTCCGGTGTCAGAATACGCATATATTTCGCCAGAACGATATAGTCGACTTGGCCGAACTTTTCAAGCTCCGCAAGAATCTTCTCCTCATGCTCGGCACGCTGCAGCCCTTCATGACTGACATGAATATAGGGAATATCGAACTTCTCGACCAATCCCCGCAGAATGTCGTAGTTTGAGATCACACCTGCAATCTCCGCCTCCAGCTCCTTCGCCTCGTGTCGGATCAGAATATCGCCCAGGCAGTGGCTCTCTTTCGTCGCCATCAGAACAATCCGTTTGGGACGTGGTTCAATAAGCCTGATTTGGGCGCTTTCCGGCAAAACTAGCTTCAGTTCCGCCTCCAATGCCATCGGATCGAATCTTCCACTCACTTCGCTGCGCATAAAAAATTTGCCGTTCTGTGCATCGACAAACTCTCTGTTTTTCTCGACGTTCAGTCCGAAGTCGTAAAACGCTTTGCTGATTTTGTAGACAAGCCCTTTTTCATCCCTGCAGTCAATGAGTACACGATAGTCGCGGGTCATTTGCAACCTTCAATAGAAATTAGAACCCATCTCAAAAATTCCC
>NZ_JAOZPV010000003.1:63591-68220 GCF_029932565.1 Hydrogenimonas sp.
GTCGCGGGTCATTTGCAACCTTCAATAGAAATTAGAACCCATCTCAAAAATTCCCGTCCATGGGGATTTTTGAGATGGGTTCTATAGAAAACGGAGTATGAAGATTATATCGCAGAGAATGTATCAAGCAGCTTTGGAAGGATTTTTTTCCCCTCTTCCACACCCGCTTCATACGCTTCATCCACTTTTGTCAAATCGAAAATATTGATGCCCTCACAGGCGGCCGGTTCAATATAGAAATCGACATACTCTTTCGACATCTCTATATTGGCAGCCATCATAAGCAGAAGTGCGCGCACGGTCATCCTGACCACGTTGTCCGGTTCCTTCGGAAGAATCGGATTGACATTGATACCGATAACAGGCATATCGCGGTTACAAAGAGGGCGAGCCGGCATATTATCCATGAAACCGCCGTCGGCGAGGAGAAGATCGCCGTAGCGTCGAGGAGAAAAAACGGGAACGAGGGAGGAAGATGCGATACAGAGCTCTGCGATGGGTCCGTTGTCGAAATAGTGCATCTTGCCGCTGGCCAGATCGGTGCAGGCAACGATGAAATCTGTTTTGAGTTCTTCGATATTTTCAACCTGAAGATGCTCTTTCAGCAGTGCTTCGATACCTTCCAGTGCAAAAACGCCGCCCCGTCCTGTCGAACCGAAAAGATTCCAGATTTTGACCGTTTTGATCAATTCGACGATCTCCTGCGGTGTTTTACCATCACACAGCAATGCACCGACCAGTGCACCTCCGCTGCTGCCGCTGACCGCTTCAATCTCGAAACCGTTTTCCTGCAGTACTTTTACAATCCCGAGATGCGCGACGGCACGAATGCCTCCACCGGAGAGTGCCAGTGCCACTTTCATCGATCTGCCCTGAAATTGGCTCGGACAGCTGCAAGAATACGCCGGCGCAGCTCCTTTCCGAGCGCTTTGCCGCTCAATCCCTCATCGAGGAGTTGGGCCGGCCGTATGCCCGGATCGAACCCCTTCTCATAGATATTGAGGTGTTTCGAACGTTCCGCCACACGGTCCGCATAGATACCGAGCCACTGTCTGATCGGAAAACGCAGTGAAAGGGCACCGAGAAACCGGTCCGTAATGTGATGGGGAACTCTTTTCTGGAATGTCAACACCTTTTTATAGACATTGGGGGTGTGTATTCTGTCACACAGGCCGACAGCGGAGCGGTGCATATCGGTCGAAAGAACGAAGAGAAAATAGTAGGGGCGCATCGCTTCGTCTTCCAGGGCTCTGGCTTTCTGCATATGCCGCGCCATACGAATATAGGTGTATCTCTCCGTTGTCAGTGCCAGAAGTTTTTTCGCGATCAGCAGATCGAACATCGCGAAGAGGCCGTAATGGAGCCATTGGGCCATGAACATCTTCTCGAATTCCCAGAAAATACGTTCGTGTGTCAGATCGTCAAGGGCGATCGACCGCATCAGATCGCGGCTCTCCTTTTCGATTCGGAATTTGAGACGGGCCGAAAACTGCATCGCCCGCAGAACCCTGAGCGAATCTTCGGCGAACTTCCCGAAGTCGACAACGCGAATGAGGCGTTTGCGGATATCATCGAGCCCGCCCCAGTGATCGACGATCTCACCCCTCTGCAGATCGAGCATCAATGCATTCATCGTAAAATCCCTCCGACGGCTTGCCTCTTTCGTATCTCTGGCAATTTCGACGGAAAACCCCCGATGTCCTCTGGCCACTTTGCGCTCGATTCTCGGCAAAGCGATATCGAGATGCCCATATTTGTAGACGAAAAAACTTTTTCCTACCCCTTTGGCCCCGAGTCTCCGCATCGCCGCATCAAACGTTTCGGGATCGATACCGAAACACTCGATATCAAGGTCGTAGATCTCCCGACCCATCACCATATCACGAACGGCACCGCCCACAAGATAGAGTTTTACATCGGGATAGTATGTGGTAAAAAAATGTCGGACGGTATCGAGTTCTTTTTGCAGTTCGGGAGGGAGGTGAAGATTCACGGCTTTTTGAGCGTTTCGATACGCTCATCGAGTAGTGCAAGAAGATATTCGAGGAAATTGAGTGTCAAATCGATTTTCGCTTCCACCCGTTTGTTGTTGGGTGACTGAAAACCTTCAAAGAGTACCAGAATACGCTCCCGCAGATGTTCGAGATATTCACGCTCTTCATGGATAAAATCCTTTTTGTCGGAAAGCGACAGGGATTGGGCTCCGTCACGCTCCTCCCGGACGCTTTTCGAGATCTCCTCTTTTACGTCTTTGACGCTTTTCGGAGAGTTTTCGCCTTTCGGCGGCACACTCCGCACATCCTCGCCAAGTTCCGCGATTGTAGAAAGAATAACATCTTTGAGTTCCATACCAGTCAACCTTACAGTTTTGAAAGCCAGCGTTCAAATTCGGCAAATTCGGCATCGCTGTCCATATCGACAAAAAAATCTCTCATCTTTTCATTGACACCCTGGAAATGGCGCCTGACACCCGAAAGCCTGTGTATTGCAGCCCTCGCTTCGCTGTTTTTCGGATCTTTTTTCAAAATCTCCTTGTAAATCTCCAGTGCGTCACTCTTGAGCCCCTGAAGTTCGTAGATCTGCGCGAGGGTGAGTGTTTTCAAAACGATCCTTTCGGTTCGCTTTGAAAACAAGTAAACAGTGAACAGTGAACAGTGAATAGTCGCGGATAGGCACTGCCGTGCCTTTTTACATCAAATAACAGGGAGCGAAGAGATTTTTCTGAACTTTTCACTTTTCGTTTTTAACTTTTCACTTACTCGCGTAGTTCGCGATAATCGATCCGATTTCGCTCGTCGAACAGACCTCTTTGGCATCGAAAGCACTCAGATCCTGCGTACGGTACCCCTCATGCAGTGCCTGTTTGATCGCCCGCTCGATACGATCGGCCGCCACATCCTCTTTCAGTGCATAACGGAGCATCATCGCTGCACTCGCGATCGTCGCGATCGGATTGGCGATCCCCTGGCCGGAAATATCCGGTGCAGAGCCGTGAATCGGTTCATAAAGACCATACTTTTCACCGATCGACGCGGAAGGAAGCAGCCCGATCGAGCCGCTCAGCATGCTTGCCTCGTCACTCAGAATATCACCGAAAATATTGCCGGTCAGAATGACGTCGAACTGCTTCGGATTGCGTACGAGCTGCATGGCCGCATTGTCCACATACATATGTGTCAATGTCACTTCGGGATACTCCTGCGCTACCTCTTCGACCGTGTCACGCCACAGCTGGCTGACATCCAGAACATTCGCCTTGTCGACGGAACAGACGCGCTTGCTGCGCTTCATCGCGATCTCGAACGCGACTTTCGCAATCCGTACGATTTCCGGTTTGGTATAGACCATCGTATTGAAAGCCTTCTGCCCGTCGTTGCCCCGCGGCTGGCCGAAATAGATACCGCCGATCAATTCACGCACCACCATCAGATCCACACCCTGAATAACCGAAGGTTTGAGTGTCGACGCATTTACCAGCTCATCGTAGACGGTGACGGGACGCAGATTTGCAAAGACTTCAAGCTCTTTGCGTAATCTCAGAAGTCCGGTTTCAGGGCGTTTTTCCCTCGGAAGATTGTCCCATTTTTCCCCGCCGATCGCACCGAAAAGTACCGCATCTGCCTGTTTGACACCTTCGAGCGTCTCTTTGGGAGCAGGATCTCCTGTCGCATCGATCGCGGCACCGCCCAGCAGATATTCGCTGTATTTGAGTTCAAAACCTTCTGCAAAGCTGACGGCATCGAGAACTTTGACCGCCTCTTCAACAATCTCCGGCCCGATACCGTCCCCTTTGATGAGAGCTATTTTGTAACAACGCATTATGCCCGCTCCTTTTTAAGCATTTCCGCCTTCGCGTAGTTGATCAATCCGCCGCACGCGAGAAGCTCCTGCATAAATTCAGGAATCGGATGGAACCGGTAGGTGACCTGCTTGCTGAGATCGACAATATTGCCCTTGTCCATCTCGATTGTAATCAGATCTCCTTCGTTGATTTTATCGGTCTCATTGAGTTCGAAAATCGGAAGTCCCATGTTGAAGGCGTTACGATAGAAAATCCGGGCGAAACTTTTCGCTACGACCGCAGCGACACCGGCCGCTTTCAACGCAATCGGTGCATGTTCACGGCTGCTTCCGCATCCGAAATTCTCACCGGCCACGATGATGTCGCCCGGCTGCATTTTGGTGACGAATTCGGGATCCGCATCCTCCATCACATGCTTGGCCAGTTCATGCGGATCGGATGTATTCAGATATCTTGCCGCAATAATCAGATCGGTATCGATATTGTCACCGAACTTCCATACTTTTCCGGTAATAATGTTCATCAAATTCCTTTGGAAAACCGTTAAATTTACGCGGATTATAGCAAAAGAAGTAAATCAGAAAGATTAAGCGCTCTCTTTAGCTCACTTCGTTCGCTTTGTTGGAAGGCGGGGTCGCCGCTTTGCAGTTTTGTGGGAGTGTGAGAGTGTGGGGTCGCCGCTTCGCGGCTTTGTGAGAATGTAGGAATATAGGAGCATTACAATCTCACACTCTCACAATCTTACATTCCCACCATCAACAACCTCAAACGGTTTAACGCTTGAGGTTGTTGACGATCTGCAGCATCTCGTCGCTGGTCGTGATCGC
>NZ_JAOZPV010000076.1 GCF_029932565.1 Hydrogenimonas sp.
TTTAACGCTTGAGGTTGTTGACGATCTGCAGCATCTCGTCGCTGGTCGTGATCGCCTTGGAGTTGGCTTCGTAGGCGCGCTGGCCGGTAATCAGGTCGGTCATCTCCTCCACAAGCTGGACGTTGCTCATTTCAACAAATCCCTGACGGATCTGCCCCAACCCGTCGACTCCCGGAACGCTCTCGATCGGATCGCCCGATGCCGACGTATTGATATAGAGATTGTCACCGAGCGAATGGAGACCTGCCGGATTGATGAAGTTGGTCAGCTGAATCTGTCCGATATCGGTCGCTTCCTGTTGGCCTGCCTGCAAAACCGAGACGGTTCCGTCGGTTCCGATCGAGATGGCGACGGCATCTTCCGGTATCACGATCTCCGGCGACAGTGTATAGCCGTCGGAATTGACAATCGTGCCGGTTTCGTCAAGCTTGAACGCACCGTTGCGCGTGTATACCTCCGTACCATCCGGCATGATGATTTTGAAAAAACCGTTGCCGGTGATCGCAAGATCGAGATTGTTGCCGGTCTCTTTGAAGTTGCCCTGGGAAAACTGTTTGACAATGGCGGTCGGTCGAACACCGAGTCCGACAGAGATCCCTGTCGGCGACTTGGTCGTTTCGCTCGTGGACGTTCCGGCGTACTCGGCGGTCTGGTACATCAGATCCGCAAATTCGGCACGCTGTTTCTTGTATCCGATCGTATTGACATTGGCGATATTGTTCGACGTCGTATCAATTTGAATCTGCTGGGCGACCATCCCGGTTGCCGCGGTATAGAGTGCTCGTATCATCCCATTCCTTTCTTATGCCCGAACCGAGGCGAGTTTGTTGATGGCATCGTTGTTCATGTCGTCCATCTGTGCAGTCATCGCTTTTTGATACATTTCGACGAGTCGGTTGGTTTCGATCAGACGCGTCATCTCGCGAACCGGATTGACATTGCTTTTTTCGATCATATATTGATAAATCTCTCTTGTCTCCGTCACGATATTCATCTCCTCTTCCACAACTTTGCCCGGCATCGTGAAATAGTTGTCCCCTTCCGCCCTGAGATCCTGCAGATTGTCGACACGCACAACCATCAGATCGTCCAGGTAGACCGGTGTATCCATGGCCGTTTTGTCCAAATATTCTATCCGTCCGCTCTTGCCGATATGGATATGGAGGGCATCGAACGGTACGGTAATTGCCTGCCTGTTCTGAAAATAGTTCTGGGAAAGAACTTTGAATCCATCACGCGTGACGATCTCCCCGTCTTCGTTGATTTTGAAAGAGCCATCCCGTGTCAGCCGGATTCCGGAGGGTGTCTCCACTGCGAAAAAAAGGTTCTTCTCGCCCAGAGCCAGGTCGAGCGGATTGCCCGTCTCCGCCATCGGCCCCATTTCGAAATCGGTATACTCTTCGACGATTCTCGGAACCCTGTTGAGTGTGCGATTCAAGAATTTCGCACCCTCTTTTGTCTGGTTTTGCAGCGGAAGCTCATCGCGTTTTTCCTGAAAAATCCGCATAAAATCGCCGATGACACTGTTCTTTTGGCGATACCCGTTCGTTCGGACATTGGCAAGATTCTGACTGATCTGATCGAGACGGTTGAACTGTGTAACCATCCCGCCCGTTACAGTATAAAATCCGTTCTGCATGCATACCCTTCATGGTGTAATTTGACATAAATGAAGCAACAACCGTTCCAATTTCGATCTACCATATTGTCAACATTCATTCACCTTTCAATTCTTAACCTTCCACCGAAAATGCCGATGATAACTTGACTTCTCGTAAAAAAATTGTTATCTCAAGGATTTTTTACATTTTTTTGGATATAATCCCATTTACTCTCACGAAGGAGCCCTCCTTACATGACTGCAAAAGAGCTGAATCAGGCACTTGAAAAACTTTTTGAAGAACACAAAAACGAAAAATATATCACGTTTGAAAAGATCGTACAGCTTTTCGAAAAACAGCCGACACTCGCTCAGGCGAAGAATGTTCTGAAGCTCGCGAAGAAGTATGGGATCAACATCATCACATCCAGTGAACGCGCCATGCTTCTCAATATCGAAGAGGCGGAAAAGCGTGAGTCGGACCGTCAGAAACTGAGTGACGAGTCACTCGAGGAAGAGTTCGACTTCACACGGGAAAAGGAGCTTCTCGAATGGTCACGAAGCGACTCCCCTGTACGGATGTATCTTCGTGAAATGGGACAGATTCCGCTTCTAACAAAAGAGGAAGAGATCGAAATCAGCAAGAAGATCGAAATGGGCGAGGATATCATCCTCGACGCGATCTGTTCGGTCCCCTATCTGATCGATTTCATTCTCGACTACAGAGAGCCGCTCATCAACCGTGAACGACGTGTCAAAGAGCTCTTCAAAAGCTTTGAAGAGACCGATAGCGAAGATGACGACGAGACGGACGAGGCGAAGAAAAAGAGTGCCAAAGACGACAAACGCGTCAAAAAAGTGATTGAAACATTCAAAGCGCTCGAAAAGGCCAAAAAAGATTGGCTGAAGACCCAGCAGAAGACGCCGCCGGAAGATGCGAGCGAAGAGGAAAAATTCCATTACGACCTCGTTCTGTCGTACAAGAAAAAAGTACTCAAAGACCGTCTGCTCGACCTGGGACCGACATCGAAACTGATCAACGAGCTGGTCAAGGCGATGGAGACGGCACTCAAGAGCGACGAAGGGTTCGACAAAGAGCTCAAACGGCTCGAGTACCGCCTGCCGCTTTTCAATGAGCAGCTGATCGCAAACCACCAGAAAATCCTGGCCAATATCGTCAATATGTCCAAAGAGGAGATTGCGGCTGCCGTTCCGGAAGCGACGATGGTCAGCACCTATCTGCAGATCAAAAAACTTTTCCAGACCAAAGAAGCGAGCAAGGACAGCTTCAACCTGGATCCCGAAAAACTGCAGGAGATTCTCGAGCAGATCAAGCGCGGAAAAAAGATCTCCGAAGAGGCGAAAACCCGTATGGCCAAATCGAACCTGCGTCTGGTCGTTTCGATCGCCAAGCGCTATACCAACCGCGGACTCCCTTTCCTCGACCTGATCCAGGAAGGAAACATCGGCCTGATGAAAGCGGTCGACAAGTTCGAATACAAAAAAGGGTACAAATTCTCCACCTACGCCACATGGTGGATCCGCCAGGCGATCAGCCGCGCCATCGCCGACCAGGCCAGAACGATCCGTATTCCGATCCACATGATCGAGACGATCAACCGGATCAACAAAATCATGCGGAAACATCTGCAGGAGACCGGAAAAGAGCCGGATGTCGATACGATCGCCAAAGAGGTGGGTCTGAGTGTCGACAAGGTCAAGAATGTCATCAAAATCACAAAAGAGCCGGTCAGTCTGGAAGCGCCGGTCGGAAGTGAAGAGGATGGACGGTTCGGCGACTTCATCGAGGACAAGAGTTCTGCCAGTCCTGTCGAATCGGTTATGAAAGAGGATCTCAAAGAGCAGATCGACGATGTCCTCGACCAGCTCAACGAACGGGAAAAAGCGGTCATCTGCATGCGCTTCGGCCTGATGGACGATGAGAGCGACCGCACCCTCGAAGAGATCGGCAAAGCCCTCAATGTCACACGCGAACGCGTCCGCCAGATCGAAAGCAGCGCGATCAAGAAGCTGAAACACCCCAAAGTCGGACGGAAACTCAAGAACTACATCGAAGAATAGGTCCTTCTTCTCCTCGATGAATTGAACAATGAAAAATAAACAATTGAAGATGGTTGCACTGCAACCTTTTCATTTTATCGATAAAATCCGCACGAAGTGCGGTTTCCTTTACTTTTCACTGTTCACCGTTCACTGTTCACTCTCAAAAACCGGAGGTTTTTGAGCGATGGACTTCTATGAAAAGTGGCTGGAGTACGACTACAACCCCTGGATCCTTTTCGATGTCAGCGGCAAAGTCATCACCCTCAACCAGGAGGCGCAGTTTCTGCTTGCCGAAGTAACACCTCACGAGATTTTCGAACTTGCTGTCTCCTATGCCAACCAATCCTACGGTTTCGAGACGACGATGATGGATCTCGAATACGGAAAATATGAATTTTTCGGCATCATGGTCGGATACGAAGACAATGATGCCATCGCCATCCGTCTCTATCAGAAGCCCCCGGAGCGGATCGCCGAACCCAACATGCTGAAACTGAGCACCCACAACATCTATACATTGATCGATCTGGCGGTGAGTACCAGCTCCATCAACAGGCAGCACGGTTTTACAACCATCCTCGACCCCGCTCTGCCCGACATCAAGATCAATCCTGAAATTTTCGTCGGTATGCTGACCCAGATTTTCGGTTGTTTCGATGATACGGGAGAGATCGAACTCAAGCTCTCACTCAAAACGGGAGAGACCCTCAAATTCGAAGGAAAACGCTATCCCATTTTCCAGCTTTCCGCACGGGGAAATATGGGAGCCGGCTGCCCGGTCCAGCCCCTGAAGCAGCAGGCGAATCAACTCAACGGATATATTTTAAAAAAGAGTGATCAGCTGATTTTCGAAGCGCCGCTGATCATCGATTGACATAGAGAACCGCTGCCGTCGCAAGTGGAGCCAGACCCACACCCATCAAGTAAAGTACCGGCTCAAACACTCCGCTCCTGATCAGATAGTAGACACCTGCAGCAAGTACGATATAGGCAGCGACCCGATAGAGAGAAAGTGCGGGTTTGGTGGTCTTCAAAAATGTTTTGAAATCTCTTCTGCTCTCTTTCCGTCTCGCTTTCTCTTCCCGGAGAACTGTTTTCACATCGTCACCTGTCTCTATATCTTCTTCCTCCCATAGACCATAGCGGTCGTCGATCTGATCGACGATATCGGGCAAACCGTGATGCGGCACGCTCTCTCCGCTTTCGGCAACCATCTGCCAATAACCAAAGGCAGAGGCCGCAATGACAAAAGCGCCGCTCACATATCCCGTTTCGAAATTGAACAGCGAAAGGGCACCGCCATAGATCCAGGCCGCGGCACCGCCAAGCAGCGCAAGGAGTATCAGAACAGCCGAAAGATTACGTATCGTCTTCGTCATCGAAATCGCGGTAGTTTCTGTATCGGGGATCGTTCTTCAACTCTTCGAGCGAACGCATCTGTTTTTTGTAGGCCTTGTAGACATTCAGAATGGCAGCGGCGATTCCCCAGAAGACACCAAGCCAGAAAAGCCATTCGTACCCGAAGATGCTGCGAAGCCAATATCCGATCCCCACACCGATGAGAACCGCCACGACCATCGAGATGCCAAGCGACAGATCACTCGCCCCCTCGATGATCTTTTTCGCTTTCGGCGTCTCCTCCGAATCTCGCTTCCCGTTATCTTCCTCCGGTTGACGCTTTTCACTCGCCATCAGAACGCTCCCATAACCTCGTGGGCATTGCGAATCGTTTCGTCGATCATGATTTCCGTCGTTTTGGTCGAGATGAATCCCGTTTCAAACTGGCTGCATGCAAAATAGAAGCCACGATCCAGCATCGCCCGATGGAATTTCGCGAATCGGTCGGTATCGCTTTTCAATGCATCGTCGAAATTACGGACAGGTTTGTCGTTAAAGAAGAATCCGAACATACTGCCCCGTACATCGGTTTGCAGCGGAATGTCATGCGCATTCGCCGCAGCCTTGAGACCGTCGACAAGCCGTCGGGCACGCATTTCGAGAATTTCGTAGAGCGCCACATCGGCTTTGAGCTGACGAACCTGAGCGAGACCGGCTGCCATTGCCACAGGATTCCCGCTCAGGGTTCCGGCCTGGTAGACCGGGCCTTCCGGACTCAGTTTCGCCATGATGTCGGCACGCCCGCCGAACGCCCCCACCGGCATGCCTCCGCCGATCACCTTTCCGAGCGTCACGAGGTCGGCCTTGACGTCCGTCAGTCCCTGCGCACCCAGCAGCGATGCCCTGAAACCGCTCATCACCTCGTCGAAGATAAGCAGCGCACCGTGCGCATCGCAAAGCGCACGAAGATCGCGCAGAAACTGCTCATCCGCCGGAACCAGACCCATATTGCCGGCAATCGGTTCGATAACGACACAGGCAATATCGCTGCTCGCTTCGAAACAGGCTTTGACACTTTCGATATCGTTATAATCCGCCAGCAATGTATGCTTGGCAAAATCGACCGGAACACCCGGGGAGTTCGGGCTGCCAAACGTTACCGCACCGCTGCCGGCCTGAACCAGCAGCGAATCGCTGTGACCATGATAGCACCCTTTGAATTTGACGATATCGTCGCGTCCCGTATATCCGCGCGCCAGGCGTATGGCACTCATCACCGCTTCGGTACCGCTGTTGACGAAACGGATTTTGTCGATGGCGGGGAAAAGTGCAACGATCTCTTCCGCCAACTCCGTTTCTAGCAGTGTCGGTGCGCCGAAACTGAGTCCTTTGCGCGCCGTTTCGATTACCGCAGCTTCGACAGTGGGATCGCAATGGCCGAAAATGAGCGGTCCCCAACTCTGTACATAATCGACATAACGATTGCCGTCGATATCGATAAGGTATCCGCCCTCTCCCCGCTCCATGAATGGTGGCGTTCCGCCGACACTGCCAAATGCACGCACCGGTGAATCGACACCGCCCGGAATCACTCGTTTCGCTTCTTCATATGCTTCAATACTCTTGGTATGTTTCACGCTCTCATCCTCGTCAAAAATTTTGGAATCCATCTCAAAAATCACTACAGGTGCCAACAGCGATGATTTTCTCCCGAGTCGAGACGGTACAACGAAGGTGTGGCCAAAGCCACATCGGGGAGAACCAACGACGACTCGGGACAAAAGCACGCTGCCCGAAGGGTGATACACAAAACGTACGATGGCGGGGCAAAAAACGCAGGGTGTAGCCGAAACTACATCCAAGTTTTTCAACGAAACCAGTGTACTTTTTGCGTACCATTCCCGTCCATAGGGATTTTTGAGATGGATTCTTGTGATTATAGGCAAAAAGCGGTTAATAAAGTATAATATCCAACCAATTAACGGCTTTTGGTTTCAAGTTTTGTACGGATAGCCGAACGGGTCACAACTTTTAAAGCCCGTAAACTGGAAACCGACAGCCAAAACCAACTATCTCTGGAACCGAATGAATCGACGAAAACTCATTTCACTGCTTCTGTCACTGCTGATTCACCTCGTTATTCTGACAGTTCTTTTTCTTGTGACCCATCAGGCGAAAAAAGAGTTGACATCCTCCGGAGCGAAACGGGTCGAGCTTTCACTGAGTGACTTCGTCACACCGCCGCCATCGAAACCAAAAGCGCCACCCACACCACCGTCTCCACCGGTTCCGCCCCAACCCAAATCGACACCGCCACAACCCCAACCCGCTCCAAAGCCTGCGCCCAAACCGGTACCGGAACCGAAAGAGCCCGAGCCAAAACCTGAACCAAAACCCGAACCAAATCCGGTCAGGAAGCGTAAACCAGAAAAAAACAAACCGATCCCAAAACCCAAACCGACACCGGTCAAAAAACCGGTCGCAAAACAGAAACCACAACCCAAACCTGTTCCGCCCCCGCCGCCAAAACCGAAACCAAAACCAAAAAAAGAATCGGCCGAATCGGCTCTTGCCGGCGCACTGGGTGCACCGGCGATGCCCCGCGAGGCGAAATCGACACAGAGCGCGCCCCGGCCGCCATCGATCCAGCAGATCAACAATTCGATGTCAGATCGGGAGTTTCACGCCCTCTACAAAGATGAATTCGACCATTTCACGCCCAATCAGAAAAAGTTCATCAAATCGAACCTCAACAGGATTCAGGCGATCACCCAGCACTACCTTACGATGCGCGGTTATCCGCCATTCGCCGTCCAGCAGCGTATGCAGGGTGTCAACATCGTCGAATTCTATCTTCATCCAAACGGCGACATCTCCAATCTGAAAGTCATCTCCTCATCCGGTTTCGACGTCCTCGACGACAACTCTCTCGACACGATCAAGACAGCTTACAAAGACTACCCCCGTCCCCAGGAGAAAACGAAGATACGGTTCTATATCCATTACCAGATGTACT
>NZ_JAOZPV010000018.1:0-4938 GCF_029932565.1 Hydrogenimonas sp.
CAGGTCGAAGCCGCTGGCAAAAAATATCTCTTTCCCGCGTTTGAGCAGAAAATCGGCCGCTTTGAGTTTGGTAACGATACCGCCGGTGGCGAACGACGTGTTGGGGGTACACTCCGCCCTCAAATCCTCCTGGGGAACCTCGTGCACGATCTTGCGCGGCTTGGCATCCGCATGTTTGCGCGGATCTTTGTCGTAATAGCTGTCGATATCGGAAAGAATCACGAGCAGCTCGGCATCGAAATAGTAGGCAACGTGCGCCGACAGCTGGTCGTTGTCGCCGAAAACCAGCTCCTCCGTCGCTGTGACATCGTTTTCATTGATAATGGGCACGACATGCTGGGCCAAGAGTGTTTCGACGGCACATTTGGCATGATACGTCCGCTTTCTGGAGTCGAAATCGTCCGCCGTCAGAAGTATCTGTGACACCAGAATGCCGTAGCGCTCGAATTTTTTCTGATACATCGCCATGAGCCGCGGCTGCCCGATAGAGGCGAGAGCCTGACGGTTGGGGAGCTCTTTTTTGTCGAGCCTGCAGAGGGTGTAGCCCGCTGCGACGGCACCCGAACTGACAAGAATGACGTCGACACCCTTCTCTTTCACTTTTGCGATGAGCTCCACCAGTGCCGCCATCCGTTCCCTGGCAACACGATTCTGTTCTGTCAGCACAGCACTGCCGACTTTGATCACGATTCGTTTCATTGTCGTTTTTCCATAACATCCGCCAATGCAAAGATCAGCGGTTTGATATTGATTTTGGCGATGGCCGAGATCGGCATGACAAAATGGGGGTTGCTCTTCTCCTCACTTCCGTAACTGATATAATCCGGTTCCACCCCATACTTTTTCAATACATCGTTCGCCACGAGATCGAGCGATTGGAGCAGTTCCCACATCTTTTCGTTCACCTGCTCCGCGTCGAGTGCATCGATACGTGTCAATGCAATGGCGAAAGGGCGTGTGGCAAGCTCCGAACTGTAGCGTTCCAACTCTTTCTGTAGAGAAGCAAACTGTTCCGTCACATCGCGATAGTTGGCCACATCGATCATATAGAGCAGTGTTTTGGTACGCTCGATATGTTTCAGAAACTCGATACCGAGTCCCCGGCCGTCGCTTGCCCCCTCGATGATCCCCGGAATATCGGCCATGACGAAAGATCGGTATTCATCGATCGCCACGACTCCCAGCTTCGGCGTCAATGTCGTAAATTCGTAGTTGGCCACTTCGGGATGGGCATTGGATATCGTCGCGATGAGCGTCGATTTGCCCACATTCGGAAAACCCACCAGTCCTACATCGGCGATCAGCTTCAATTCCAGGCGAATATCTCTCTCTTCGCCGGGCTTGCCGGGCTGGGCATAGGTTGGACGCTGGTTGGTGGAGGATTTGAAATGGACGTTCCCCAGCCCTCCTTTGCCTCCTTCGAGAAACTTCACCTTCTGCCCGTCCACGGTTAGATCCAGTAGGAGTTCTCCCGTCTCTTTATCGATAACCTGTGTTCCGGGCGGCACTTTGACATAGAGCGACTCGCCCGTTTTTCCGGCGCATTTTCTGGGCTGTCCGGGCCGTCCGTTCTTTGCTTTGAGATGGGTTTTCCCTTTGAAATGGGAGAGGGTGTCGGTATTTTTGTCCACGACAAACCAGACATCGCCGCCGCGCCCGCCATCGCCGCCGTCGGGTCCCCCTTTGGCGACAAACTTTTCACGGCGAAACGACGAGCATCCCTGCCCTCCCTTCCCGGAACTGAGTTTCAGCTCTACACTGTCTACAAACATACTTCTATTGCCTTGTTGTTATCGATTTTTTCGGTTTTAAAATATCAGATTTTAAGGAAAATGTCAAAAAAGAGAAGAAAAAGGGCGGAGAGACCGCCCATGCGGATTATGCGGGGTAAACGGAAACTTTCTTGCGTCGTTTGTCTTTTCGCTCATACTTGACGACACCGTCGATAAGTGCGTAAAGCGTATGATCTTTACCCATACCGACATTGTTGCCAGGATGGATTTTTGTGCCGCGCTGACGATAGATGATATTTCCGGCTACGACTGCCTGGCCACCAATTTTCTTGACACCGAGTCTACGTCCCGCTGAATCGCGGTTATTCTGGGTTGAACCCTGACCTTTCTTGTGAGCCATAAGTAATCTCCTTCTTTAATTACGCGATTTTCGTAATGCGAACGCGAGTGAAATCTCGGCGGAAGCCGCGCTTGAGCTTGCTGTCTTTACGACGTCGTTTTTTGTAGATGATGATCTTTCTTTCACGACCTTCGTTGATCACTTCCGCTTCGACAACAGCGCCATCGACGAACGGTGTACCGACCTTCAGGTCGCCATCGTTCTCGACAGCCAATACTTCTTTGATTTCGATTTTGGCTTTCGGCTCGAGGCCCATGTGATCGAGGCAGAGAATATCGCCCTCACTGACCTTGTACTGCTTGCCGCCATGTTTGATGATTGCTGTCATGCCGTTTCCTTCTTTGGTTTGTCAAATGGTTTGCCAAACGATTTTAGTGGCGAATTATACTCAACTTTAATTTAAGTATACTTTAATAAGCAACGTTATTCAGTCTGCTCCGCTATCAATCCGATACACTCGATCTCGACGAGTGCATTTTTCGGCAATGTCTTGACCGCCACGGTACTGCGTGCCGGCTTGTGACCGTCGAACCATTTTTCGTAAACGGCATTGACTTTGGCAAAATCCTCCATGTCGATCAGAAAAATCGTCGTTTTTACAACATGCTGCAGACCGCTTCCGGCAGCTTCGAGAACTGCCTTGAGATTACGCATGACCTGCGCCGTCTGCAATTCCACATCGTTTTCTCTCATCTCACCTTCCGGTGTCAATGCGATTTGGCCGGATGTATAGACGAGGTTTCCCACTTTCATCGCCTGGGAATAGGGGCCGATCGCTTCGGGAGCGTTACGGGTCTGAATGATTTCAACCATACCAATCTCTTTTTTTTCTGCAATTATAGCATCCGCATGACCCATGGCCAAAGCAGTGCGAAATAGAGAAGAAAAAAGAGCGAACTGACAAAGACCAGCGCGGCGGTATCTTTGGGCCGGCAGTGAAACAGTGCCGCGAAATTGACATTGGCAACCGCCAATGGCGTAAGAAGTTCCATTATTAAAACGGCCTGGACCATGGGATCGAGCGATGAGAACCGCATCAGCATCCAGCCCGCCAACGGCAGTAGAAAAAATTTAACGATTCCGACCGAACCGAGCAGCGACCTGTCGATATGTTCGGGGCGCACTTCCGAAAGATAGATACCGAAAAGCAGCAGCTGCACGACGATTGACGCGTAGGCTCCCAGCTTCAGACTGGCTTCGATCGATTCGGGTATCTGCCATCCGACGAGATTGACGGCGATCGCGGCGACAGCACTCCACAAAATCGGCATTTTCACGACATTCATCACCGACGTTTTCGCATCGAAGCTTCCCGACGAGTAGATGTAGACCCCCAGAATATTGACGAAAAAGACGTTGGCGAGATTGATCATCGTGGTATAGGGCACGCTCGCTTCCCCGAAAATGGCTATCCCCAGAGGAATACCGAGATTTCCTGTATTGCCCACAAGCGAAGCCACAAGAAAGATGGCCCGTTTTTTGCGGTCTTCAAAAAGCCGTTTCGCCAGAGGGAGCATAAGCAGGAAAATCACCGTCACGATTCCGACGTACCAGAAAGAGACCTCGAAAACCTCCGCTTCGAGCGGGCGCGTGGTCAATCCCCAGAAGGTCAGAAAAGGCTGAAGTATGTAGACAGAAACCAGTATAAGCGAACGGTCATGCAGATCCTCTTTGAACTTCCATTTCGAAAACGCCCCGAGCGCGACGAAAAAATAGATACCGAGAATCGAAACCAGTAAATCAATCATAGGTGAAAGTATAGTATAATCAACCAAAATTTTATCGAGGAGATTGGGCGTGGATAAAGAAGCGATCAGAAAAGAGCTGCGGGCCTACGAAGAGCGCCGGGATGAGTTTTACAGATTCCTGGATGAGCATATACCGCACGATGCGAGTACGGGCCTCTACGACTTCCGTACCAAAGTGATGCTCGATGCCGAAAAAGTCTATGAACTCTTTCACAAGCTCGATTACCAGGCACGGAAGATTCGTGGTATCGTCATCAACGAGATCATGGAAAAGCAGAACGATTGACTCTTCTTCTCCTGTTAGTCGCCGCAGCCGCGGGTATCGTCGTACTCCTTTACGAAAAGCGGCTGCGCGAAGAGAACATTGCCAAACTCCAGAACTACGTCATCAATGTTCTCCATGACAACAAACTTCTCGAACGTGAAAAGATGACACGCATCATCGACCTTTTCACCGAAAACCGCTACAAAATCGACGATATGAAAAACGATATGCTCGTCGTCAGCCGACGTGAATTCAGTGTTGGCGCTTCGCTGATATGGCTCTCGCTCGCCGGCATCGGCCTCATTATCTACTTCATCTACTATTTTCTGAAGAAACCGGAAACACTCAAAGTCGACCTCCAAACGGGAACCATCCATGCCGGCTGAAGCGGAAGCGTTATGTCCCTGCGGATCGGGACGCGACTATATGGCATGTTGCGGGAAATACCTCGAAGGCGGAGCCCCGGTTCCCACGGCCGAAGCGCTGATGCGCTCCCGATATACCGCCTATGTCAAAAAAAATATCGTCTATCTCGTCGAAACCGACTTTCACGACGTGGATATCGAAGCGACCAAAGCGTGGATGGAGAGTGCAACATTTCACAGAGTCGAAATCCTCAAGGTTTACAGAGGAAAAGCGCTGGACAAAAAAGGTCGAGTCGAATTCAAAGCCTGGTATACAGAAAAAGGAGAAGAGAAAGTCCATCACGAACTCTCCGATTTCGAAAAACACAAAGGACGCTGGTACTACAGCGGAGGCCTGGCAGCAAATTCCTGACAGGAATCCTCTCAC
>NZ_JAOZPV010000018.1:5038-12925 GCF_029932565.1 Hydrogenimonas sp.
TCTCACCAGCGCAAAGCGCGCTCTCACATTCTAACAAGCCGCAAAGCAGCTGAGATGGATTGCAAAAACTTTACCATACTTCAAACCGATTTACGATAAATTTTCATAAATATCTGTCCACATATTGGAGTGTGATGAAATTTGTAATACTCGATACGGAAACAACCGGAGCGGAAGAGAAAGACCGCATCTGCCAGATCGCCTACATCGTCGCTTCGCAGCAACTCGTCGGCACACTCATCGAAGAGGTGCACGAGGATCTATGCAAGCCGCCGCTGCCAATCTCCTATGGTGCGATGGCCGTACACCACATCACCAACGAAGCGGTTGAAAAGAGGCCTTCCTGCACGGAAACAGAAAGCTACAGACGCCTGCTCGAGCTCAATGTACCCGAGAACTATCTCGTCATCCAGAACGCCCCGTTCGATCTTGCAATGCTCGAAAAAGAGGGGTTTCACCCGCAAATGCGATGCATCGACACACTTCGCTGTCTGCGGCATCTTCATCCCGATCTCGAAGCCCACGGACTGCAGTATATACGGTACGCCTTCGGCCTTTACAAAAACGAAAAAAAAGAGGCAAAATCGATCGGCCTCAAAATCCAGCCCCACGATGCACTCGGCGACGTCTTCATCCTCAAACTGCTGCTCGACTACCTGTTGGCCGACCATTCACCCGACGAACTTGTCGCATTGACACAAAAACCGATTACCTACAAAACATTCAAGTTCGGCAAATACAAAGGCGAAGCGATCATCGACGTGGCGAAAAAAGATCCCGGTTATCTGGAGTGGATGCTGATGGAGAAAGAGGGGGAAGAGGGGCTCGACGAAGACTGGCGTCAGACCCTGGAAAAAGCCCTCGAAATCGCGGAGGAAGAGGCGGTCTGGCTCTTTCCTTTCGGAAAATACAAAGGCCAGAGTATCGAAGAGATTGCAAGCCACGATATCGGGTATCTCAGATGGGCATTGGAAAATATGGACAAATTGAGCGAAGGGATGAAGAAGGCGATCGCGAAAGTCATTGGTCATTAGAACCCATAACCAAACAACAAAAAATCGGCATTAAAAAAGCCGGATCACGCCATTCGGCGCGCCCGGCTTTGGCAGATCTGGATGTAAGTAAGACTTACTTCAGACCGTGGATGTACTCTGCAACAGCTTTGATGTCAGCATCGCTCATAGAAGCAACCTGACCTTTCATCAGCATACCCATACCATGCTTGTTGAGTGTACCGGCTTTGTAGCCTTTCATGTCCGCTTCGAGAGTCGCGACATCCAAACCGCCGATGACAGCAGATTTTCCGAGAGCTTTTTTCTCACCTTTTGCACCGTGGCATCCGGCACATTTCTTATACAGAGCCGCTCCGTCAGCCATAACCAGGCTGGCCGCTCCAGCGAGCATCAGTGCGAGTGTTACTTTTTTCATCATCTTCTCCTTGGATAATTTATGGTGTGATTATAACGAATAATTTCCGTCCCGGCTTGATTTTTGTCAAGCCGGTGTTTTAATAAATGTTTCTGACAGTCAGATTAGCAAGCCGGTACGTTACCGCTGTCGTTCGCATATTCGTATGCGAAGTCATACAGATCGTCCAGATATTTTTTCAGCTTGTCAACATTGGCATTCGGGCAGATTTTCTTGATTTCGTCAGCGAATTTACCGCTCTCTTTGATCTCTTCCCACTCATCCTGAGAATGTTTCGCAGCAAATTTCGCACCGTTGATCCCACATGCTTTTTTCAGCTTTTTGCTGTAAATTTTCTGTCCTTTCGCTGCATCTGCACTGGCAGTTGTCGCCATCAGACTCATCGCAACGAATCCCGCTGCTACCATTGTAAGCAATTTTTTCATGTATCCTCCTTTTGATTGGGCCTCCGGACTCCGGATCGCCCTTTTGATACCCACATTGTAAAGCACAATCGTGGAGTAATCGTGAAAACGATTTTAGCACAAACTATTTTATTTTCCCAAATACTTTATAGGTTTCCCAGTAGGTATCGATTGCCCTGCGTAATTCCGTATCACTCAATTCCGTTTTCGGCATCAAACCGTATTGGTTTATCAGCTCTTCCGAAGCGAGCGCCTTCTTTTTCGTCGGATGCTTCAAAAACCTTTGGAGAGCCTCTTTGACACGCCGTTCGCTGCTGTATTTCAGCAGATAGTTGAAAAAGAATTTGTCCAGTGCCACAGGCAGTTTTCTGTGACACGCCACGCAGTTGCGTTCGTAGATGTTTTTTCCCCTGTCCGCCAAAAGCTGCGCACTTCCAAGCAGCAGCGCTCCTACCGTCAAAGCCCTTATCCAACGACCGACAACCAACGACCGGCGACCACTTCCTACCATCTCACATATACCTCCGAACCCTTCTCTTTCTTCGACCGTATATCGATATGCAGATTGTACTCTTTGGCAATCATCGCGACGATATTGAGCCCGATACCGAAACCACCGACACTCGTATCGAACCGTTTGTATCGTTTAAAGACATCCTTGATGGCCGACTGATCCATCCCGATGCCGGTATCCTGCACCAGCAATTCTCCGGGTCTCAGCCGTACGAAAATCTCTCCGCCCCGTCTGTTGTATTTGATCGCGTTGGAGAGGAGGTTGTCGACCAGCCTCGCCGCCTTCCCTTCGTCGATATAGAGTTTCACTCCGGGTTGGATATCGGTCTCGAATTCGATCTTTTTCGACTCTCCCAATATTTTGAAGTAGTCGATGCGTTCCTGCACCAGATGGCTCATATCGACCTCGCGATTCTGCGATGCGATTTTGTGATGCAGAATCAGATAGGTAAGATCCTGGTAGATATTGCTGATCGTCCGTGCCCCGATTTCGATCCGCTTGATCTTTTTGGTCGTCTTCTCGTCGAGATGTTCGGTATCGATCATTTCGATATTGGTCAAAATCGCATTGACCGGAGTATTGAGTTCGTGGGTCGTATCTTTGATGAAACGGTCGAGCAGCCGGATGGCATGGCGCATCGGTGCCAGAAAGAGACGTACAAGCACCAGACCCGCCGTCAGAAAAAGCGCCAACAGCGCACCGCCGTAGAGGAGGATGTTTTTCCATGTCTGCACAAACCATTTCCGATCGTCGTCTATCTCGACCACCACATATTTCGCCCCGAGATAGTAGGAGTCGAGGACATGAATGTACTGAATGACTCTGCCGGTTGTGTAGATGACTTTGTCGAGCTGCACGCCTTCGGGATCGTCGAGTGTCGAAAAAATGCGCACGCTGTCGGCATCGTAGATCGCCGAACGGTAGAGAGGATTGCGGGGGTAGGTACGGTATCGGTCGAAATAGATATGGAGGAGTTTCAATCCGTCGATCAACTCTTTGGAATACTCTTCGAGTTCCAGACGTTTGGTCTGAAGCATCAGATCTTTCTGCAGTTTGTAGTAGATGGTCGATCCCAGAATGAGGATCAGAAGCGCGAGAAAGGCGTAGAGCCCAAGAAAACGCTGAAGCGTCCTGCGTTCGCTATGGGAGATACTTGTAGCCGTAGCGTTTGATGCTGACAATTTTCTCTTTTCCTATCGTTTTGCGAAGGTTTTTGATGTAGGTACGCAGAGCCGTCTCGCTCGGTGTCTCATCGTAACTCCAGAGATTCTCATAGATCGTCTCATGCGCAATGATTTCGCCGGGACGTGTGAGAAAAAGCTTGAGCAGCGCCAGCTCTTTGGGCTGCAGTGCAGCGGGTTCCCCTTCTATGTAGAGCGTGTTGCCCACGGTATCGTATTCGACCCCTGGTGCAATTTCGATGCGCGGATTCTCTTTGTGCGAAAAGTTCCGCTTCAGAAGAGTCGTAATGCGCAGCAGGAGCTCTTTCAGAGCGAACGGTTTGCGGATGTAATCGTCGGCACCGCTTTCGTACCCCTCCTCGAGATTTTCGATCGCATTGAGCGATGTGATAAAAATGGCAGGGGTCTCGATGCCCCGCGAACGCGCCTCTTTGAGAAGTTCAAAACCGTTGACGCCGGGTACGTTGACATCGAGCAGAAGCAGATCGTACCGCTTTTCGTAGAGCTTCTCCTCCGCTTCATCCCCATCGTAAGCGGTTTCGACTGCAAATCCCTCCTCTTCGAGAAAGTCGGAGACCGTCTCGGAAAGGTTGGTGTCGTCTTCGAGCAGGAATAGTTTCGTCTTAGCGGGCATGTTCGAGCTTTTCCTTCGCTTCCCGATACGCTTTTTTCTCTTCCGGCGTCATAACCGGTTCCCGCTTTTTCAGTTCATGCAGAATCACGGGAATATTGGCACTGTCGGCACTCCGAAGTGCCGCGATAAGCTCCTGCGTACTTCGTTCGGACCAATCAATAGCAAAAAGCGACAGGACAAAAAGAGTGATAAGTACGACCTTTTTCATACCGTTACTTTACCATAACGAGAGAAATTTTCGAGACACCCCCATTCTTCCCACCTTCCAACACTCTCACACTCCCACATTCTCACCCTCTCACAAAGCCGCGCAGCGGCAATCCCACATTCTCACATCCTCACATTCTCACCAGCGCAAAGCGCGCCCTCACCCTCTCACATTCTCACAAAGCGAGCACAGCGAGCGCCCCCACATTCTCACCAGCGCGAAGCGCGCTCTCACATCCCCACAAAGCCGCGCAGCGGCTTAAATACATTTCGCCACCAGCTGGACGATCTGCTGGGCCGGCAGGGCACCGCTTACCCGATCCACCTCCTGACCGTTTTTGAAAACGATGATGGTCGGTATACCGCGGATGCCGAACGGTGCAGCGAGCTGCTGGTACTGCTCCGTATTGACCTTTGCAAACTGTGCCTTGAGCGGAAACTGCTCCGCCGCCTCTTCGTAGGCGGGGGCCATCATCCGACACGGTCCGCACCATGGGGCCCAGAAATCGACGACGACAGGAATGTCACTGTTCTGGATATGAACCGAAAAGGTTTCAGGCGTCAACTCGACCGGATGGGTATCGAGAAGCGACTGCTTGCAGTACCCGCAGTTGGCTTTGTTGTAGTGCTCCTTGACCGGAATGCGGTTGACCTTGTGGCAATGGGGACAGACCACATGAATGGTTGACATTTCAAACTCCTTTTCAATGATCAGTGTACAGTTCAGGTTGGCCGCCGGACGGCACTATCTTTTTCAATCGGAAGGCGTATCGCGCCATCCGCAATTTTTCATTGTTCACTTTTTATTTGATTCGATTTTACCCAAATTTCCACCACTGTTTTGTACAATGGGTATCAAAAAAGGGATATTCGTTGCAATTTGAGACCTATCCGTTCGAAAAACTTTCTGTCCTGCTGGAAGAGAGCAGACCGAATTCCGACTATGACCCGATCGTCCTGACCATCGGCGAACCCCAGTTCGACACACCGGCATTCATCACGAAAACGCTCTGCGAAAGCGCCCATCTCCTCAAAAAATATCCAAAAACATCGGGAGAACCGCAACTGCGCAGGGCGATGCGCTATTTCGTGAAGCACCGGTTTCACATCGAACTGGACGATTCGCAGATCATTCCGACATTCGGCACCCGCGAACTTCTTTTCAATTTTCCCCAGTTTCTACTGGCCGACATCGAGGAACCGATGATGGCCTATACCAATCCCTTTTACCAGATCTACGAAGGTGCGGCGATCGCAAGCGGCGCGAAAGTCCTACATCTGCATCTGACCAAGGCAAACGGCTTTCTGCCGCAAATCAACGAACCGGAACTCGCCGGCTGCGACCTCGTCATTCTCAACTTTCCCAACAATCCCACCGCCTCCGTCATGGATCTCGAAACGATGAAAGAGTGGGTCAAACTGGCCCTGAAATACAATTTCGTTCTTCTCAACGACGAATGCTACAGCGAAATCTATACCCACTCTCCACCACCCTCGCTTCTGCAGGCTTCCATCGAAGCGGACAATCCGACATTCAGGAACATTCTGGTCATCAACTCCGTCTCCAAACGCTCCAGTGCACCGGGTCTGCGCAGCGGTTTCATCGCTGGCGACGATCGGATTCTGCGCGAATACATGCGCTACCGGACCTATGTGGGATGCGCCTCACCCCTTCCGCTGCAGATGGCCGCCGCCGCTGCCTGGGAAGACAACGAGCATGTCATCGGCTTTCGTGAAAAATACAGGGAAAATTTCGAAATCGCCCGGGAAATTCTGGGCATCGACATACCCGACGCGACGTTCTATATCTGGCTGGAAGTGGATGACGAGCTGACATTCACGAAGAATCTGTATGAACAGTACAACCTCAAAGTACTGCCGGGAAGTTTCCTGGGAAGAGAGGGAATCGGACAGGGTTTCGTACGCATCGCATTGGTAGAGAGTGCCGAAAAAACAGTGGAGGCATGCCGACGTATCAAAGCATACCTCGAAAACCAATCGTAACATGATACAATATGTGATATGAATGAGATTATCCGTAAAAATCCCCGTCTCAAAGTGATGCTGAGGCAGGTCAAGCCGCTGATTATGAACTATATCGACATGGCGCTGTACGATCATGAACGTTACGGACTCCCCTCGAGTGCCCTGCTGATTCAGGCACCGTTGAAGATGCTCCTGACGCTCGAACGCAATACCCGCAAAACCGATATGGTCATGGCACTCGATCAAAACCTCTTTTTCGTCATCTACCCGAACACATCGGTACAAAAGGGGAAAATCGCATTCAACAACATTCTCAAACCCTTCGCGAAAGAGATCAGCGAGGGGAAGATCGCCGCTTCCATCATGGAGATAGGTGAACGGGAGATCACACCCGAAGAGATCATCGAACGGCTGATCATCGCACTGCACGAACCGGTAAAAAACAAGCGAAACATCCTGATCGACGCGTCAAAAATCAATTACTGAACAGTTTTACTTTTTCAATCTTTTTACAAAATCCTCTTCATCCAACGGCCTGCTGAAATAGTACCCCTGACAGAGCATCGTCCTGTCGATCATTTTGAGTCTGTTTTTCTGTTTGATATTTTCGACACCCTCGGCAATGACACTGTAACTGAACTGCTTCGCGATATCGAGTATCGCTCGGACCAGTGCCACATCGTCTTCATCTGTCAGAATATCCCGGATGAAGGATTTGTCGATCTTGATCGTTTCAAATTCGAACTGTTTCAGGTAGGAAAGCGAGGAGTATCCCGTTCCGAAATCGTCGATCATAAATCCGATCCCGGCCTCGTTGAAGCGTGAAATGATATCTCTGGCCAGATCGTTCTCTTCCATCAGCATGCTTTCGGTGATCTCGAATTTGAGCATTTTGGGATCGATGCCGTATTTGCGGACAATATGCATCACTTCATCGTAGAATCCATGGTGCTTGAACTGTTTCGAACTGATATTGATGCTGATATAATTGAAATCGCTCAGGCCGTTCTCTCCCCACTCTTTAAGCCGTCTGCAGACCTCTTCGATGACCCAGTGTCCGATCTGGTGGATCAGTTTCGACTCCTCCGCCACGGGAATGAACTCGCTCGGAGGAATGAGCATTCCATCCGGGAGCTGCCAGCGCAGCAGCGCTTCCGCCCCGTGGATCTTCTCCTGGCTGATATCGATAATCGGCTGGTACTGCAGATAGAGCTGTTCTCTGTCGATCGCATGGCGAAGCTCGTGTTCCAGCTTGATGGCGCGTCTGAGCTGCAGATCCATCTCCTCTTCGTAGAAACTGGTCATTCCGCGGCCCCGTTTTTTCGCATGATACATGGCGATATCCGCTTTACGCAGAATCTCGTCGAGCGGTTCGCTGTCGCCGAAAATGATGACGGCACCGATACTCGTTGTCACAAAGAGTTGGTGCCCTTCGATATCGTACGGTTTGGCCAGCGCTTTGTGGATCTTTTTGCCAATGCGCCACGTATCATCCACACACTCTTTCAAATCTCTCGATATCATAGGCAGAAA
>NZ_JAOZPV010000018.1:13025-18395 GCF_029932565.1 Hydrogenimonas sp.
AGGAACTCGGCCCGCTCCATCGCCTCGTGCTCAGCCGATTTGTCCTGCAGAACGGCGATACCGCCGATCAGCTCGCCCGAATCACCATGAAGCGGTGAAACAACGACCGAAATCCACATCTCTTTGTCGTTCAACGTCGTCAGATACGGCCCTTCATAATAGATCGTCCGCTCCTCTTCGATCACCTTTTTGATGTTTTTGACGGGGCGCTGGTCTTTCAGCTCAAGCATATTGAGCTTCAGCAGCTCCTCTTTCGGAACGCCGATCTGATCGGACAGTGCCTTGTTGCAGTCCTGCAGATTGTACTCTTTGTCGAAATAGAGGATTCCGACAGGCGCCTGATCCGCAATCAGATCGAGCCGCTGACGCAGCTCCCCAAGCTCCCGATGCTGACGGATCCCCTTTTCGAGAACCTTGCCGATCTGGCGCGTACTCAGAAGAAAAATAGCGATGTAAAAAAACGAGAGGGCGGAGAGCATCAGGTGAATCGCATCGCCGCACATAAAAAACCGGATCGCCAATGGCGTCAGAATCAATATGACATACGCATTCGCCATTTTGCGGTCGATCGCCAGTGTGATCGTACCGCCTCCCGCCATACCGACCACGATCAGGGCCAGCAGAAGTTCCTGCGGCAAATGCCCCTGCGGATAGAGAAAGAATGCCGCGAACGCCCACAACAGCACCATCAGAATGACTTCGACTCTGAAACGCTGGTATCGTTCCCTGAGCGGACGGTCCGAGCCGTAACGGCACCCTTTCATCGAATAGTAGATCCGCTCGAATGCCAGGAGCACGACAGCCGTGTACCAGCCGGCTATCAATACATGATTGATATAGGGCCACAAGAATATTATCAGCGACGTTGCGATCACAATCGTCACACTCATCGTAGATGGGACTTTGGTACACAGTGTCACCAGAACCTGTTCACGCAGAAACTGGTGCAGTATATCCGTCGGATCTTCTTTCACATTCAGTAGACGTTGAAAAAATCGTTTCAATATTAAACTCATCGTATCAGTATGCTTTTGACTCTATAATTTTTGTAGATGATGTTTCGCACCCTTCACACTCTTTCATATCGTAATGTGGTCCGCAATGATCACCGCTTCCCCTCCGGCAAGCACGCCGCGTACCCTACCATTATCGTCTTCCGGGCCACCGATGTTAACCCCTAAGATCTCTCTTCGGACAATTTTCCGCACTTTGGCATCCGTATATACTCTCATTGCATACTATGGGTAAATCTGATTGAAAAGACTGGGTGTTCCCTTTTTCCACAGAGATATCGCCGGCAAATTCAACCCTCTCTCTTCCTACTTAACTTAGTGTACGACGATTATTCTTTTATATTGCTAAGTCATTTTTTGGTACACTGATTTATGCATAAATCCAATTTTGCAACAGATAAAAACCATGAAGAGTTTGCAAAACCTGTCGAGATCGCTCCAAATATCTGGTGGGTAGGCCATGTGTTGGAGGACGATCCGTTCCAGTGCCATGTCTACCTCATCGAAAATGGTGATGAATCGATTCTGATCGATCCCGGATCGAAACTGACATGGCCGCATACACGGGAAAAAATTCTGCAGATCATTCCATTGGAGAAGATCCGCTATATCGTCTGTCACCACCAGGATCCCGACATTACAACTGCCGTTGCCGATCTTCTGGAGGAAATCGGTACCGAGAATCGTTTCCTCGTAACCCATTGGCGTGCGGCCGAACTGCTTGAGCACTACGATTGGGGTATCCGCTTTTACGAAGTACAGGCCGAAGGATGGAAGCTCGAAACCCCGGAAAGAACCCTGCGGTTCGCTTTCACACCCTATATGCACTTTCCCGGTGCCTTCTGCACCTACGACGAAACCTCGGGTATCCTCTTTTCGAGCGATATCTTCGGAGCCATCACCGAAACATTCGCCCTCTACGCGGAAGATGCCGAAAGCTACTTCAAACAGATGGAACCCTTCCACACCCACTATATGCCAGCCACCGAAATCGTCAATCACGGTCTCGACAACATTGAACAATGCCATCCCATCGAGATGATCGCACCCCAGCACGGCTCTATCATCAAAAAGGAGTTCATCCCCTACATTATCGAACACCTACGCCGGCTCAAATGCGGTCTTTACCTCGAATTCGGCGGAACGAGAAAAATCGAACTGATGTCGAAAATCAATGCGATTTTGCCCGAAGTGTTCGAAGCAGCCGCTTTTTTCGACAGTTTCCATGCCGACACCAAACGGATTCTCCATTCGATGCACAAAGTCTTTCCGATCGATCGCATTGTCTCGCTGGTCATGATCGAGGAGACCTTCTTCATCAAACTGGACTCGTCCGACTCTTCCATTCGGCCATGCAGTCGGAGCAAACGGCAGATTCTCGCGAAATTCCACGACACCTTCTACGATCAGGTACGCTGTTTTATCGACAGCGAAACGATTCAGTGCATCGATACCGACGAACCAAAAACCCTCTATACATTCCCGGTTCACGACTACGATGAACATGTGATCGGAATCGGGATGTTCGTTCTGGAACGTTCGTTCGAACGCAGCGACGAGATGATCGAAATGCTCAAAAAGTTCGAAATCGCCATCGATATCATCTCCAAACGCGAAGTGGAGGTCTACCTGCTCAAAAGAGACAAAAGCCTCGCCTACGCGATGGCCATTACCGACAAATTGACAGGACTCTACAATCGCCACTATCTCGAAGAGATCGCCCATGCCGAACTCGCCAAAGCGAAACGTCACGACTATCCCATAACCTTCATCTATCTCGACATCGACCATTTCAAAAAGATCAACGACACCTACGGCCACGATGTCGGGGACATCGTACTGAAACGTTTCGCCCAGATCATCATCTCCAATCTGCGTGAAAGTGACATGGCATTCCGGCTTGGCGGCGAGGAGTTTCTCCTCATGCTTCCCTATACAATACGTGAAGAAGCGGTCAATATGGGCAAACGTCTGCGTGAAGCGACGCGGGTTGGCGGCTGCATCGACCATCAAAATGAGACAATATGCTATACCTTCAGCGGTGGTATTGCCGATACCGAAGAGGCCGGCTTTTCATTGGACAACCTGCTCAAACTTGCAGACCGGAAACTCTACACGGCCAAAGAGTCCGGCCGCGACAAAATCATCCTATAACTCCACAATCGTCGCCCCGAACCCTCCCATATGCGGCGGTGCATCGTGAAACCCTTTGACACTCGGATGTCCCTGCAGAAAAGTACGAACGGCGTGAGCGAGTTTACCGGTTCCTATCCCGTGGTAGACCAGTACTTCGTCGAAACCGGCAAGCAGGGCATCAGAGAGAAACTTGTCCAGCTTTTCGATCGCCTCGTCGGCCCGCAGACCATGCAGATCGAGTTTGACACCGGCCGTCGCCTGTGAGCGCTCCAACGTCACGCTTGTCTGTTTCTTCTTCGGCGCCTTGGGAGGATTTCCGGAACGTTTCAGCTCGCTCAGCGGCACGCGAAGTTTCAGGCCCTCCACCTCGATCGTCGCCTCTTTCGCTTTGAGTGCGATGATGGTACCCCGGTTTTTCCGGTATTTGACCTTGTCGCCGACAGCAAAAGTCTCCATGCGTTTCGGCGCTTCGATCTTCGCTCTCTGTACCGTCTTGTGCGCTTTGCCCAGCTGACGGTGAATCGCCCGCTCGTCTCTCTGTTTCAACGCCTCCCTCGCCTGTTTTGTCGCTTCGGCATAGATCGCCTCGAGTTCGCGTTTCTTGGCATAGAGCTCGCTCTCCAGCGTATCGTTGAGCTCTCTGTAGCGTCTTTTCTCCTTCTCCAGCGCTTCGATCTCCCGCTCCAGCTTCTCCCGTTTTTCCCGCAGCTCCTTCTCCAGGGTACTCGAACGCTCGATCAGCTCGTTGAGCCGTTCCCTGTCCTCCCCGTACTCCACACGCGCCATCTGCACGATATTTTTCGGCACACCGTACCGCTCCGCCGTCTCGAAAGCGTAGCTCTTGCCGATGATTCCCTGCAGGAAAGTGTAGGTGGGCGCCTGGTTCTTCTCGTCGTAGACCGCCGCCACCAGTTCGACGCGCGGATCCCCGGCCATCATCGCCGCGAGCCGTTTGTGGTGGGTCGTGATGACGATCTTGATGTTGCGTTTGATCAACTCCTCGATCATCACCTTGAAGAGCGACGCCGCCTCGTCGCTGTCGGTCCCCAGTTCAATCTCGTCGACCCCGACAAGCACGCCGTTTTGGGTGAAAAGACGCGAAAACTGCCGCATCCGCCCGGCGAAAGTCGAAATGTCGTTCTTGACGTTCTGGGGATCTTCGATGATCGCTTCGATCGTTTTGAAACTCCCGATCTTCATATGCTTCGCATCGCACCGCATCGGCAGCAGATATTTCGCCAGCCACGCGGCGGCCAGTATCGACTTGAGCAGCATCGTCTTTCCGCCCGCGTTGACACCGGTGATCATCAGCACATCGTTGGAAAAGTCGATTGTCACCGGCTTGGGATGCGTCAATGCCGGATGGCAGAAATCGGCGAGTTTTATCACATCGTTACGTGCCGGCAGCACGAAACTCAGATCCTCCAGACGCGCCATCTGCATCCTGGCCTGGTAGTGGTCGAACCGGTCGAACGCCCCATCGACAAACTTCAGAAATTTCAGCCAGCCGCCCAGTGTCAGGCTCGTCTGCTTCGCGATATCGTAGTAGACCTCCTCCAGGCGGCTGACGATGCCGGCCTCCTTCTCTTTGAGCTTCGCGATCGCTTCGGGAATCACATAGAAAAAACCCGCCGTCGTACGGCCGATGACGGTCGCTTTCAGCACATGGTTGAAGCCGCCGCGCACCAGCAGTGCCTCTTCGTCGTTGACATAGTGGATCTGCCGGTCGATCAGATAGGGCCCCAGCTTGGCGCTCCCCACCATGCGCGAAAGTGTCTGACGGATCGCATCACGGTTCTGTTTCTGCGCCGCCTTGAGCGAAGCGAGCCGCTCGTCCACGTGCTCTTCGAGATTCCCTTTCTCGTCGAACATTTTCGAAATCGCAACGATCGGTTCCGGTATCTCGATCTCCGCCAGCCACTCCCCCAGAACATTCTCGATACGCAGATTTTTGAGGTACATGAAATAGCGTACGATCTTGACGATTTCGAAAATATCGTCGAGCCCCAGCACCGCCTGTTTGCCCAGCCGCATCCAGAGATCGTCGCAGTTTCTCACCTTCGGCGGCGATTTGAACTCCACCTCCTCCAGCGCACGGATAAAACGGAAATGCAGGCTCCGGTCCCCTTCGATAAAGAGCGGTTTGGGCCGCGCAAGCAGCCCCTCGAACCGCCCGATATAGCCCGCAAGATCCAGTTGGTCGATCAGTTTCTCTTTCATT
>NZ_JAOZPV010000018.1:18495-21234 GCF_029932565.1 Hydrogenimonas sp.
TCCATACCCTCCGCCACCCGGCGTCTCTATGCGTATTGTATCGCCTTTTTTCACCTGCAGCTGCACTTTGCCTCCCAGATCGTACATCCTGCCGTCACGGATCAGCACGTTGCGTCCCCTGGCACCCGGAGCACCGCCGGCGAGCCCGAAAGGTGCGAAAACCCGCCGTTCGCTGAGTATCGAAAAGTCCAGATCTTCGAAAAAACGGTAGATTCGTACGATCCCGTCACCGCCGGGATGCTCCCCCGCACCGCCCGAGCCTCTGCGCACCGCAAACGTCTCGATCGCGACCGGAAAACGGCGCTCCAGAATCTCGACATCGGTGATGCGGGTGTTGGTCATATGTGTATGCACCGCATCCGCGCCAGGCGCCCGGGGCGTCGCCCCTGCCCCGCCGGCCAGCGTTTCGTAGTAGCCGAACCGTTCGTTGCCGAAGGTCACATTGTTCATGCACCCCTGGCTGGCGGCCGCTTCACCGAAGAGTCCGAGCACCACATCGACGATCCGCTGGCTCGTCGTGACATTCCCGCCGACGACCGCCGCGGTGCCGGAAGGATTCAGAAGCGAACCCGCCGGCAGCACCAGTTCGACCGGGGCGATCAACCCCTCGTTGAGCGGCAGCCTCTCGCGCAGCATCGCCCGTATCGCGTAGATGACCGACGATCGCACGACGGCGGGCGGCGTATTCTGGTTGCCCCACATCTCGAGACCGCTCCCGCCGAAATCGAACACCGCGCCGCCCTTCTCATCAAACGTGACCGTCAGCGATATCTCGTTCCCGCCGTCGAGCCGGTCGGCTGCCCGGCGCTTCTGCCCCGCATAGCGGATGAAAAACTGCCGCACCGCCGATTCGCTGATCTGCCGGATATCTTTCATATACTCCAGGATCTCCGCTCTGCCGCTTTGGCGCATCAGGGCGAGCACCCCCGCGATCCCTTCCCGGTTGGCTGCCGCCTGGGCACGAAGATCGCTCAGATTGTCCGCAATGCTGCGTGCCCCTGCCCGCTGCAGTATCCCGATGACACGCATCTCATCGAAACACCCTTTTTCGATCAACGGAAAGCTCTCGAAAAGCGCACCCTCCTCGTCGAGGCTCGTCGAAAAGGGCGGCATCGAACCGGGAACCCTGCCGCCGATATCGGCATGATGGCCGCGGCTGGCAACCCAGAAAAGCACCCTCCCATCTTCTACGTATGGTGTAGCGACCGTGATGTCCGGCAGGTGCGAACCCCCTTCAAACGGCGCGTTCGTGATGTATGTGGTATCTGTTTCGAACGTGTCGTATTTGGCGATGAGCGCCTTGATGACACTGCTCATCGAGCCCAGATGGACCGGAATATGCGGCGCATTGGCGACGAGATTGCCTTCGGCGTCGAAAATGGCACACGAAAAGTCCAAACGCTCTCGGATGTTGGTCGAAACCGCACTCTTCTGGAGCATATCCCCCATCCGCGTTGCGATGAACCCGAAACGGTTCGATAGAAGCGAGCGGCGGACTGCCGCAATTTCCGCATCCTCTGTCTTGACACTCCCCAGCGTCAGGAGGATATCCCCCGTTTCGTTCACACGTGCCGAAGTGCCCGGCTCCAGCACGATCGTCGAAGCCTCCTGCATCAGCAGTGCCGGCCCCTCCATCTCTCCGCCGGCTCCAATCTGCGAGAGGTCGTAAACCGGTGCATCGTGCCACGCTCCCCCTGCGTAGAGACGCACCCTCCTCACAGCTTCCGGCTCGCCACGCTGCGGTTCGACGACCGGGCGTTCCCACCCTTCGGTTGCAAGTGTCGCGACCAGGCGGATCGACTCGACAATGAGCGTACGCTCCGGCATCAAAAATCCAAACTCCCTTTCGTGGCACGCTTCGAACGCCGTTTTCGCCTCTTCGAACGGCACCTCGATCGCCTGTTCGGTCCCCTCGTACTTCACCAGTGCCAGACGCTGCATCGCGGCAGATCTGCCGTCGAGCTTCTCCGCCAGCTCCGCTTCCAGCGGTTCGTACAGCGATGCGTCGCACATCTCCAACGGCTTCTCCACCAGCCGCATCGCGTCGAAGCTCTCCTCCGCCAGCGCCATCCCATAGGCGGAGAGGATCCCCGCATAACGGTGGATCAACACATGCCGGATACCCAGCTTCGAAGCCACGGCGATCGCATGCTGCCCTCCCGCGCCGCCGAATGCGCAAAGCGTATGGGCAGCCGGATCGAACCCCTTTTTCAGGGTCACCTCCCGGATCGCAGAGGCCATCTGCTCGTTCGCCACATCCAGAAACCCTTCGGCAACCGCTTCGACCGTGCTGCCCAGCTCCTTCGCGATCGGCTCGAACCCTTTTTGACTCGCCTTCGCATCGAGGGGCGCATCGCCGTTGGGGCCGAAAATCTTCGGAAAACTCTCCGGATCGAGCCGGCCCGTCACCAGGTTGGCATCGGTGATACTCAGATATCCCCTCCGTCCGTAACAGAGCGGACCCGGCTCGGCCCCGCTGCTCTCGGGGCCAACCCGGAACAGACCGTTCTCGTAAAAAAGGCGGCTTCCGCCTCCGCTGGCGACCGTATGCAGATCGACCTGCGGAACCCGCACCCTGACACCCGCCGTTTCGCTCTCGTACCGCAGTGCGATGGCGCCGTCGTAGCGGCAGACGTCGGTACTTGTTCCCCCCATATCGAAACCGATCAGCGGCGTACCGTCGTAGACCGAAGCGAGCGCCGTCACACCACCGGCCGGACCGCTGAGCAGAGCCCGCGA
>NZ_JAOZPV010000018.1:21334-23528 GCF_029932565.1 Hydrogenimonas sp.
GCATGGCTGCACGCCTCTTCGTAAAAGGGTGACCGGCTCAAAACCTTTTTGACGACAAACCGATCGCCATACCGCCCGATAAGATCCGTAAACGTTCCGCCCCTGTCGATGGCGAATTCAATCATTTGGTCGATCGTCGATGGTCGATAGTCGATAGACATCCGTCCCGTGCGCCTCCCCAATTTTTAACTCTTCACTCTTCATTCTTCATTCACTTCAGTCCCCGAATCTGGTAGGTGATGTCTCCGGCGCCGAAGGCGACGATCAGATCGTGATCGAACTGTTTGATCGTCTGGCCCGTTTTATCGAGAATTTTCACCACCCCGCCCTCTTTCGTAACACGCTCGGCCATCGTCAGTTCATACCCGGAAAAGGCGCCTTTCAAGTCGATCGGCACCTCCACTTCGCCTGCGGCCCAGATCGGCAGGATCACCAGTTCGTCGGCATCGGCAAAGCAGTCGACAAAACCCTGCAAATTGTCCATCGTCCGGCTGTATTTGTGCGGCTGCCAGATGGCACGGATCTTTTTGAACCCCCGCATCTTCGCATAATCTTTCAGCGCATCCATCGTCGCCTTGATTTCGGTGGGATGGTGGCCATAATCGTCGAAAATCACACATTCAGTGCCATTTTCGATAATGTCGAAACGCTTCTTGATCCCTTTGTAGTGCCTGAGATTCTGCCGTATCGTTTCCACATCCTCTCCGGCATGAAGCGCCGCCAGAATCGCCAGTGACGCATCGAGCGCAATATGCGCCCCCAGGCCGAACACATCGAACACCCCGTACTCTTTCAACCGAAATCGTGTATGCGGCTCCTCGTCGATCAGAATGTATTCGATATCCCGAATATCCCGGCTCGGGTAGAGATTGACCGACTCCAGCTCCAGCCCCGCCAGAAAAGGATCCTCCGCATTGACGACCCGTACCTCAGCCAGACGCAGGAACTCTTCGTACGCCGCATAGAAGCGGTCCAGGTTGTATTCATAATACTCCATATGCTCCGGCTCGACATTCGTCACAATAGCCATGTAGGGATTGCAGTTGAGAAAACTGGCATCGCTCTCGTCCGCCTCGAAAACCACATCGTCGTTGGGCGCCGTTCGGACATTGGAGTGGAACGCCTTGGAGATCGCCCCGATCAGCGCATTGCTCTCGGGCAGCAGCTCCGCCAGCATCGCCGACGTCGTGCTCTTGCCATGCGCCCCGCCAACCGCATAGACCTTCTTATCCCCCAGGATGAACTTCAACGCCTCTTTCCGCGCATAGAGCGGAATCCCCAGCTCTTTGGCGCGGATATACTCCGGATTGTTCTTGCGCACCGCCGCCGAATGGATCACCATATCGACTCCCTCCACCGCATCGCCATGATGAGGAATCGTAATCTTGGCGCCATACTTCAACGCCAGCTCATCGGTAATTTCACTCTGACGAATGTCAGACCCCGAAATCACATGCCCCTCCCCCGCCATAAACTTGGCCAACGCCGAAATACCGATACCGCCAATCCCGATGAAATGAATTTTCATAAAAACTCCGTTTTTTCAAGGTAAGAAGGTGAGAAGGTGAGGTCGCGCTTCGCGCTGGTGAGCATCTTTATCTCTATCAAGAAAAACTTCTTTTCAGGCTTTTTATCATCATGTGAATACGATCCGTTTCTTTTAACCAATTTTTTCCACTTTTATGATCGATATACTCAATTTTCATGCCGATATAAATTTGTGTTTTCAACTCTGCAGCAGAAGCCTGGGCAATATCCAAAAACCTCCAACTCTCTTTGTCAGAATCTCTTTCCACCCCTTCCGCAATATTACTTGCCACCGATAAACCAGATCGCGTAATCTGATCTTTAAATCCAAAATCTTTACAATCCCTCAACCCAATATAAATATCCGAACTCAATACACAAGCCATTTTCCAAACATCCAAAGTCTCACACTTCATAAAACTTCACCTTCCTACTTTCTTACCTCTCTCACTTCTCACCTTCTCACCAGCGCAAAGCGCGACCTAACCCTCTCACCAGCCGCCAAAAGCGGCGCCCACACATTCTCACAATCTAACATTCTCACCAGCGCAAAGCGCGTCCTCACCCTCTCACCAGCCGCAATAGCGGCGATCCCACAATCTAACATTCCCACATTCTAACAAGCGCGAAGCGCGCCCCCACAAAGCCGCGCAGCGGCGATCCCACA
>NZ_JAOZPV010000018.1:23628-25436 GCF_029932565.1 Hydrogenimonas sp.
ACATTCCCACAAGCCGCTGAAAGCGGCGCCCTACTTCTTCAAACTCTCCAACTCCTTCAACGCACTCTCCAACACCTCTCTCTTCTCCTCCAGAAACCCCGTAACGGATGGCTTGAAATTGGTCAGAAAGAAGCCGTAAATTTCACTCTCGTTGGGATTCTCCACATTAACCAGTTCGTCGATGAAGTCGTCAAATTTCATCTGCGAAGCGGCAGCTGCGATGTGCGGCATCATCGCCGCAGAGAGCGTTTCATCGTTGGCCGTATAGTGCAGTATCAGGAAAATCTCTTTGGCTCCTTTGTAGTCATCTTCACTGTAGCGTTCGATACCGTGTTCATAGATACCGCGCAGCGTGTATAGATCACGTTTGTCGGAAATGTCGAAAAATTCCTGTTTCGTCAGCTTGTCCGCCAGGCGGTCGAAAACGGTCTGCAAAATCTCCGTATAGATGCGGTCCAGACGCTCCGCTGAAAGGTTGAGCATCACCGCCGTATCGAGCACATCGTACATCCCCTCTATATCTTTGGCTTTCACGGCTGCCTCTTCGCGATTGGCCAGATCCATCATAAATTCCGGATTGTTTTTCAAATCGGCAAATTCGTTTTGGTTCATTGAATCCTCTTTGTTATATTTGTAGATATCATTTTAGCATAGCTTGAAAATGCCGATATTATAAAGTAAATCAAATCCAATTTTGGTTATCATCATCCCACAGAAATTCATGAAACAAGGCGCAATAATCGTATGATATTTCTTTTGACACTTATAACTTTTATTGCTACAGCCATCTGTATTGCCGGTTTTATCAAGCTTGCGCCGAAACTTGGATTCGTCGATATTCCAAACGAAAGAAGCATGCATTTCAAACCCATCCCCAGGGGAGCGGGGATCTGCTTCGTTTCTATCTCCCTTCTCGTCTCCCTGATCGCGGTAGTGTTCGACCTCAACCATTTGCAACAATACTACTATGTCTATCTCGCCACAGCGATCGTGTTTTTGGCCGGCTATATCGACGACCGCAGAGGACTGCCTCCGAAAGTCAAGTTTCTCTTTATCATCGCCGCCATCATTCTGCTGTGTCTCAATGGTCTCTATATCGGCTCGCTCGGATATTACCTCGGATATAAAATCGATCTTCCGCTTTCCGTCGCGCTCATCTTCACCATTTTCGCCATCACAGGATTCACCAATGCCCTCAATCTCATAGATGGCCTCGACGGACTTGCCGGAATGATTTCTCTCGTCATGCTTACAGCGTTTTTGTGGATCGGCTATACCAATCACGACGAGCTCATGATCATGCTTTCTTCCATCTTTATGGGAGGTATCGGTGCATTCCTGCTCTTCAACTGGTACCCGGCAAAAGTTTTCATGGGAGACAGCGGTTCCTTGACACTCGGCTTCGTCATCTCCATCCTGGCCGTACGGGCCATGGACTTCATCGAACCCACCGCGGTTCTCTTTATCGTCGTTCTGCCGGTACTGGACACATTCATCGTCATGACAAGGAGACTGCAGCGGGGACTTTCACCATTCAGTGCCGACAAAACCCATATGCACCATATTCTCTACAACCGGTATGAAGACATTCCCTACACCACGATTCTGCTTGTCTATATTCAAATCGCATTTACGATCATCGGGGTACAGATCAGACACGCGGACAATTTTCTATCCCTCATCCTGTTTGGCATTCTTTTCTTTATTTTCCTCAATCTTTTCGATCAGCGTATCAAACGGCGTAAAAAAGAGAAAACCTCAAAAAGCAAACTGGAAACTGTCAGAAAATGGAGAGAATGTTCCATATC
>NZ_JAOZPV010000077.1:0-2653 GCF_029932565.1 Hydrogenimonas sp.
GCGCTGATCTTCGTCAGCCACGACCGCTACTTCGTCGACAAGATCGCCAAGAAGCTCTTCATCTTCAAAGGGCACGGCATCGTGGAAGAGAGCTACCAGCCCTACTCCGAATTCCTGGCGATCGAAAAAGAGCTCAAAAACCTCGAAACGTACGAGAGAGAACTACAAGAGAGGCAACCATCGACCGTCAACCATCGACCATCGACCAAAAAAAAGAAAAAACTCAGCTACAACGAGCAGCGCGAACTCGAACGGCTCCCCGCAGAGATCGACACGCTGGAAAACCGTATCGCCGAGATCAACGCCTGCCTCGCAGATCCCGACTGTTATCAGGAAAAAGGCATACAAAAGCTTACCGACGAACTCAACGAACTGGAAATCGAGTACAATACCAAAGCCGACCGTTATCTGGAACTGTTGGAACTGCAGGAAGAACTGGAGGAATGAGATGACCATAGAGACGATTCAGGAGATCATTCGATCCAAACCGGGTATTTTGCTCTACTTCTGGGGTGAACATTGCAACGTTTGCCATGCCCTTCAGCCCAAACTTTTCGAAGCCTTCGAAACGAATTTCCCGAAAATCGAAAAGATTGCGATCGATGTGGGTGAAGATGCCGACATCGCTGCAAACTTCGGTGTCTTCTCCATTCCAACCGCCATCATTTTTCTGGACGGCAAAGAGTTCGAGCGGGTCAGCCGAAATGTCAGCATTCCGGCACTCGTCGAGAAAATCCGGAGGCCGTACGACATATTCTTCTCTTGATCCACCCAAGACTTAAATATAATAATTATTTATTTTATTTTACTCTTTGCGCTTCTTTTTTGTGATAATATTTACTTATCTCACAAAAAGGAGCTGTCATGAAAAAACTTTTTCTGACACTTGGGCTCGGAATTGTGATGTTGGGTGCCGGTCAGACCAATCCACCAATGACCCCCGAGCAGAAAGCGCTCAAAGATACAATGAAATCGATGGCAGATGGGCTTATGCGCATTCAGGAAGGCATTCTCTACAACGATAGAGAGACACTCCTGGCAGGCGTACGTTCTCTCAAACGTGTACAGGAAGGTTATTTGACAAAACATGGTGAGGCATTGAAAAAATATATGCCCGACAATCCGACGTTTGCCATGAGCCTGGCTAAAAAGAGTGAAATGGATATCGAACGTTACGTCAGAATGATGCGGGAAGATATCTTTTCACGACACGATTACAGCAACATCGCGGCAGGATATACCCATATCGTTCAGGAGTGTGTCGGCTGCCACCAGAAACTGAGAAAATGGCGGTGGGAAAAATAATGCCGGCCGGTTAGTAGTGCCGTAACTCCAGCCATTTTTTTTCGAATTCCTCTACAGGAAGGGGTTTGGCAAAATAGAAGCCCTGAATCACGTCACAATCCATCGATTCGAGGATGTGAGCCTGCGATTCGGTTTCCACCCCTTCCGCCACGATTTCAAGCCCCAGTGTATGTCCCATCACGATAATCGATTCGACAATCGCCTTGTCGTTCGGGTTTTCTACGATCTCTCTGATAAACGTTTGATCGATTTTGAGTCTGTCCACTTCGAGCAGTTTCAGATGATTCAACGAGGAATATCCCGTACCGAAATCGTCGATTGAGAGTTTGAAACCGAACTGTTTGAGCGATTTGATCAGCAGAAAGGCATGTCGTTCGTTTTCGATCAATATATCTTCCGTCAACTCCAGCTCTACCAGTTCGCACAATCCATCGTATCGCCTGTGCATCGATTTCATCATTGGCAGGAATTGTTGATGATGGAACAGGGCGCTCGAGACATTGACGGACACGGTGGGACAAAAACTGCATCGCGTCTGCCACTTTTCCAATAGCTCGAAGACGCTCTTGATTACGAAAAAATCGATTTTGTACAAAATGCCGAGCTCTCTGGCCAATGGAAGAAACCGGCCCGGAGGTATCAACCCTTTTTGGGGATGATTCCACCGTATCAGGGCTTCCACTGCACAGATTTTCCTGCTTTTCAGATCGATCTGTGCCTGCAGATAGGGTTCGAGCTCGTCTTTTTCGATCGCACGGTAGAGCTCGTTTTCCATCTGGATATTCTCCAGCATCATGTCGTTGTTGGATGCGAAAAATGCGAACCGGTTCTTCCCATTCTTTTTGGCTTCGTACAATGCGATGTCGGCCGCCTTCTGCAACGTTTCGATATCCCGTCCATGTTCAGGGAAGAGTGCAATGCCCAAACTGATCGAGATATGCAGCGAGACCGTCTCCATTTCGAACGACTCCTGCATCACGTTCTGCAAGCGGCTTATCAGAATGCCGATCTCCTCGATCGTCATATAGTCTTCTACGATAATGGCAAATTCGTCTCCTCCTATCCGTGCGAAGAGATCCGTTTTCCGCAATATGTTCGCGACCCGCTTGCTGACCGCATCCAGCAGTCTGTCACCGGTATTGTGTCCCAATGAATCGTTGATTCTTTTAAAATTATCGATATCGAAGAGAATGAGTGCCACCTTGTGGCTGCGACGGTTGCCCAACGCAATGGCACGATTGAATTCGTTCATGAAAACACGGCGATTATAGAGACCGGTCAACGTATCGTAGTTTGCCAGTTTTTCAAGTTGCTGCTTTGCAAGTACGGTTTCCGTTTCATCGATCAG
>NZ_JAOZPV010000077.1:2753-7841 GCF_029932565.1 Hydrogenimonas sp.
ATGTAGATGCCTACAACCGCATGCTCGACAAGTGCACGGAATTTCTCTTCGGAATCCAGAAGGCCGTCGGCAATTGAACGTTGAATCTCGATCTGTTCCATTATGCTCTTTCCACTTGTTCCACCTGTAAAACCGTACTGCTCGGATTTTTTAATATCGTCACTTTATGAAAATCTATTAGAACCTGTGTTTAAATTTTGTTTATTGGCAGCTATGGCGATAGCTGTTGTCGAGATCGAGAGGCAGAATGAGTGTACGGAAGCCCATCCGATTGGACTCGTCGCATAATGCTTGTCGCTGATTGGCATCATCGATATATTTTCTGTCGTATTCGACATGGAAAACGGGTTTGCCGGCATCGATGAAAGGCTTCAGTCTGTCGCATTCATCATAGGTATGGCACTCTTCATTGAGAGCGAAATCGAAAGAGGGTTCAAGTGCTTCGATCTGGTCGAGATCGTTTTTGAGGGCGACAGCCAATCCTCTGCGATGCGCTTCCTCCGCCAGGAATCTGTTGTAATCGATCTGGTCGCCGTATGTCAAAGGAAATCCGGAGTCGTTGTCGTATCCGTCGACATTGTCCGGTTCGACACCATCGCACCCTTTGTTTTTTGCGAGTTCCAGCCTCGACTTCATAATGTCGCGGACCGCAGCCGACCGGATATCGAGCCATCGTTCACCCTCCCAGCCATCCAGTGCCTTCCCCAGAACTTCCGACGGAAAGAGATCTTTGTCGTCCCGCCAGTTTTCATAACTCCCCGCACTGAAGTAGCAGATCACTCTTTTCCCGTCGTTTTTCAAATCGCGTATCAGGTTTTCATCACTGTCGAAAAGATCGATATCGTACAGTTCCACATCGTACCCTGTATCGACCTGACCGTTGAGCTGCCACTGCCAGGAGACGTTCGTATCGGGACGATACCAGAGGGGCCAGCCGACACCACTCGCTGTCACTATCGTTTTCCAGGGCCCGTTTGGAACGGCTCCGTCATCCACAAAGCGCCAATCCACCTTGTCGATATCCTGCAGTCCAAGATAATCTCTGACGGCGGGCGAGACATCGATACCGGCACGATCGTTGAGAGTGTTGAGCGGCAATGCATCTGCGAACACATAATCGGCATCGTTTTCGCCAAAAGGTCCCGAATCTTCCCATTGGGCATAGACGGTTTTGCCATCTTTTTCGATTTTGATCCAGCGGTTTTTACAAAAGGAGCGCCACTCCGGCCAACCGGGCGTATACCATGGAATCAAACCATCGAGACCGGGCTTTCTCGAACCGTTTTCATCGAAATCGTTATAGGGCAGCGCAGCGTAAAACGGATTTTCTCTCGGTCTGAACTCCTGCGGAAAGTAGCCGTTCCGTCGGTCGGGTGTGTCGATACCGCCGAAACGCTCCGTCCACTTTTCATCCCATGTACTCGAAACGTTGGAGATGTTCCCGTTCGCCGGACTGGCGGATTCCCCTATCCAGAACACCGTTGCCGTGATATCTTTGTGGAGAGAGTAGGAACGGGTCGATCGCGTCACCTCTTCCGTCTCGTCGGAAACTCCTCCGCCGCTTCCGCCGCACCCATAAAAGAGCAGCGCAGCCACTCCATAAATTACAATGAATCGTCTCTTCAAATTTTTCCTACATTTGGCTCAGTTTGTATATAAATCGGTAAACTTCCGCTTTGGTTTTATCATCCGCCGCTCTTTTATCGACTTTGATTTTGAGCCGGACACCGCCTTTTTCGATATCGAGTTCGTCACGGATGATTCTGAAATAGCGTTTCAGCAATGCTTCGAAGTGTTCGTTGAATGAAGTGAGAGGGTCCCCTTTGCTGTTGTCGAAAAAGAGCTCTTTGTAGTCCGCCACTTTCAAACCGCTCTTTTCGGCTATCGTGTCGTCGTCGATCCCGTGCTCCTGTTTGAGCCTCTGGAGATAGAGAGCGATTTCGATCAGATCGAAACTCTCGGGTGCATTGAGCAGATAGGGAAGAAACAGAGCATCCTGCTCATCCACATCGACCACTTCCGCAGCGATATCGGCGAAACCCAACGCTTTCGCGACCTCGACCCGTCTGTTGCCGTTGAGCACTTCGTAGCGCTCGCCCCTGCGCCGGACAACGATCGGCTCGAGCTGGCCCACCGTTTCGATCGATTTCTCCAGTGCTCCCAAATCCCTTTCGAAGAGCCGGATCACGATTCCGTTCTCCAGTGCATTCAGCGGAATGGTCTCGATCTTCTCGCGCTGCTCTTTGAAGATACCGTGGGTCTCTTTTTTCGAAAGGGCGCTTTTCGCGTTGCTTTTGAACTTTTCCAGATTCACTTTTGCCATATCACGCCTCCAGTGCTTTGTCGACTGCGTACTCGAGCATGCTCTCCGCAATGACCAGTTTTTTCTCGAGCTCTTTTTTGTACTCGATCAGTGGAATATGGAGATTCTGCGACTCTTTGAAGCGGGTGCTGTCTTTGATCGTATAGACATTTTCGATTCCCTCGTTCACGGCCATCTCCGCGATCGCTTCAATGTAGACACTGTGAATGTTGCTCTTCTTGATCTTGTTGATAAAGACCGAATCGACCTTGACATCATGGTCCGTCTCTTCGGCGAGCTCCTTGATCTCGAGATAGAGTTCGTTCAACCCGTTGACACTGAAATCTTCCGCGTCGGTGACGATGCTGACGAGATCGCTGGCATACAGTGACATATGGAGCGACAACCCGGTCGAAGGCGGGGTATCGATGACGATGAAGTCGTAATTCTCTTTGACCAGTTTCAGAATGTCGTTCAGCTTCTTGTGCGGCAGGGTAAAGACCGACCGGCTCAATTCGACGATGCGCCCCAGCGACAGTTCGCTCGGAAGCAGATCGAGCTCCGCATTCTCGAACTCGATCGGTACGATGTACTCGTTGACATCGTCGGCGGATACACTCTCTTTGCGTGTCATTCTGTCAAAGATGTTCTTGATACTCTCGTTAACGAAGTAGCGGTTGGCGAAATAGCGGGAGCTGTTCGCCTGGGAATCCATGTCGACCAGAAGAACGCGCTTGTTGAGCAGTGCCAGATCGTAGGCGAAGTTCGCGGCGATGGAGGTCTTTCCCACACCCCCTTTGAGATTCGAAAACGAGACGACCTTCGTACCGTTTCTGTTTCTGAAACGTCTGTAGGTTTCGGGTTCGATCACGAGCTTCTTGAACTCTTTGTCTTTCTCCAGACCCAACACGCTCTTCGCGTAATCGAACATCATCTGGGGAACGTAATAGGTCTCCCGCGACGACGAACTCTTTTTGATATTCGGGACGATATTCTCATCCAGGATCTCTTTGGCACGTTCGGGACTCACATGCATCTTTTTGGCGGTTTCACCCAGTTTGAAGATCTCCATAACCGTTTCACCTTTAAAGAGTTTTAAAGATTATCCCAGATTATGACTTATGAGGTTCTGAAACGGTTATTTCGCCATCGCTTCGCCGGCGACTCTGCCGCTGGCCCAGGCGAAATGGAGATTGTAGCCGCCCCGGCGCCCGACGATATCGAGCACTTCACCGGCGAAATAGAGACCGGGAACGATCGTCGACTCCATCGATTTGGCGTCGACCTCTTCGGTCGAGACGCCTCCTCCGGCCGTTTCGGCATGCTTGTAGCCGTGCGTATCGGTCACGTCGAAGCGCCAGTCGGCGATCTGTGCGGCGATCCTGCGCAGATCTTTCGCACCAAGCCGGCTGCAGGGGTTGCCGGCATCCATGCCCAGAGAGAGCAGCAGTGCATGAACGATCTTTTTCGGAAGCAGACCATGCAGCATCTGCGAAAGCGGCAGATGCCCGACTCTTCCGGCAACTTTGCCCAGTTGCGAAACCAGAGCCTGACGTTCGAACTCCGGAAGAAGATGGATGCCGATGGAGACTTTCCGCCCGTGTCCGAGCGCCCGGGAAGCCTCGGTAGAGATGTCGAGCACGGCAAAGCCGGAGACGCCGTAACGGGTAAAGAGCAGATCCCCCCGGACACTCCTGTTCCCCCTCCCCTCGATATGGAGTGTCACTTCCGCATCGACTTTGATACCGCTCATCCGTGCGGGAAGATCCCCCTGAAGATGCAGGCCGACCAGTGTCGGATAGGGGTCGACGACCGTGTGCCCAAAAGATTCGGCGAGCCGCAATCCGCTCCGGGAGCCGCCGAGCTGTGGCGCGGCGGGTGATCCCGTCGCGATCAGGAGACGATCGTAGGATTCCGTTCCCTCCTCCGTTTCGACGATGAATCCGGCCGTCCGTTTTTCGATATGCCGAACCGGCCGGTTCAAAAGAAACCGCACACCCCGGCGCAGCGCTTCCCGACGCAATGCCTCATGCACCGATTTCGCTTCGTTGCTGAGAGGATAGACGCGCCCATCCGGTTTGATATCGAGCAAAAGGCCGATCGATCCACAGAAATGTGTGAAGGTTTTGAAATCGAACCGTTTCAGCGCGTGGTTGACGAACGAAGGATGGTGTCCGAAATAATCTTCGGAAGTCAGTGAAGTGTTGGAGATGTTGCAGCGGCCGTTGCCCGATGCGAGAATCTTCTTTCCCACGTCGGTATTTTGCTCATACAGGTCTACCCGGACCTTCTTTTCCGCCGCCGTCAAAGCGGCCATAAGCCCGGCGGCACCGCCGCCGACGATCGCAATCTTCATCAGATAAATTTGAGGATCTCTTCCTCGATCTTCTCTTTCTCGACGACGGTATCGTGGATGACAGGCTTTTCGAAAAGCTCGGCGATCATCGGGGGAACCGGTACGCCGTAGTGCTCGCTGACCCACTGCAGCGCATCGAGATCGCGCTCCGCTCTGTGTCCGAGCGCCTCGCTGACCGTCGGACTGAATTTCGTCCACTCCGCCGTCGAACAGATCACCGTTTTGAGGCTCTTCTTTCTCAGCTCGTCATATGCTTTGAAACAGGTCGCCGTATGGGGGTCCATGATGTACCCCTTATTGGCATAAGCGGCGATGATCGCCTTGCCCTCCTCGTCGCTGCAGAAGGTCGCGTCGAAATCTTCCCGAAGCATCGCCAGCTCATCGTCCGTCAGCCGGTAGACACCCTTCTCGTTCAGGTCGTCCATCAGCT
>NZ_JAOZPV010000019.1:0-19583 GCF_029932565.1 Hydrogenimonas sp.
TTCATTCTCGCAGCCGCCATGGGCGCGATCCCGCTGGGTATTTTGAACATCGGACATCTCGAAGCCGATTTCGACGGCTGCGGACGTCTCTTCGCCAACAGACCGGGAGCATGCCGCTTCCGCGTAAAAAACGGCTCTTCTTCGACTTCCTGGGGGATCGATCTCTGCTGCCGGGAGAACCGGGAAACCCTGCCGCCCATCCCGCCTCATACGGAGATTACGGCTTCCACAGAGCCTCTTCCCCCTCGCCGGGGACGGTTCCCCGTCGGTCCGTGCCGGCTCGAATCGCGCTTTCCGCTCGCAACGGTGCGATTCGCCGTTCCGGTGAAAAAGAGCATGGAGGCGACGGTTTTTCCGGAACCGAAAGGAAGGCCTCTGGAGAGTTTTCTGCAGCAGATGCGGGCTCCCTACGGTTACGAAAGCGATTTCGACGGTCTGGCCGGCTATACCGGGTCGGAGAGTGCTTCGCGCATCCACTGGCCTTCGGTCGCCAAAGGTGCGACGATGGTCAAGCACTTCGAAACGGAGAGGGAGAGCGATACGCTCCGTTTCGACTTTCAGAGGTGTGCTTCCCATGACGAGGCGCGCCTTTCGCAACTGACCCTCTGGGTGCTGGAGTGCGAACGCCGAAGCATCCCGTTCGTCATTCAGATGCCTGGCCGGCTTCTCGATAGCAGGAAGGAGGGAATCGATGCGATTCTCGAAACGCTGGCGCTCTACTGAGCCGATGCCCCGCGATGATGGGGCACGACTCCTGCGCCTGCTCGATATCGCCTACCTGACGGTGCTTCCGCCACTGCTGTTGGTACTGAAACTGCCGATGCTGATCTTTCTGGCCGGCATGGCCGTTCTGATTGGACTGCGAAAAAAAGTGACCCTTCCAACCCAGCTCGCCATCCTCTTTGTCGGAGGCGCCGCCATTTTCCTCTCCCTCTACGGCGCTTTCAACTTCATCGGTCTCTCCCGACTCAAACTCTTCGTGGAGCTGCTGACCTACCTGCTGCTTCTGGCCGTCTCGCTGCAGCGTCTGACGGGAAAGATCAACATCTATCTCGCCATTTCGCCGATGCTGCTGCTGGCACTTTCTCTCTTTTTCTTCGATTCGATTCCGATGCTGCTCTATGTGGTTTTCGAAATCTTCGTACTGCTGTGGCTCATTCTGACATGGCAGATGCGCAGCGACCTTTCCGGGAGCATCCGAATGGCCGGAACCCTTTTCCTGCTCTCGCTTCCGCTGGTCGTGCTGCTCTTCATCTTCTTTCCCCGCATCTCTTTCGGGCACGCTTCCTACGGTTTCCGGGGCGAATCGATAACCAGGATGGGGCACGACGGCACGATGCGACTGGATGCCGGCGCGCTGAACGTCCTCTCCGACCGTATCGTCATGGAGGTCGGTTTCGAAGGAGAGGTACCGCCGGAGAGCAGCCTCTACTTCCGCGGCAGTGTTCTCTACCTCGACAAAAAAGATCACTGGGAAGCGCTGCCAACCTATGTCAGACGCCGCATCGCCCCGCGAAAGTACGCCATGCCGCCGATGCTCGAGAAGGCCGATGATATCGTCATCTACAAGGTTTCGCTCTACCCGACCCGCAAACGGTGGCTCTACATGCTCGACCTGCCGATCGAAGCGCCCGAAGGGGCGTCGATCGACGCCGATTTCCAGGTGACGCTGAAAAAGCCGATCGACGAACCGCAGATCTATGCCGCCAGTTCGGCCCTGCGCTACCGCTACGGCGCATCGACCGAAAAAGAGGTCGTCGCTTTCGCGCGGCAGGCCGACCCGGAAGCCAATCCGAAGACGGCCGCCGCCGCGCAAAAACTGCGTACCGTCTACGCCGATGAAGAGGAGCGGCTGGGTGCCCTGATCACATTTTTCAGAGAGTCGAAACTGACCTATACCCTCCACCCCGAACCGATCGACCTGAACCGATCGGCCGACAGCTTCCTCTTCGACAAAAAGGGGGGCTACTGCGTCCATTTCGCCAGCAGCTTCGTCACGATGGCCCGCCTCGCCGGACTGCCTGCGCGCATCGTCACGGGCTACAAGGGAAACCGCTCCAACAGCGTCAAGAACTACCTCGCCGTCGAAGAGCGCGATGCCCACGCCTGGGCCGAAGTGCTGGTGGATGGTGCGTGGAGACGGGTCGAAACGACGGCGACGGCGGCCTACATCGCCGGGGATGCCGCACGGGCAAACGCCGCCGGAGCGAAAGAGGCACAGGGCCGCGAAACCGGACCGGGTATCTCCAGGGCCGGCCTCTACCTTCTTTATGCCAAATACCGCATCGAGACGTGGATACTCCGCTACAGCCGTTTTCGCCAGATGCAGCTCCTGCAGAAAGCGCGTGAAGAGCCGGAATTCATCCTGAAATTCGCCGCTTCCGTGCTGACGCTGCTGATGCTGGTCTATCTGGGCGTGAACCGTCTGCGCAGGCAGCCGTGCGGTGACAGAACCCTCTGTCTGCTCCGTCCGCTCCTGAAGAGGCTGGAACGGGAGGGATACGTACGCAGGGAAGGCGAAACGATGCACGCCTTTCTGACACGCTGCCGCGAGGCTCGACCGGAAAGGGAAACGCTGGAAAGAGTCGATACCTTGTACCATGCCATAAGGTATGGAGAGAGGAGCGGCGAAACGGAGAGATTGCGCCGTGCGGTCAGAGAGTTTCTGAAAAACGAAAAAGGCCGCGCTTTCTGACCGACATTTTGGTATCATAGAGTGATCATAGCAACCCCATGAAGAGTGGAGAGAGAGTTTGGAACGTTCGGAAGAGATCAGCGCAACACTGCTTCAAATTGTCCGTGACCTGGCAGCGGAACTGCATCCGAACCACCGTTTCGAAGGACACATCACGCTCGACAGCGAATTCGAGAAAGATCTGGGACTCGACAGCCTCGCCCGTGTCGAACTGATTTCGAGGGTCGAGGAGAAGTTCAACCTGGCACTCCCCGAACAGATCTATGCCGAAGCCGGCTCCCCGAGGGATCTGCTGCGGGCGCTGCTGTCCGCCAAGGCACCGCGGACCCCCCTTTCCGTCTCTGAGAAAGCGGAGATCGTACTGGGTGAGGTGGAGTCGGTGCCCGCGGAGGCGCAGACACTGCTGGAGATGCTGGAGTGGCACGTGGCCAGGCACCCGGACAGGCCCCATATCCGCTTCTACAAAGACGACGACAGCGGCGAGACCATCACCTATGCCCAGCTGCGGGACGGCGCATTGAAGGTGGCGGCACGCCTGCAGGCCTGCGGCATCCAGCCCGCCGAACCGGTCGCGATCATGCTGCCGACCTCCAGGGACTACTTTTTCAGCTTCTACGGCATCTTGATGGCGGGCGGCATTCCCGTCCCCATCTACCCCCCTGCCCGGCCCTCCCAGCTCGAAGAGCATATGCGCCGTCACGCGCACATCCTGAACAACTGCCTCGCTTCGGTGCTCATCACGGTGCCGGAAGCTCTGCGAATCGCGAAACTGCTCAAGGGGCTGGTGCCCGGTCTCAACACGATCCTCTCTTCCGACACGTTCGCCGAGACAGAGGAAAACGCCGTCATTCCGTCACTCAAATCCACCGACATCGCATTTTTGCAATACACGTCGGGGAGTACCGGCAATCCGAAAGGTGTCATTCTCACTCATGCCAATCTGCTCGCGAATATCCGGGCGATGGGCCGCGCCATCCGGGCAGGATCCGACGACGTTTTCGTCAGCTGGCTGCCCCTCTACCACGACATGGGTCTCATCGGAGCGTGGCTCGGCAGCCTCTATTATGCGACCCTTCTGGTCATCATGTCCCCCCTCGACTTTCTGGCGAGACCCACACGGTGGCTGCGGGCAATCCACCGCTACCGGGGCACCCTCTCGGCTTCGCCCAATTTCGGCTACGAATATACCCTGCGCCGGCTCGAAAAGATCGATCTGAAAGATCTCGATCTCAGCTCCTGGCGTTGTGCCTTCAACGGTGCGGAAGCGGTAAGCCCGCAGACACTGGAGCAGTTTACAGACCATTTCGCGGCATATGGTTTCAAAAAGAGTTCGATGATGCCGGTCTACGGTCTGGCCGAAGCGTCGGTCGGGCTGACCTTTACACCGCTTGGAAGAGGTGCGCTTGTCGATCGCGTCGAACGGGAGACCTTCATGCGCACGGGCGAGGCACATGCTGCCAAGGAGGGCGAGAGAGAGGTGCTCCGGTTCGTCTCGAGCGGACTGCCCCTCCCGGGCTACCAGATCCGGGTCGTCGACTCCTCCGGCCGCGAACTGCCGGAGCGGATGGAAGGAAGGCTGGAGTTTCAGGGCCCCTCCTCCACCAGCGGATACTACCGCGCCCCGGAGAAGACGAAAGAGCTTTTCGACGGCGAATGGCTGGACACGGGCGACCTGGCCTACATCGCCGGCGGAGAACTCTATGTCACTGGGCGCATCAAAGATATCATCATCCGGGCAGGCCGCAATGTCTACCCCGACGAACTGGAGAGAATGATCGGCGAGATTCCCGGCATCCGGAGCGGGCGGGTCGCCATCTTCGGAACGGTTGACGAGAGAAGCGGAACCGAGCGCCTGGTCGTACTGGCGGAGACCCGAATCAGCGATCCGGCCAGGCGGGAGGAGCTGCGCCAGGCGATCAATCTTCTCGCCCTCGACACGATCGGTATGCCACCGGACGAAATCGTCCTCGCACCGCCCGGTTCGGTCTTGAAGACATCGAGCGGAAAGATCCGGCGTGCCGCCAGCCGGGAACTCTACGAACGGGGAGAGATCGGGAAAAAGGGGCGGAGTCTCTCTCTGCAGCTGCTTCATTTGACCCTGAAGAGTCTGCTGCCCCGTGTGGAGCGGTTCATGCAGAGTATCGGAACCCGTTTCTATGCCATCTATGCCTGGAGCATGCTCGTGCTGCTCGCCCCGGTCGCCTGGCTCGGCACCATGCTGATGCCGACACCCAAACTGCGCTGGAAACTGCTGCGAAGATGTGCCAGGGTGTTGGCGGCATCGACGGGTACGGTCATCCGCATCAAAGGGCTGGAGCACTTCCCGCGAAGCGGAACCTACATCGCGGCAGCCAACCACGCCAGCTACATCGACGCCTTCGTACTGACCGCATCCCTGCCCGCCCCTCTGCATTTTGTGGCCAAAGCCGAACTGGCGGAGAACCCCTTTCTGCGCATGGCACTGAAGCGGATCGGGACGGAGTTTGTCGAACGGTTCGACACCGAGAAGAGCCTCCACGACACGGCCCATCTGCGGCATGCGCTCGAATCGGGCCGGCCCCTTCTCTTTTTTCCGGAAGGTACGTTCGGCAGAGTACCCGGACTGGGCCCTTTTCATACCGGTGCATTTCTTCTGGCGGCGGAAACGGGTCTTTCCGTCGTTCCGATCGCCATCCGCGGAACGCGCTCCATCCTGCGGTCGGGATCGTGGTTTCCCCACCGCGGAGCCGTTACGGTCGAAATCGGCGAACCGGTCGAAACCTCCGATATTCTGGTGAAACATCGCAACAACCGGTGGAAAACGGCGATGGAGCTGCGCGACCGCTGCCGGGATTTCATCCTCCGCCACTGCGGAGAACCCGACATTTCCGCTCCGTAAATCCGAAGAGGGCTTAATCTTTTATGATGGCGACCCGCTCCCCGAAGCGTACATGGGTGCGGTCGTTGGTGCGGACTTCCATGAGGCCCGGTTCGGCGAAGATCAGGACAGTCGACCCCATCATGAACATCCCGAGCAGATCCCCTTTGTGGATCCAGACTGGTTTGTTGTCGTAGCGATAGAAAGTCGGTTCACGTCTGTCGGCATTCGTTTGGATGCGGTGGTCGAACGCGATCGTCATCTTGCCGACATTGAGCGCACCGACAAGGACGATGAAGATGCGTCGGTTGTTCTCCGTGAAACACTCCAGAATGATCCGTTCGTTCTCGACGAAGAGCTCTTTCGTGCGGCGAAGAGACGGAAAGTTGACCGGATAGAGTTTGCCCGGCTGGTGCAGGATCGATGCAATACGCAGTTTGTAGGGCATGTGGTAGCGGTGATAATCTTTGGGCGAAAGGTAGAAGTTGATATAGGTACCGTCGTAGAGCTCTTTCGCTTCGCGTCCGTACTGCAGCGTCAGCAGATCGTCGATGCTGTATTCCATCCCTTTGATCTGCATGGCTTTGTCCTGTTTCAGCGGCCCGCACTCGGTCACGAAGGCGTCGACCGGCGAAATCAGTGCGCCGTGGCGATGGTCGATGGGGCGCTCTTTTCTGAGTTCCCTGGTAAAGAGTTTGTTGAGGGTCGGATAGGTCGAAGGCGGCGCGAATTCCGACATGTCGAGACCCAGCAGGTTGACATAGGCATGGTTGATGAACGACTGGATGCCGCTCGAAAACTCGTGCTCGGCAAACCGGTTGAACCACTGGGAAACGATATTGGTAATATGCTTTTTGGCCACTTACCTGATCCTTCCGAGCGCCTCTTCCATCAGAGTGATGTGGTAATCCTCCTGGAAGTTGATGAAATCGAAAAACTGCTGCAGCGCTTCGTTGTCGACCGCTTCGGCGAGTGCCCGGCACTGCTCTTTGGCCATCTTCTCTTCGTCGATGCCGTCGGCCAGGAACTTTTCGAGCGACTCGAACCGGTAGAGCTCCTGTGTCACCATGCGCGGGACCGCCAGGATCCCCATTTTCGCCATCATCCTCGCGAACGACTTGAGGTGGAATTTCGATTCGTCGATCAAGATCTGGAAAATCTCGCTCAGGCGCTTGTCGTCGACAATCGTCTGGGCATAGGAGTAGATGACAATCAGTTCGTACTCTTTGTAACTCTCTTCGAACAGGAAGAGAACCAGAGCGTCGAGCGAGGATTTTTCGAGTTCGATGCCGTCCAGCTTCAGCGATTTGTCGAATGCCGCGATCTTCGTGTTGCGGTCGAATTCCCGGTGAAGGGTCTGACGGATATACTTCAGGTCGCTCAGCATGCGTTTGGCGAGCGGATCGCCGTTGTCGCTGAGCTGCAGCTCGATGCGCGCCAGTACCTCGTCGCAGAACATCGCCGCTTCCCCTTCGGTCGCGAACTCCAGATGGATCGCCGGACGTTCGTAGCTGTATTCGAGCCCTTTCTGAACATAAAGATGCTCGATAAACCGAAGATGGCGGTAGAGAATCTCCGAATAGTCGTAGAGTTTCTCGCCCCATTCCCGGTCGTTGACCGCGAACGAGGCAAAAAGCAGTTTCAGCCACCCTTCGTGAACTGTCGTAAAAAGCCGTTTTTGCATCAGTGTCTCTCCTCTTCTGGCAGGGCGCAGGCCCTTGAAATCATATGGGTCGGTACGAGCGCGTCCGGATCGCTCTTTTTCGCATTGAAATGCTCGAGAGCGGCGAGAAACGCTTCGGCTACCATCTCCGAACAGGCTGCCTCTTCCGGCGGCATCTGATCGAGCTTGTCGAGCATAATGTGCGTCAGCTCTTTCGCCTCGTCGATCGTCGCATTTTTGACTGTCTCCGTGAAAATCGATCCGGCGATGATCGTCGTCATGCAGGCTTTGGCCTGAAACCGGATATCGCCGATGCGATCACTATCTATTTTCATGTAGACAATCACCATTTCGCCATTATCCGGATTCTTTCCGATCCCCTGCGCATCGGCATGTTCAAGCTTGCCGTAATTGCGTGGATTCATCATATGATCCATCGTGATATCATAAAGCTCGTTCTTGTTCATTCTCTTTTCCAAAATAAATATAAACTCTCTTCTATTCTATCCGATATTGATATATCAAATATAGCAAGGAAGTGAGAGATCATCAACCGTAAATTCTCTCGAACAGCCCCATTTGAAGAAGTGATTATATCATGTTGAGACATCAAGCATGTTTCCGGAGTTTCGAAAGGCATACCGTTAGATGAAAAAAAACAAATTTATTCTTCTTTTTTTCACGATCTCACTGCTCGCACTCCTCTACAACGCCTTTTTTACCTACGACCAACTTCGGCGTATCGACAATATCCAGCTTTTTGTATCCAGGCATCAGGCCAATGTACTCAATGCATTTCTGATCGCATTCAGAAAAACCTATCAGCAGAAATTTCTGGAAAATCATATTCCGCTGAATGAAGAGAATATCAAACTGCTGCCCGTCATGACGACGCCCGACATCTCCAAAACATTCTCGAATCTCATTGCCAACAAGGCGATTGTCAGGACCGTTTCGGACAATCCGCGCAACGAGAGGAATATTGCCAACGAACTGGAGATGCGATCGATCGAATATTTCAAGAAAAACCCGGAGCAACATGAGACATTCTCGTTGATTGAAAAAAACGGCGAAGAGATTTTTTATTATGCCTCTCCGCTCTATATCACCAAACAGTGTCTGAAATGCCATGGAAAGAAAGAGGAGGCTCCCGAATATATCCAGAAACATTATGACAGGGCATACGGATACAAAGAGGGGGATTTCAGAGGTCTCATTTCCATCTATCTATCCCAGAATCTTCTCAAAAGCAGCGTATCGGAGATCGTCTATCAGAATATCTATGTGATGCTGACGATTACACTGCTCTTTTTGAGCATCTTCTTTCTCCTGCTCAAAAAAATCTACCACAAAGATATCGAATATACGACCAAACTCGAAAACGAAGTGGAGAAAAAGACCGAAGCGCTTGAAAAGAAGTCGAAACAGCTCGAGTATCAACTCTACCATGACCATCTTACCGGTCTTCCAAACCGAAATGCGTTGATCAACGAGATGGGTGACGAGATCAAAGCCCTCATTCTCATCAACATCGACGACTTCAAAGAGATCAACGACTTTTATGGCCATACAACGGGCGATATACTGATCAGAGATCTTTCCAAACTTCTGGCACAGGAGTGTCCCAACGAGTTTTGCAGACTCTACCGAATGCCATCGGACGAATTCGCACTGCTGCTCAGCAACGACATCCCTCACGAGGCATTGAAAACTTTTATCATCAATCTTGTCAGGACGATCAACAATCACGATTTCGAGATCGATTCGAATATTGTGCATCTTCGGATCGCCGTCGGTGCCTCGAACGACGGCGCCGATCTGCTCATCACCGCGGATATGGCGATGAAGAAGGCGAAGGCCGAACGCAAAGACTATATCATCTACGACCCGTCGATGGACTTGAGCAAAAAATACAAAAAGAATATCGAATGGGCCGAAAAGCTGAAACGTGCCATTCGGGAAGACCGAATAGTCCCCTATTTCCAGCCCATCGTATCGACAGCGAATGGCAAGGTCAAGATTTACGAATCGCTGATACGTCTGATCGACGAAGACGGCACCGTCCACTCACCCTATCACTTCCTCGAAATCGCCAAACGCACGAAGTATTACCCGGAACTGACCAGAAAGATGGCGGACAAGGTATTCGATACATTCAAAAAACTTCCCTACGACATCTCGATGAATATCTCCTACCTCGACATCATGAACAAAAACACGATGGAGTACATCGTGGAAAAAATTCACGACTGCAACAATGCGGGACGTGTCCACTTCGAAATTCTGGAGAGCGAGGGTATCGAACGCTACGACGATGTTCACGACTGTCTGAAACGCCTCAAATCGCTGGGCTGCCATATTTCGCTCGACGATTTCGGATCGGGCTATTCCAATTTCGACCATATTCTCAAACTCGAAGTCGATATGCTCAAAATCGATGGCTCCCTGATCAAAAACATCGACACCGATATCGGCTCCCAGATCATCGTCGAGACGATTGTCGACTTCGCCAACAAACTCAATATCGATACCTGCGCCGAATTCGTCTGTTCCGAATCGGTTTACGAAACGGTGAAGGATCTGGGCGTTACCTACGTGCAGGGATATTACATCTCCGAACCCAAACCACACTCCGATTTGGTATAATCCCTTTTAAATTCAGCCTCCCATGAGCTGCCAAAAGGGTTTTCATGCTGCGTTTCGCACCCAGTCCGACCGAAGATATGCATATTGGCAATCTCAGGGTCGCCATCTTCAATTACATCGTGGCCAAACAGCGCCAGGAACGTTTCATAGTACGGATGGAAGATAGCGACAAAGAACGCAACATAGAGGGGAAAGACCGGGAAATTCTGGATATACTCCAACTCTTTTCTCTGCATCCCGACGACGTCTATTACCAGAGCCACAACCTCACGATTCACCAGCATATGGCGATCAAACTCCTCGAGGAGCGCAAAGCGTTCGCCTGCTTCTGCACACCCGAAGAGCTGGAAGCGGAACGCGAGGCGGCCAATGCGGGGAAAAAGGCCTACCGCTACAGCGGCACATGCGAAAGACTCAGTGATGCGGAAGTACTCGCCAACGAACGACCTTTTACCGTTCGTCTCAAAAAGCCGGACAAACCGGTAGAGTTCGAGGATCTCATCAAAGGGAGACAATGTTTCGCTCCCGAAGAGATCGACAGTTTCGTCATTATGCGTGCCGACAAGAGACCAACCTACAATTTCGCCTGTGCCGTCGACGACATGATCCATGATATTACACTCGTAATCCGCGGGGAGGATCATCTGAACGATACACCCAAACAGATTCATGTGAGAGATCGGCTCGGTTACGACAAAGCGATGGCATACGCCCACCTGCCGATCATTCTCAACGAATCGGGAAAAAAGATGTCGAAACGCGATGAGGCGTCGAGTGTCAAATGGCTGCTCGAAGAGGGGTTTCTTCCCGAAGCGATCGCCAACTATCTCATTCTGCTCGGCAACAAAACACCCGAAGAGATATTCACGATGGAGGAGGCGATGGAGTGGTTCGATCTCGCGAAGATCTCCAGTGCACCGGCACGCTTCGATCTCGACAAACTGCGGTTCGTCAATCGCGAACATATGAAGCGGATAGACTCCAAAGAGCTCTCGCGGGCTTTCGGTTTTGCCGACACCTCCATCGGCGAACTGGTGAAGTGTTATCTTGAAGAGGGAAGCACGATCAAGGAGATCAAGCCGAAAATCGAAGCGATCTTCTCGGCCAAACCCGACAGCGGTGAATGGCACGAGCAGATGGAGAAACTGCGAGAAGCGATCAAACATGCACCGCGATACGAAACGTTCGACGAATTCAAAAGCCATTTGATGGAATCGACAGGGTTGGAAGGGAAACATTTCTTCAAACCGATCCGACTGCTTCTGACGGGGTCGGAACACGGTCCGGAGCTTTCTCACCTCTATCCCTACATCAAATCCTATCTGATGGAGATCGTAAAATGACGTATAATTCCAAACATAGAGAAACTTTATCGACATGGAGCAGACAATGATATTTTCAACACTCGTTCAGGCACTGGCACAGATTCTTCACATGGTCATCAACATCTATATCTGGGTCGTCATCATCGCTGCCCTCGTCAGCTGGGTGCGTCCCGATCCCTACAATCCGATCGTACAGACACTCTATCGCCTGACAGAACCCGTCTATGCATGGATACGGCGATATATCCCGACTGCAGTGGGGGGTGTGGATCTCGCTCCGTTGATTGTGATTTTTGCCCTTCAGTTTATCGACCTTTTCTTCGTGAAGCTTCTTTTCAAGCTCTCGATGGGCATGTAAGGCCATGCGGAAACTGTTCGCCGTTTTTTTGTTTCTTCCCTGTGTGATATGGGCGGATATCACACTGAAGAGACTCGAAACAATGCCAAGAAGTTATGCGAAAGATTTCTACATCTGGCGTTTTTTCGACCAGCCTGTTTCGGATAGAGAGGCTGACGCAGCATTTTATCAGCTTCGATCGGTCAATTGGAAACTGATTCACCGGTATGCGAAAAGAACGAAAAAACCGGGTTTTGCAATGGCGGACCGTTGCTACAGAATTGCCGCCGACAAACTCCCGGTCGAAACACCATCCTGCAGTGCCATTGCCGTCACACCCTACAAATTTTCCAAGATGACACAGGCAAAACGCTATGCACTCATGCAGCAGCTTGGGGACTATCCGGATCTGCTCCGCTGGATGGATGTAATGGCTGATGAAAACCCTTTTTTCGAACTCGTCAAAAGCGACAACAAGATTTTTTTTCAGGTATTCAACCGGTGTGGACGCGACTGGCGAAGCGAATATCTCAACCATGCGCTCCCGCCGAGACTGATTGAACGGCTCTCGAAGGAGAAAGAGTTTTCGCAGACCGTCAAACTGATTGTTACGGACAACAGACTCGACAACCTCCAGAAATCCCTGCTCGGTGTCGACCCCGAAAAGCTGGATCATCAAACTACTTTTTTCCTGGCGATGAACGCTTTGCGTCACGATCACCCCCATCTGGCAACTTTCTATCTAGCCAACGCCTACAAGAAAGCGTGGTTCCGTTTCGACAAAGACAAAGTACTCTTCTGGCTTGCCCAAACCGAACCCGAAAAAGATTATCTCAAAGCACTTTCGAACAGCTTCGATCTCAATATCTACACCCTGTACGCCCATGAAAAACTGAAGACACGATGGCCCAGGACAGCAACCCCTTCCTTCAAGAAAAAACATTGTCGTTACGATATTTCCGATCCATTTTCATGGCTCAAGGTTCTTGATCGTATCAGAGGGAAAAAAGAGGATTTTCTCATCGATTACAGCAAGCACTTTGCCTGCAAAAATACGGAAGGGCACTATGCTTTTATCATGGAGCGGGCTTCCCACTATCGCACCCACTACTTTCCGATACCCTACGAAAGTGCCTACGAGGGACTATCCATTGACGACAAAGCACTCCTTCTGGCGCTGGCGCGTCAGGAGAGCCGGTTCATCCCCTCATCCATTTCACCCTCCTATGCACTCGGTATGATGCAGATCATGCCGTTTCTGGTCAAAGCTCTCGCGAAAGAGAGAGATGAGCCGTATGATCTCGATGCAATGTTCATACCGGAAAAAAACATTGCTTATGCGAGAACGCATCTCGCATATCTCGAACGGTCACTTTTTCATCCACTTTTTATCGCCTATGCCTACAACGGAGGAATCGGATTTACGAAACGTCTGCTCACATCGCGCGAACTCTTCAAAAAGGGAGAGTTCGAACCATGGCTGAGCATGGAACTGGTCTATTACGATGAGAGCAGACGATACGGCAAGAAGGTTCTGGCCAACTATATCGTCTACAAGAAGATACTCGGGGAGTCTATCGGCGTTTCTGAGGTCGTTCAAACGTTAACAGAACCGACCCGTACGGATAGATTCCGAAATCGATAGTCAGTTCCTGGTCGGTCATCGGGGGGAATTTCACGAGAAAATATTTTCCCCAACGGTTGACGTTCGGCATCAGTTTGTAGAGATCGTCACTCTTCTGCACTTTCTCTATCGAAACCGCCTCCTCTCCATTGAGTCTGATGTGATAATTCTTTTTGAAATCTTCGATTTCCAGTTCGGTTACAATACCGACGAAAAAGTAGATACCATCTCCGTAAACATATCGATCGGGGAAAATCTCGTTTAAAAGTGTCGCACTGATGGCGGCTTTTGTTTCAAGACCTCGGACAACCTGGTCTTCACGCGTATAGACAAGCGCCTTTTCATAGATACGGTCGGGTTCGAACAGACCCGATACCTCACTCTTCGGACCACACCCACCAAGAAAAACCATCAGGATCGTCAATCCCAACAAAATCTTTTTTTTCACCGATCGAACCTTTGAAGCATAGTTGCAAGAATTTTATCACATAATCCTTTCTTTAATCCTTTTTGGCTATAATCACACTAATTTTCAACAAGGTATCCACTTGCAGAAACGTTCAGCAGTAGCCTTTACCGGCCCCTCAAACAGCGGCAAAACGACCATTATCGAAAAAGTGGCACGTGTTCTGATACAGGAGTCCAACGTCGCCATCGTCAAAAACGATCCAAAAGACAAAGCAACCTTCGATGTAGAAGGGAAAGACAGCTGGAAGTTCTTCCAGACGGGAGCGGAAGTGGTCGTCACTTCGCCGACACGAACCACCTACTTCTCGCACCGGCAGAAAACGATCGACCAGATCATAGAGATGATCGGCGATTTCGACTACCTGCTGGTTGAGGGACTCAAAACGCTGCCGCTGCCGCGTATTGCCGTTTTTCGCAACGCCATCGACGAAAATTATTTCCACTATTCCGAAGCGATCGCGATCGACGATTCGATCGACATACGGGACTACGAGATTCCCGCCACCATCGATATTCTTGACCTCAATGACGTTGGGCAGATTATCGATTGGATCAAAACCCATGCAAAGGCTGTTTAATGACACTGAAACCCGTATTTGACGCCATTGAGCATTCTGCTCACCGTATCAGCGAAGCGATCACGAACGAGGATCTCTGCTATGGCGATTCCTGTAACGCAACGGGCGACATGCAGCTCAAGCTCGATATCCAGAGCGATCTGATCATTGCCGAAGAGTTTTCGAAAATCACTGCGGTCAAAGCGATCGCCAGCGAAGAGAAGGAGGAGGCTGAAACGCTGCACCCCGAAGGACGTTTCATGATTGCCTACGATCCTCTCGACGGATCGAGCCTGATCGATGTCGACCTGAGCGTGGGAACGATCTATGGCATTTATGACGGTGAATTCCAGGCCAAAAATATGCTGGCTGCCGTCTATGTCGTACATGGACCCCGCCTTGAAATGGTGACGGCATACAAAGGCGGAGTCCGCCACTATATTTTCCGGCACGGACGCTTTATGGAGCAGGAGACGATCAGACTCGGGGAAAAAGGGAAACTCAATGCACCCGGCGGAACGCAGATGCACTGGTATCCCCATCACAAAAAGCTGATCGAGGGACTTTTCGCAGAAGGGTATCGCCTCCGCTATTCAGGCGGCATGGTGCCCGATCTGCATCAGATTCTTCTCAAAGGCGGCGGATTGTTCAGCTATCCGGGCACGACCGACAAGCCGAACGGAAAACTCCGCAAACTGTTCGAGGTCTTCCCTTTCGCCTACATCTACGAAACGGCCGGCGGAGCGGCAGTCGACGACAAAGGCCGGCGTCTGATGGAACTGCCATGCGACGATCCGCATGAAACGACCCCCTGTTTTCTGGGAAGCAAATATGAAGTCGAAAAGATGAGAGAGGCGTATGGAATCGGCTGAAAAAACGCTCGACAAGTGGGAATCGGCACGACAGAAGGCGAAAGAACGACTGCTGGCGTGCCAAAACGAACAGAAAGTCGACAGCTGCATGAAATGTGAAAAGATCATCGGCTGCGACATTCGCAGCGACTATGTCAAAAAGGTTTACGAAAGTATGAGCAAGGGAGAAGGAGGAGGATTCGAATTTTAGTGAAAAACTAAAAGTGAAAAACTAAAAGTTAGTGTGAACCGCTTGCGCGGACATTATTTCCAACCAAAAGGAAGCGTAAGCGACCTTCCTGAATTTTTAACTTTTAGTTTTTAACTTTTTAACTCGAACCGAAGGTTTGCAAATGAGCGACAAGTGCAAAAAAATCTATATCACCACACCCATCTATTATGTCAATGACGTGCCGCATATCGGCCACGCCTATACGACGATCATCGCCGATACACTGGCACGCTACTCCCGTCTCGCCGGCATGGATGTCTTCTTTCTGACAGGGACCGACGAACACGGCCAGAAGATCGAACATGCTGCCAAAGCACGCGGGAAGAGCCCGCAGGAGTACGCCGATGAAATTTCTGCCCGCTTCAAGTATCTTTGGGACGAGTTTGAAATCAGTTACGACAAATTCATCCGCACGACCGACGAAGACCATATGATTGGTGTACAGAAAGCCTTCGAAGTGATGTTCGACAACGGCGATATCTACAAGGATGTCTACCGCGGCCACTACTGCGTCAGCTGCGAAACCTTCTTCACGGCAACCCAGCTCGTCGATGACGAATTCTGTCCGGAATGCGGGCGCTCGACGACAATCGTCGAAGAGGAGAGCTACTTTTTCCGTCTCTCGAAATACCAGGATCGTCTGCTGGAGTGGTATGAAAGCAAACCCGAATGCATCCTCCCGAAAAGCAAGCGCAACGAGGTGATCAATTTCGTCAAAAACGGCCTCGACGATCTCTCTATCACCCGTACCAGTTTCGACTGGGGGGTCAAACTGCCTGAAAAGCTGAACGATCCCAAACATGTGATGTACGTCTGGCTCGATGCGCTGATGAACTACCTCACGGCACTCGGATACGGTACCGACGAGAAACGCATGGAGTTCTGGCCGGCCAAAATTCATCTGATCGGCAAGGATATCCTCCGTTTCCACGCCATCTACTGGCCCGCCTTCCTGATGAGCCTGGGACTGGAACTTCCCCATCATATCGGTGCACACGGCTGGTGGACACGAAACGGCGAAAAGATGAGCAAAAGCAAAGGAAATGTCGTCGATCCGAAAGAGATCGCCGATGCCTACGGACTGGAAAACTTCCGCTACTTCATGCTGCGGGAGGTGCCTTTCGGACAGGATGGCGATTTCAGCCAGCGCGCGCTTATCGACCGCATCAACTCCGACCTTGGAAACGATCTGGGCAATCTGCTCAACCGGATCATCGGCATGAGCGGAAAATATTTCGACTTCGCCGTCAAAAGCGACGGTGTCAAGACCCATCACGCCGCGGAGCTGGCAGAAGCGGAAGAGATCTTCGACCAGGTCGAACCCTATCTCTACGAAGTGCAGACCAACCGTTACCTCGAAGAGCTCTGGAAAACGCTGCGCATCGCCAACAAAGCGATCGATACCGGTATGCCGTGGGTGAGGATGAAGGAGGGAAAAGAGGAGGAGGCGATGGCCACGATCGCGCTGGTCGCCAACATCCTCGCCAAAGTCTCCGTATTGCTTCACCCTTTCATGCCCAGAACGACACAGACGATCGCCGGAGCGCTCGGCTTCGACATCGATACCGAAAGTTACAGGAAGCTGATCAAGAGCAACGAGCTTCTGGGTGACTTTACGATCGAAAAGATCCCGCCGCTCTTCCCGCGCATCGAAGAGCCCCTCGTCGAGACTCCCGCGGAGAAAGCGAAAGCGGAGGCCGAAAAAACGAAAAAAGAGGTGAAAAAAACCGAACCCCGGAAAAATGAGGAGAGTGGTGCCAATCTCATCACGATCGATCAGTTTTTCCAGGTCAGCCTCAAAATCGGCACCGTCATCGAAGCGGAAGAGGTACCGAAAAGCAAAAAACTCCTCAAACTACAGGTCGATCTGGGCGAAGAGAGGCCGCGACAGATCGTTGCCGGCATCAAAGAGTGGTATTCGCCGGAGGATCTCAAGGGCACACAGGTCTGTGTCGTCGCAAACCTCAAACCCGCCAAACTGATGGGAATGGTCTCCGAAGGGATGATTCTCGCAGCAAAAGATGACGAAGGCCTCTCTCTTGTCAGGCCTGAACAACCGAAGAGACCCGGCAGTTCCGTCGGGTAGCATCATTCGGCCATTCAGAGAGAGGAAAAATGTTCCGATGCACATTCAGGTAGTCGATGCGGCTTGAAAGTCTTCTTGCCGTCACGGGCGGCAGGCTGCTGAACGATCCGTTCGTCACCCATTTCGACAATCTCGCAACCTCGTTGAAAAACGTAGCGAGAGGATCGCTTTTTATCGCGAAAACCGAGGAGGAGATTGCACCGGCCCTGGAAAAGGGTGCATACGGCATTATGACCGAATTTTCTCCTACGCTTCTGGATGAAGAGGTCGCCTGGATCACGGTCCCTTCTATTTCCGACACGCTTCCCAAGCTGTTAAGGCTCTGGCTGATCGAAAATCCCAGAAAATTCTATGCCGTTTCATCGACCGTTCTGGCATTCATGGATCAGATGAACTACGATCATGCCGTACTCGTTTTGCAGGGCGGCATCGATACGATGAGCGGAGCGATACTCGAGAGTGCACCGTCACAGATGCTGCTCTGCAGCGACCGGACTTTCATGGACAGACTCGGCATCTCCGCCGACCGGTTCGACATTCCGGCCCTGGGTGCAAAGATCGTTTCCGAAAGACTCTTTGAAACGTCTGCCGTCATCAATGGCCACTATTACGAACGTCTGCCGGTCGCACCCTGTACCTTCGCCGACTTCATCGAAGCACTCTCCGTTTTTGAGCATCTCGGCACCCACTACACCTTGAAACACCTCCATCACATATCCGCATTCGATCCCGTTTTTCTGGATGCTTTTGGCAACGAAATACCCTACGGTACGGGTGAACGGGTCGTTATTTTGTCCGATACTACTGAGAGTTGCAACTGCGTGAACAGTATGGAACGTCTCCGATGGGTGCCACGTAGGATATATTTGCCAACACAAATTAAGTTCGAATGTGATATAAAAATATCAATTGAGCGCTACGATACGATTCAGTCGCTGATCGGAACCCTTCGCGATACTCTCAAAAAAAGAGGGTATACGCTGATTGTCGGCATGACGCGGGAGCGGTTCTTCGATGCGATGAACCGCTATGGCGCTGTAACACAACCCTATTCGACCAAAGGACTCTTTTAGATGCAAAACGCTTCCGACCCTGTGCCGTCGGTTTTAAGTGAATTCGTCCAGGATTACTGGGATATAATGGCCGGCGTCTTTTTCGCCGCCCTGGCCTTTTTTTTCCACACAATAAGCCAACCCTATCTGGCCACACTCTTTGCGGGCCTTGGTATCGCAGCCTTCTCTTTTACCGTCTCCGAAATTGCCGAAATTCTTGCCGACCGCCTGCAGGAGCCCTATGCCAGTTTCGTTCTGACCTTCAGTGCCGTCGCGGTCGAGATACTTCTGCTTTTCATGATTTTGCTCGAAAGCAGTCATGGTCCCCATGCACTCGAAACAGTCAAAGGCGGTATCATCTCGGCCGTTATCGTCGACATGAACGTACTTCTCGGCATCGCCGTCTTCGTCGGGGGATTGCGATTCAAAGAGCAGGAGCACAACGAAGACACCTCCAGTACATACACCACCATTCTGCTGGTCGCATCGGTCATGCTGCTGGTTCCCAGTCTGCTGCAGTACTCCAGCGGCAGTGGTAACTCGTTGATGACGGCAAGCTACATCATTGCCGCACTTCTGATGTTCTACTACATCACCATTTTCATTTTCCAGACCAAGACCCATATCCACTTCTTCAAAGCCACCGCCAGGAGCCGTATCTTCCGCCTTCGGCGCAAACGTGCCGAGAAAGAGGGTGAAGAGGAGGAAGAGGAGGAGAACTATATTTTCGAAAAACTGCCCAACATCGCCAACTTTTTCGCTATTTTCGGGCTCATTTTCCTCATCGGTATCATCGCGGAAATCTTCGCGAGCGACGGCATGCAGATAGCCAAAGACTTCGGCATCTCCGCTGCGCTGGCCGGTCTCGTCATCGCGATCATCAGTGTTTCTCCGGAACTCTTTACCGCCGTCAAAGCGGCCAAGAGCGACCAGATTCAGCGGGTCGTCAATATCGCGATGGGCGCCTCGACCGTTTCAATTCTCCTGACCGTTCCGATTCTGATGATGCTCTCACCTTTCGCCGGTGTCCACCTCTCCCTCGATTTCAATTCGCTGCAGATCGGCGCCCTCATTCTGACCGTCATTCTTGCATGGAAAACCACCGACAACGGTGAAACGAACTATGTCGAGGGGATATCCCACCTGATGTTCTTCTTCGCGTACGCGGTGATCGCGGCGTTTTATCATTA
>NZ_JAOZPV010000019.1:19683-25056 GCF_029932565.1 Hydrogenimonas sp.
TCACAAAGCCGCGCAGCGGCGACCCCACTTTTTTACTGTTGTATAATTTCCAAATCAATTAAAACCAACAAGGGTTTTCCATGAAACGTAGAGATTTCGTCAAAGGTGCCATCGCGGCAACGGCGGCAATCGGTTTTTCCGGCTGTACCCGGGAGATGATCGAAGGAAAGAAAAACGTCAATATCAGCCGCCGGAAAAAGGTGAAGCTCAAACTCGCCACGAGCTGGCCGGCAAATTTTCCGATTATGGGGACGGGGGTCGACCGCTTCGCCGAAAAAGTGAAGGCGATGAGCGGCGGTTCGCTGGAGATCAAGGTCTATCCGAAAAATATTCTCGTGCCGGCTCTGGCCGTATTCGACGCGACCAGCAGCGGACAGATCGATGCATTTCACTCCGGCCCCTACTACTGGAAAGGAAAAAATCCGGCATTTGCACTTTTCAGCGGGCTGCCGCTGGGTATGGTGGCCAGCGAACTCTCCTGCTGGATGAACTACGGCGGCGGCTACGATCTGTGGCGGGAACTCTACGCCAAATTCAACCTCTACCCTTTCGTCGGTGGCAACACGGGCGTTCAGATGGGCGGATGGTTTCGCAAACCGATCGAATCGCTCGCCGATTTGCATGGTCTGAAGATGCGCATTCCCGGACTTGGCGGAGAAGTCATGGCCAAACTCGGTGTCAATCCGATCCTCCTGCCGGCCGGCGAAATCTACACCTCACTGGAACGCGGTACGATCGACGCAACCGAATGGGTCGGCCCCGCTCTCGATATTCGGATGGGATTCTACAAAGTGGCGCGCTACTACTATACCGGATGGCACGAGCCGGGATCGATTCTGGAGCTGACGTTCAACAAAGCACGCTTCGAATCACTGAGTGAGGAGCACAAGGCTATTCTTCACTATGCTGCCGAAGCCATGACCGCCGAAATGTATCATGAGTTTATGCACGAAAATGCGATCGCGCTCGAAAAGCTCAAAGAGGTTCAGGTCGATATCAGAGATTTTCCACCGGAGATTATCGAAGCGGCCAAAACGGCACTGGCACAGGTTGTCGAAGAGCAAAGTGGAGAGAGTTCCGATTTCAAACGGGTTTTCGAATCCATGGAACGCTACTACCGGACGATCAAACCGTGGAGCGATATCAGCGAAGCGAAATATCTGGCTATCCGGTAAACGGGAAATCTTTTCTAAGTGCCTTTTCCAACGCTCTGGCGGCTTTTTCGAGTGCCTGGGTCCCACTCTCTTCGGAAATGCCTTTGACAATATAGCGCCTGGTTTCCATCGGTTTCTGATAGGGTTCATGCACTTTCACATCGACATAGGCTTTGACGATATGGTTTCTTGTGCCTTTTTTGTGAACAAAATGCCCGTCGATCGTGATACAGACGGTGTGATCGTTGGCATCCCACGCGTTTACGACATGCAGCTTCTCTTTTTTCAATGCGGAGCCGACAGCATCGGTAAAGAGTTTCAGTGCCGGCGTACTCCCCTGCTCCACGCAAAAACTCAGACGTCTCTTCAACGACCGCTCTTTTCGTATGAAGTAGGGGAGCCCCTGCTCGATACGGTTTCTGATATTTTCTGAAAAAGGATCGATCGACATAGCGAGAAGATAGGCGGGCAGAAGTTTCACCATCTTCTGATGCGCTCTTTTCGCCATGCTGTACCGCTTCAGAACATTCGACGACCTGGTTTCAAGCCAGGACTCTTCTATCGTGACGAGACGCCTGACCACCTCCCTTTTCAGAGGTTTGACGAACGTATGGCGGCTCATGCGCACCAAAGCGATATAACGGTTTTGTGCAATCTTTTCGTTGTGAAGCGTCTCATAGTCTGAAACGGGCAGATTGGTCAGAATGTTCTCCATCTTCTGCAGATCATCGTGTGAGAGATACCGGTATACACCTTTTCCCGCAGATACTTTGGAGAGATAGTCGATCGACAGATCCGACGAGAGACGAGCTACGAGATTTTCCAATGCCTGGCTCTCTGCCTCGTCGGAGGTGTTGCCTTCACCTTTTCCGTAGAGCCATTCCCCGGTGTTTTCCGGTGGGTTTTCATACCACTGTGGAACGGTCGGCTGAACCGATACGATTTCCGGCTCCGGGTTGACGGTCACAGGCCCGCAGCCGGCAAAGAGCAGTGAAAGGGTAAATAGAAAAAAAAGATGGAATCCTGTCGATCTCATATCTGTAATATTTATCCTGTTATACGTTTGTCATGGACAATTCAATGAATAGTATCGGCTATTTGGAGATTTCAAAAAGGGTGTCGGGTGCAAATCGGTCTCCTGGATAGAAAAGGACAAATACTTCCGAACCTCTTTTGTTTCATTTCGACTTTCTGTAAGGAATTTTGTCTCTCAATCCCGCTTTTTCAAAACCTTTGAGACGCAGACGGCAGCTGTCGCACAGACCGCACGCTTCCTCCTCGTTCTGGTAACAGCTCCATGTCAGTTCGAGCGGAACCTCATACTCCACGGCTGTTTTGACAATATCCTCTTTCTTCAAATGGACGAGCGGTGTTTTGATGGCAAGATGTGTCTCCTCTTTCGTGCCCAGATTGATCGCTCTCTGCATCGCGGCGATGAAATCTTCCCGGCAGTCGGGATATCCGCTGCTGTCCTCTTCCACGACACCGATATAGAGCGCTTCGGCTCCCTCTTTTTCGGCTACCGCCGCAGCGATACTCAAAAAGATCCCGTTCCGAAACGGCACATAGGTTACCGGAACACCCTCCTCTATTCCGCCGGTCGGCACTTCGATACTCCTGTCCGTCAGTGCCGAAGCCCCGATCTGTTCGAAAAAAGGGAGATCGATCACATATCGGCCGGCGACGCCCAGGGCATCGCAGATGGCTTCGAACGCCTGGCGTTCCCGCTTTTGTGTCCGCTGCCTGTAATCGAAATGAAGTGCGACGATTTCGTACCCCTCCGATTTTGCGATATAGGCCGCCGTCGTCGAATCCATACCGCCACTGAGAATCACTACCGCTTTTTTCATCACTGCTCTCCATAGTAAACTTCGATGAAATTTTACCTTCAAAACACTTTCAATCTCCCAAATATCCCACCCTTACATGGTAGAATATGGCAAGGAGTGCTAAAAATGGAATCTGTCGATATTCCACCACAATGGCGGCTACTGGAGAGAAAGATGGCGAAGGGAGTCGTCCTGGTGATCGGTGGAGTCGATACAGGCAAAAGCACACTTGTACGCTATCTTGCCGGGAGACTACGCCTTGATAGAAAAGTTGTATGGATCGATGGAGACATCGGACAGACGACGACCGGTCCGCCGACGACACAGACACTCAACATACCGGAAGCGGGTGCCTCGTACAGGCCGCTGGCAAGATGGTTCGTCGGTGCGACCTCTCCATCGGGCCATATGCTGCAGACGATTACCGGTTTGCAGAGGCTTGTACAAAAAGCGATCGGATGGGGCGCTGAAACGATCCTTGTCGATACGACCGGTTTTATCGCACCGAATGCTGGAGGCTTGACGCTGAAATGGAGTAAATTCGAACTTCTCGCACCATCCATCGTCGTAGCATTGCAGAAAGAGAACGAACTCGAACCGATCCTTTCACCCTGGCGAAAATGTGCGCGTTTTTCAATTGCGGACGTGCCGGTTGCGAGCATGGTAAAAAAGAGTTCGGCCTCGAAACGCCGTGCATTCAGACACTCACATTTCAAGCACTATTTCCAGCAGAGCAGAAGAGTCTCCCTTTCAGTCGATAACGTAGGCATTGTCGGCAGATCGCCTCTGCAGAAGAGGCAACTCGTGGGTATGATCGACAGAATGGGTTTTCTGGCGGCACTCGGTATCGTTGAAGAAATGGACAGGAAAGAGATAGTTCTCAGGATGCCGTTGACTTCGACCGGTGAGATAGATATGTTGCGAGCCGGCAGTCTGATGCTCGACGAAGACTTGAACGAAATAGCGATTGCCCGGTAGCTCCCATCTTTTGCCCAATCCTTTAAACTATCCTCTTTTTATGCAATTTTCGATAGAATCGCCCCCATGATAGAGATAACCAATGAAACGAACTACCAGCCCAACGTCAACCTGCTCGAAACGATTGCGGCGGAACTCACCGATCGAGACATCGAACTGATCTTCACCGACAATGCGACGATACAGGCGATGAATCGTGAACATCGCGGTATCGACAAACCGACGGACGTTCTCAGTTTTCCGCTCGAAAAAGTCCCCTTCACACCGCTCGGTGAGATCGTCATCAGTGTCGAATACGCAAAAAACAAAGCGAGCGAGTACCACAACTCCCTCGACGATGAAATCGCGCTGCTTTTCATTCATGGACTTCTCCATCTTCTCGGCTACGACCATGAAACCGACAAAGGAGAGATGCGAAGAAAAGAGGAGGAGATTATCCGACACTTCGGCCTGCCCGAGAGTCTGATTGTCCGTATGGAAGGTGGGTCATGATCGATTTTGTCATTTTCGTCGTCAGTATGGGTGCACTCATCTGGGGAGCCGAATTCATTATTCGTGAATCGGAACGCATCGCTCTGCATTACAACATCAGCGAATTCATTATCGGTGCGACACTGATCGCACTGGGCACCAGCCTGCCGGAGATGGCGGCCAGCGTCGCGGCGAGCCTCAAGGGGCAGAGCGAAATGGCCGTCGCCAACGTTCTGGGCTCGAACATCATGAACATTTCACTCGTTCTCGGACTCGTATTTCTCATCGCGTCGCGTATCGCACCCGGCCGCGATCTCTTCTTCAAAGACAGTGCCTGGCTTCTCTTTCCCGTCATCATCTTCCCGCTGATGATTCTAGACGGCTCTCTCTCCCGTCTCGACGGCTTTCTGCTGTTTGCCATGATGAGTGCCTACATCATGTTTCTCATCCAATCCAGCGGCGAAGAGCAGATTGCCGAAGTGGACGAGGAGCTGAAAAAGGAGCCCTTCAACTGGCCCAAAACCCTCGCACTCCTTTTTGTCGGCTTCCTCCTGGTCGTCGTCGGTGCCGATTACGCCATCGAGAGTGCCGCGAACATAGCCAGAACGTTCGGCATCAGCGAGTGGATCATCGGTTTGCTGCTTATCGCGTTCGGAACGAGTCTGCCCGAACTGGTCGTCAGCATCAAGGCGGCACGGCAGGGAAAAGCCGATATGAGCATCGGCAACATCATCGGTTCCAACATGGCCAACACCTCCGTGGTCCTGGGCTCCGCGGCGATGACGCGCCCCCTCGCGATCGACCTGGCCGCCAGCTCGTTCGATATTTTCCTGATGATGGGCGTCACACTGATGCTGGTTTTCATCACCGCCAACAAACTCTACGCCAAAGCGAGCGGCATCATGCTGCTCATCGTACTCGCGATATTTCTACAGCATGCG
>NZ_JAOZPV010000020.1:0-4756 GCF_029932565.1 Hydrogenimonas sp.
CTTTGGCATCGCCTTGCGCTTTTCGCCTCGTCATCGCACCGTTTGGGTGCCATTCCCGCCTATGGGGATTTCTGAGATGGGTTCTAGTCTCACAGAAGTTCTTCCAATCGTTCAAGAAGCGGTATCTGGGATTTGACAATTGTCTCCTTTGCCCTCTCTATATCGAACCATGCGGCACGGTCTACTTCCGGAAAACTTTGCATTTTCCCCGATCTCGGTGGCCACTCCATTTCGAAGGTATTGGAGTGAATCTCCGTCGAGGGATTGGCCTCGATAGCCCATGCATGAATGATTTTGTTCGACGTTTTTACATTTCCCAGCGATAGAAACGTACCATCGACCGATTCACCCGTCTCCTCTTCGAACTCCCGCTTCGCCGCAGCCAAAAGATCTTCACCCTCTTCCGTTTCCCCCTTGACGATACTCCAGGAGCGCACGCGATTTTTCCAGAAGGGGCCGCCCATATGGACGAGAAAGACATTCAGCCGATTCCCCTTTTTTTGAAATGGTAGAATTCCCGCACTCACTTTCATGAGAAAATTATACTCCAATGCCACCGCATGAAATAACGGCGGAGATTCGAACTGACGTCACCGTCCGTCCTGTTGCCGGAGAGTGTTGGCGCGGGCCACGATCGCATCGGCAGAAAGTCCGAAAAGCGCTGTCAGCTCTTCGAGAATCTTGACATCGATGGATCCATCCGCCAACGCTCTGGCAACCGCTTCAATCCGTTCTTCGCCGCTTCGGCTTTCGCGAAGATGGCGCATAAGTCCCGCCGTTTCATCGGCACGGACGTAGATCATCTCGTAGAGTCTGTCGGCATCCTCCGGATCGATACCATTGTCCTGAGAGAGAGTCAGCATCTTTCTTTCATCGATTTCGCCCATGGCGAAACTGTCGACAATCACGGCAACCTTGCCCAGATAGGTTGGCTGCGCGTCGATACGGCTCTGAATGCCGGACGTCAGATGCATCGGTGCGGCGATGCAGGCACTGATTTTCACGCGTGAGACTTCCTTCCCGAAGCGGATGGCGAAAACAAGCGGTTTCTCCGGCGGAACGGCCACTTCCAGCACATCCAGCGCCTCGTCGAGTGCGAAAAGCGTCGTGTTGGAGGGGAGTAACAGCGTATAGGCGACACTTTCGAGGCGACGCTGGCTTCTGACACGATGGGCCATGCGCAGGACCGCTTCCCGCAAATGACGCCCCTCGGCATGGTAGAAACGGTTGAATATATGGGGCTGCAGCACTTCGAAAAGATCCTCGTTTCCCAGCATGAAATCCTGGTCGGAAGAGTCGATAAAAAGTGTCTCCACCGTTTTGGCTGCCTGCGAAAAGGAAAATGTCGCCAGTGTTTCAAGTTTGACAGGAATGGGAATCAGGAGGCTCTTCAGCACACTCTCTACGAGTGGGTTCATCCGTTCCGGTTCCGGAAAGAGAACGATTCCGCGTCCCCGGAACATATTGATCGTCTGCAGGGAAGTGTCATCGAGTCGGGAGATCACAAATACGGTGACAATTCTGCTATCGGTGCCACTCTGGAGACTCTCTTCCGTTTCGACAATTTCGCTGTGTCGGGTAAGATTGGCCATCTCCAGCGCCTGCACTGCCGTATCGTCCAGGGCAACGAACCGAAGTTTCGGCATACTGTTGTTCATGGCTGCTCTCTTTCAACGGAATTTGGCTGGACACGATTGAGCAGAAAGAGGCCAAGAAACGACGAAAGTGCCGTAATCATAAAAAAGAGGAAGGAGAAGGTGACACCCAGTGCCGGCTCCTGACCGATCCACTCCAGGCCATAGAGAAACGTCAGCTCTCTCACCCCGACACCACCGATGGTCAGCGGCAGTACCGCAACCACGCTCGAAATCAGAAAAAGTGTCAGATACTCCAGAACCATCCGATCGATTCCGAGACTCTCCACGATCATCCAGGCCGATACAAGCTGCAGGAACTGTACACCGAGCCCCCATGCCATGGTTGGTTTGAAAACCTCCAGGAATGGCGCAAAAAATCGTTTTGTGGCAATGTAGGCGATGGGAAAGACGAGAAACGCGACAAGCAGCGCCAGGGGCGTACCGGAAGGATGCATCATGGCGTATTCGCTGCCGGCATAGAGGAGCACGGCGTAGAAAAGGAGTGCGGCCAGGCCGCTGAGCCGATCGAGCAGTACCGCCTGGAAAAGTATAGCTACCCCCTGCTTGAAGTGTCTGTTGAGAAGATAGATTTTGTAGCCGTCTCCGCCGATACCCCCAGGCAAAAAGAGGTTGTAGAACATTCCGACATAATAGAGAATGAGATTGTACGATGTCTCAAGCTTGAGGCCGATCGTCTTGAAATAGAGATTGAGGCGCAAGGCGCTGGCAATTTTGGAGAGGTTGAATGTGACGAACGCCCCGAACAGCCAAAGAGGATTGGCGCTCTGTAACGCTGTCTGGAGTCTGTCAAGATCGATCTTGTGCAGCACGAACCAGAGTGCTGCGGTTGTCAGAAGGATTTTAAGTAGAAGCTTGATCTTTTTCTTCATCCACTGCTTTCGCTTTGCCGACGTAAACCTCTTTGACTGTGTAAGGCTTCTTATTCTGCGACTCGAAATAGGTTCGCATGATGAGCTCTGCGATGAAGCCGGTCGTAATGAGCTGAATACCGCCCAGCGTCAGCATGACACCGAGAATCAGAAGTGGCCTCTGGCCGATATTCTCTCCAAAAAGTTTGAGTACGAACATGTATGCATCGATCAGAAGACCGATTCCGAGCATCGGCACACCCAGTGTTCCGAAAAGATGCATCGGCTTCGTTTTGTATTTCTGCATGAAGAGCATAAGAAGCAGGTCGCTGATGACCCGGAAGGTCCGTCCGATACCATACTTGCTCTCACCATGGATACGCGGATGGTGGCGAACGTCGACTTCGGTGATCTTCGCACCGTACATCTTCGCCAGCACCGGAATGAAACGGTGCAGTTCCCCATAGAGACCCAGATTTTTGGCGACATCCCGCTTGAAAACTTTGAGCGTACAGCCATAGTCATGCAGATAGACACCGGTCGAACGACGGATGATGGCATTGGCGATTTTGCTCGGGATTTTTCGCAAAAACATTCCGTCCTGGCGTTTCTTGCGACGTCCTGCAACCAGGTCCCACCCCTCTTTTTCGAGCTTTTCGATCATCATCGGAATATCGGCCGGATCGTTCTGAAGATCGCCGTCGAGTGTTGCAATAAGTTCGCCCTTTGCCTCTTCGATACCGGCAGCCATCGCTGTGGTCTGTCCAAAATTTCTATTTAAAACAATAATCTTCGTACGTTCATCCGCCTGCTCTTTCATCCGCTGTACGGTAGCATCGCTCGAGCCGTCATCCACCATGATCAGCTCGTAGTCGATATCGCGGAGTGCTTCTTTGACCGCATCGAAGAGTGGCGGAATATTCTCCTCTTCGTTCATGACAGGTATAACGACAGAAAGTTTCATTGCACCTCTTTCCCGTTCTTTTCCGGTACCCCGATCTGGTGGTACTCAAACCCTTTTTTCACCATCTTTTCCATATTGTATTGGTTGCGTCCATCGAAAATGACGGGGGTTTTCAGCCGCTGCTTTATCTCATCGAAGTCGGGGCTGCGAAACTCTTTCCATTCGGTCACCAGCAGCATGGCATCCGCATCGTCCAGGGCATCGTACTTGCTTTTGCAGTACTCTACATCGGGATTCTTTTTGAGATAGAACTGTTTCGCCTCTTCCATCGCCTTGGGATCGTAGGCCCGGATCTTCGCGCCACGTTTTGTCAGTTCGTTGATGATTGTAATGGAGCTGGCTTCCCGCATGTCATCGGTTTCGGGTTTAAACGAAAGTCCCCAGACAGCGAAGATTCGACCCGTAAGATCACTGCCGAAACGTTCCACCACTTTGTTTGCCAGTACCCTTTTCTGATCCTGGTTGACCGCTTCGACTGCCTGGATGATACGGGGTTCGTATCCGACATCCCGCGCGATTTTGCTGAGAGCCTGAACATCTTTGGGAAAGCAGCTGCCGCCGTAACCGCAACCGGGGTAGATGAAACTGTAGCCGATACGCCGGTCGCTGCCGATGCCCACACGCACCTTGTTGACGTCGGCACCCACCCGTTCACAGATGTTGGCGATCTCATTCATGAAGCTGATCTTGGTGGCGAGAATGGCATTGGCGGTATATTTGGTCATCTCAGCACTGCGGACATCCATGGCGATGAAGCGCTCGTGGTTATGGGTGAATGGAGCGTAAAGCTCTTTCATCGTCTCTATCGCCATCTCGCTCTCCGCTCCGATGACGACGCGATCCGGCTTCATGAAATCTTCAATGGCACTCCCCTCCTTCAGGAACTCCGGATTGGAAACGACATGGAAAGGAATCTCGGCTCCGCGTCTGTCGAGCTCCGTTTGAATCGTAACCTTGACTTTGTCGGCTGTACCGACCGGTACCGTCGACTTGTCGACTACGATCATTTCATGTGTCATATATTTTCCGATATCCTCGGCTACTTTGAGGACATACTGCAGATCGGCACTGCCGTCTTCGCCCTGGGGCGTGCCGACAGCGATGAAGATGACATCGGTCTCGTCCAGCGCCTTTTTGATGTCGGTGGTGAAGTGTAACGTGCCCCGCTCGAAATTCTCTTTCACCATCGCCTCGAGGCCCGGTTCGTAGATCGGAATAATGCCGTTTTTCAATTTTTCGATTTTCTTTTCGTCGATATCGACACAGACGACGCTGTTTCCCATTTC
>NZ_JAOZPV010000020.1:4856-24782 GCF_029932565.1 Hydrogenimonas sp.
GTCATTTCATAATGGTCCCTCAGTGTATGATCAGGGTTCCAGATGACCGCATCGAATGGATGTGGCTTCACATAAAAAATCAGCTCCGCCATCTCTTTTCTGTCGTCACTGAGAAGTTTCGCATGGGGATAGCGTTTCATCACTTCCGACACCCTCTCACCCAGCTCTCTCCAACCCAATACCCGACGGTAGGGGTCACTCTTTTTGGTCAGTTCGATGCCCATCACCCTGGTGATGTCGTGATAATGATAGAAGAGGATGCCGAAAAGAATATTGATCGCTATCGCGGCGTAGAGCCATTTTTTATAACTTTTTTGCCAGAGCCATGCAACCACGAGGAGTGTAGAAGCGACATACATGGGTGCGGACCAGTTGGCAAACGCACGCGACAGCAGGCTTACCGTCAGAATGAGGATGAACATCGGAACGATGAACCACCAGAGCAGTTTGAGACTCTCTTCCCGTGTCAATGAGCGGTAACGCGGCAGAATAGCCAGCAGCCATCCGAACAGAATGGGACCGAACACACCAAACTGTGAACCGAGAAATTCCAGCATTTTGCTGAAATGAAAATGGAGGCCTGTGATATGGGCATTATCACGGCTTGTATGTTTGAAACTGACAAATTCATGGGTATAGTTCCAATACAGATTTGGCAGATAGATAACGGCTGCGAGCATCATCGCGGCATAAAGTTTCGGGTTTTTGAGATGGTGGCGATGGTTTGACGAACCAGCCAGATATGCGAATGCCGAAACAACAAAGATGATCATCGTATATTTGCTCAGAAGTCCTCCGCCGCCGGCAACAGCCGTGACAAGCCAGTCTCTCCAGCTGTCGCTTTTGAGCGCTTTGACAAAAAAGAGCATACCCAGCGACCAGAAGAAGAGAAACGGCACATCGGTCGAAATGATCAATGAAGAGAGCCAGACTGCGGGAAGCGTAATGAACGCCAGAGCGCTGAAAAAGGCGATAGCATCGTCATTGAAAAGCTCTTTCGCAAGAAAGTAGATATTCAGAGTCGTGAAAATATAGACGATCAGCGACATGATTTTGATACCGACGAATGTATCACCGAACAGCGACGTGCCGAGCATGATGAGCCATGCCACCATGGGCGGTTTGGAGTAGTATCCAAAATCGAAATGTTGTGCCCATCCCCAATAGTAGGCTTCATCGGCATAAAGGCTGATCATATCGGATGCATAATTGAGCATAAAAAGCCGATAAAGTGTCACGATGGCGATGTATAGCAGCAGTCTCTTGAGGGAATAGACCGAATCGTTATGTTGCATAGATGTCCTGAGCTCTTCTTAATGTAGCCGTAATTTTACCAAAATCCGGAACTTGATTAATAACTAAATTTTAGCTAAAATATAAATTCTTCTGCGCAAACTACAAAAACATTGTAATTTTTGCAACCGACCGGTAATTGGCTAAAACTATAATCTTTACGATCTTTGAACTTGCCGAAGAGATACAGCTCTGCATCGTGGCCTTTGCAGGGTGAGTCAAACAACCGATGGCATCGTAAAGTACATCACATCGGTTCAAAAAGGAGGAAAGCATGATGCATGAACTCAATGCAAAAGTCGTTAAAATCATCGGAACAAAATATCCAAGACTTCGAACGATGATTCGCAACCACCCCTACACGAAAGTGGTGGGAATGGGCGTCGTCAAATGTCTACTCGACGACATGCAAATGACACCCGATACCGTATCGGACGAACTGCTCGAGGAGATGGTCGAACAAGGGATCGTCCTCTATCATGAAAACGAGGAGGAGATCAAAGCGATTTCGGTACTCGAACATAAACGGCGTGTTTTGTGCGACGCACTGAAGCAGATCGCCGAAAAACATCTTGAATCTGCTGCAAGCTGATTCCGCCCCAAATTACCCCATTCGACGATAGAGCCGCTCAAGCGCTCGGACAAATGTTTCCGAGTCATTCGGGCAGCGGCATACTTTATAATATTCAAACCCAAGTTTTTCCGCTATTTCACGATATTCGATATCAAGTTCGAAGAGTGTTTCGGAGTTGTCGATCGTAAATGAGATCGGGTAGATCAGTACGCGTCTGTTTTTGATCTCCTCCAACATTCTCTCGAGCGAGGGAGTCAGCCATTTGAGCGGGCCCACTTTCGACTGATAGGCAATGTGCACCTGATTGAAAACTACACCTTTTTCCCTTAAACGTGCAATATGCCGTTCCACTTCCGACTCGACCTGTTTCTGATAGGGATCACCCCGTTTGATGACACGGACAGGAAGCCCATGGGCGGAGAAGACGAGATTGATTGTTGCCGGATTGTCGCCATTCAGCGTTTCGACGATTTTCTCTTCCACCGCATCGAGATATGGCTCGAAATCGTGATACTGTAGCGTACTGACCATTGTCGGATGATAACCGATCATTGCCGCGGCGGCACGGATATCTTCGATTGAAGAAGCAGTCGTCGTCGTGGAAAATTGCGGATACATTGGAATCAGATAGAGTTTTTCAACCCCTTTCTCTTTCAGTCGGGATAAAACGTCCCTGGCAAAAGGTTCGGTATATCGCATAATGACCTCGACGATCGCATCGTCGATACGCTGCTGCAGTTTCTGCTGAACTTTTCGCGTTATGGCAAGAAGCGGCGATCCACCACCCAGTTGTCTGTAGTTCTCTTTGACCTCTTCGAGACGGGATATTGTGATGTATTCGGCAAGATTTCTCCGAATGAGAGGCGGTGCCCCGATAATTCGGTAATCGTTGAACATATTCCGCATGAATATCTCGATCTCATCGAGATGCGAGGCTCCACCCATATTCATTAATATGACAGCTTTTTTCATTCCCGTGCGGCCTTTTTTTTACCAATTTGCGATAGCGAATGGTAGTCTAAATGCTATAATGATGTCAAATTTTTTCAAGGATCGTGCATGAGCAGAGTTTTGATCATCGGAGCCGGCGGAGTCGGGCGTGTCGTCGCACACAAATGTGCACAAAACGGCGAAATTTTCGAACATATCACCCTTGCAAGCCGCACCCTGGAAAAATGCGAGCAGATCCGTGACGAGATCAAAGAGTTGCAAGGGGTGGAGATCGAGGTGGCGAAAGTCGATGCCGACAATGTCGAAGAGCTGGCAGGGCTCATCAAAAAGGCCGAACCCACTATAGTCATCAATGTCGCCCTTCCTTACCAGGATCTGGCCATCATGGATGCCTGCCTGCTCACCGGTGTACACTACCTCGATACGGCCAATTACGAGCATCCCGATACAGCGAAGTTCGAGTATAGGGAGCAGTGGGCAAAGGATAGTGACTTCAAAGCAAAAGATCTGATGGCACTGCTGGGCAGCGGCTTCGATCCGGGAGTGACCAACGTCTTTTGTGCCTACGCCCTCAAACACTACTTCGACGAGATCGAAACCATCGATATCCTCGATTGCAACGCGGGTGACCACGGCTACCCCTTCGCTACCAACTTCAATCCCGAAATCAACATCCGCGAAGTCAACGCCAAGGGGCGATACTGGGAAGACGGCGAGTGGAAAGAGACCGAGCCGATGGAGATCAGAATGGTCTGGGACTACCCACAGATCGGCCCCAAAGACAGCTACCTGCTCTATCACGAGGAGGAGGAGTCGCTGGTACGAAACATTCCGGGGCTCAAGCGGATCCGCTTCTGGATGACGTTTGGCGAGAGCTACCTGACCCACCTGAAGGTACTGGACAACATCGGCCTGACGCGCATCGATCCCATCGAAGTGGACGGCTGCCAGGTGATCCCGCTGCATGTGGTCAAGGCGCTCCTGCCCGATCCGGCGAGTCTGGGCCCCCGTACCAAAGGCAAGACCAATATTGGTGTCGTCTGCGAAGGGACGAAAAACGGCGAACGCAAAAAGGTCTATATCTATAACATCTGCGACCACCAGGAGGCCTACAAAGAGGTCTGCGCCCAGTGTGTCAGCTATACCACCGGTGTGCCGGCAGTGATCGGTGCCAAACTGATATGCGAAGGTACGTGGATGAAGCCCGGTACGATCAATATGGAGCAGATGGATCCCGATCCGTTCATGGAAGAGCTGAACAGACAGGGACTCCCCTGGCATGTAATCGAAATGGATCCGGACGCGACTTTTGAAGTGAAATGAATTTTGTCTCTGGTTATTGGTCATTGGTCATTGGGAGGCCGCATACGCGGCCTTTTTGTATGAAGGATTGAGATGCTCGATATTTCCAAGGTTCCTACACCGTGCTATGTTTGTGAAGAAGAACTACTTGAACGAAATCTGAAGATCCTCGATCGTGTGCAGAAAGAGAGCGGCGCGAAGATTCTGCTGGCACTCAAAGGTTTTGCGATGTGGAGTACCTTCGATCTGGTGGGGAAGTACCTGGTCGGCACAAGTGCCAGCGGCCTGCACGAAGCGAAGCTCGGCCGGGAGACGATGAACAAAGAGGTACATACCTACTCCCCGGCTTTCAAAGAGGAGGAGATCGAGGAGATCGCACGCATCAGTGACCATCTGGTCTTTAACTCTCCGGGACAGGTACGCAGGTTTCTGGAAAAAGCCAAAACGGCCAATCCGGCCCTATCCTGCGGCATTCGGGTCAATCCCGAATTCTCCTCCGCGCCGGTCGACCTCTACAACCCCTGCGGCCTCTACAGCCGCCTGGGCACGACGATTGCCAACTTCGATCCCAAGATTCTGAACGATCTCGACGGCCTGCACTTCCATGCCCTTTGCGAACAGAATGTCGACGCGCTGGAAGGTGTTTTGGATGCGTTCGAAGAGAGATTCGGCGACTACATTCCAAAAATGAAGTGGATCAACTTCGGCGGCGGCCACCACATCACCCGGGAAGATTACGATGTCATGCGCCTCATCGAGGTAATCCGCGATTTCAAGAAACGGCATAACGATGTCACGGTTTATCTGGAACCGGGAGAAGCGGTAGGCTGGCAAACGGGGCCGCTGGTGGCATCGGTGCTCGACATCGTCCACAACGGCATGGATATCGCCATTCTGGATGTCAGCGCCGAAGCCCATATGCCCGACACGCTCGCCATGCCCTACCGTGCCGAAGTGCGCGGGGCGGCAGAATCGGGTGAAAAACCCTACACCTATCGACTGGGAGGCAATACCTGCCTTGCCGGTGATATCATGGGCGATTACAGTTTCAATGAACCTCTCAAAATTGGCGACAGGATCGTTTTTGAGGATCAAATCCACTATACGATGGTCAAGAGCACAACATTCAATGGTGTACAACACCCCTCCATCGCGATCTGGACCAAAGAGAAAAGATTGAAAATCATCAGAAAATTCGGATACGAAGATTTCAAATATCGGCTTTCATGATTCAATCTGCCTGGCCAGATCCGCGATACCCTCCTCCAGCTTCTCACGATCTTCATAGGGAAAGATCGTCGGGCTTTTATCACTCTCTTTGTAGTGGAGACAGATGGCGTAATGAAGAAGTTCGACATCCCGGTTGGCCATTTCGTCAAACCACTCCAGCGAGATCGGTGTGACCGTACCATCCGCATATCTGATAATGGCCGCGGGATAGAGTTGACTCACCTCTTCAAGATCGATCACACTCTCCTGGATATGCAAATTCAAACGATCTCCTTCCGATAGTTTTTTTATGGTAAACAAATTTGCATTAAATACCGATTATATGGTATATAGAACCCATCTCGAAAACCAGTGCAAAAGGGCCTCATGCAAACCTTTACCGTCGTCTATGAATCGGTCTTGTCTTTCCATTTTTTGCCGACAGAAGAGATCAATCATTCCAAATCTGTACTGGTCCAGATCTATTCGACATATCGAACACGCTCGATGTTGGAAAAGATCGCCCATGAAGCCCAGATATTTTTCCCGAATGCCGTCATCGTCGGAATCTCGACCTATGGCACCATCTACCACAAAACGTTTTCCGAAGAGAAAACGATTATCTCCATCACCGCCTTCGAAAGAACACGGCTGACCTCTTTTTCCCTTGAAAATATCGAAAGGAAACAGATTGTTGAAGCAGGTGCTCTTCTCGCCAAAAAAGTGCTCAAACGTGATACGAAACTTCTGCTTCTCTTTTCTGACGGCCTGAAAATCGATGCCGATGGACTTCTCGAAGGTATTACATCCATTGCGAAAAAAAGACCGGTAACAGGAACTTTGGCAGGCGATCATGAAAAATTTTTCGAAACATTTGTAATTCACGATGGTCAGGTCATGACGAAAGGGGCCGTTCTTGTCGCATTGAACAGCCCGCATCTCGATGTCACGATGGATGCCGTGAATCTGCTTCATCTCATAGGTCCCGATCTCCACGTCACATCCTCCGATACAAACAGAGTGTACGAATTCAATGGTATGATTTCAGCGGAACTCTATGCACACTACCTGGGGGATGCTTTTGTCGAAAAGCTTCCCCGATCCGGCCTCGAAATTGCACTGGTTAACCAGCAGGATGATTTGCAGATCGCCAGAAACATCACCGCCGTATACGAAGATGGCTCGTTGCGGTTTGCCGGACATGTTGAAGAAGACTCCCATTGGAAGTTTGGATATATCGACACGGAAACTCCTTTCCGATTCTGCCCTCCAATATTCGAAAGTGGTAAAAAAATAGAGAACTATTTTCTTTTCTGTGATGTATCCCAGCCGCTTTACAACAAAGAACATCTATACCGTCTCATCGATACGCTTTCCAATATCGCCGATACCGTCGGATCGTTCGGATATGGTCAATTCTGCTACAAAAATGGAAAAAATGTCCTGCTGAATCAGTCGATTGTGGTGTTGGGATTGACCGAAACGGAAAAGCGCGAGGATATGAAAAAAGCATCCTGTCAGATCTATCCCGTTTACGAACGGGAGGAGACATCTCTACTTTCCAATGCATTGAGTCATCTCAGCACCGTCATGTTCGAAGAGTTCGAGCTTCAAAAAAGTGCCATGCAGCTCCTGATGGAAGAGCTTCCATATGGTGTCATTGTCTACGATAAAAATCTCAGGCTGGAAAGTTTCAACAAAGTGGCGTCAAAACTTCTTGGACTCGAAGCGAAACTGGCATCAGGAAAGGAACTGGAACGTCTGGATACCTGGATCGTAGCACTGCTGAAAAGAGGATTCCGGGAAGAGCTCTATACACAGGTCGGCCGGGTCATCGATCCCCTGAGCGGTGAAAATATCACACTCCGCATCAATACACTTCCGATAACACATGACGGCACGGTTATCGGTGCCATGGCGATCATCCACAAAGAGAACAATGTATGATCGAAGACAAACTGAAATGGAATGAAAAGTATCGGTCACAGCCTGCACCGAAACATCCGAGCGATCTGCTGATACGCCATGTCGAAAAACTGAAAGGAAGAGAGGTTCTGGACATTGCCGCGGGGTTGGGCAGGCATGCCCAATATCTCGCCGATCACGGATGCCTGGTGGATGCCATCGAATGGAGCGATGTGGCGTTGGAGAGTCTGAAAAAGATTCCGCGTGTCAACGCTATCGAGGCCGATCTCGAAGATGGTTGTTTTCTGACGAAAAAGTATGATGCGATTCTCTGTTTCAACTATCTCAACCGGAACCTCTATCCTGTGATGCTCAGCCATCTAAAAAGAGGGGGGATTCTTCTTTTTGAAACCTTTGTCGAAGACGATGCAAACGAAGGGAGTCCGCAAAATCCGGATTTTCTTTTGAAAAAGAATGAGCTTTTGCATATATTCTGCCCGCTTTACATTATCGAATATTCCGAAAAGTTCGTCACAAAAGAGAATGGCCAGCGTTCGCTTCTCGCTTCGCTGGCAGCCTGCAATAGTTGGAACCGATAAGGCTTTTTGAGATGGGTTCTAGAAAGGCCAGACCGATTCGATGGCTTTGGTGCCCCACCCTTTTTCGGTTGCCTCTTTGATATCGCCCTGGGTCTCATACAGTATCTTTGCATCGGCGATATATTTCGAGCTGATCATATTGGTCTGCGTAATGTCTTCCGGTCGTATAACCCCATTGACATGCAGAATCTGTTTTTGACCATTGATAAGCATTTCCCGACGACCATCGATAAAGTAGTTGCCATTTTCGAGAATCTTGACGATACGTGCCGATATGGTTGTCGTGAATTTCTCTTTCCGTTCGTTTGTACCGGAACCTTTGAATCCGTTTTTTGAATCGATACCAATACTGATATCGGTGATTTTGTTGGACTCTCTGGCAAAATTACCCATCAATGATCCCGGTGTTCCGGCCATAACGGCACCCCCCAGTTCATCATTGGTGACCCGACTGATATTTTTCGAACCACTCGAAGAGGAGAGTATGTTTTCATCGATGACGACCGTGACGACATCGTTGACATTCATCGCCTTTTTGTCGGAAAAGACCGGATTGTCGCCCCGTCCAAAAAGACTACCCGGATTGTAGAGCCCTCTGAACTCTTCTCTGGGAGGCACCTGTTCGACGTACTTCGGTGGTTTGAAATCGATCTTGGCATCCGCCTGATGGGTACTGCATCCGGTATAGAGCATTACTGCCGACAACAGAGCAAGACTCTCGATCTTTCGCATTGGCGCAATCCTTTTGGTATAATTCAATCCAAATTTCATAAATGAACAGCAAAAACTGTTCCAAACGAAGGGATGGATAATGAGCCAGTTGAAAGAGAGACTTCAGGCCGATCTCAAAACGGCGATGAAAGAGAAAGACACATTCAAACGTGATGTCATCCGCTTTGTCATGAGCGCTATCAAGCAGATCGAAGTGGATGAGCGAAAGGAGCTCAGCGATGCCGACATCGAAGCGATACTGGTTAAACAGATCAAGCAGCGCAACGATGCGATCGAACAGTTCAGAGAAGGCGGGCGGCAGGATCTTGTCGAAAAGAATGAAAAAGAGCTGGAAATTCTCCGTAGCTATCTGCCGGAGCCGATGAGCGACGACGAAGTGCGTGAGATCCTGAAAGAGATCATAGCCGAAACGGGAGCTGCCGGCATGAAAGATATGGGTAGAGTGATGGGTGCCGCCAAAGCCAAAATCGGCAGCCGTGCGGAAGGCAAAGTGATCAACCAGATCGCCAAAGAGCTACTGAACGCCTGATTCTCCTTCATGGGTCGCAGCTGCTGCGGCTGCGGCTTTTCCCAATTGACTCACTCTTTTTTGCACTCTGCTCTGTTAAACTTGAAAAAAATCTTAATTTATGATATACCTTAAACAAATATAAATCCAATAGTCTTTATAAAAGGAGTTGATATGTTTGTAGATCGAATCGAAGCGGGGCAGAAACTTGCGGAGAAACTGGAGTCGATCGGACCTTTTGACGATCCGATTATCCTTGCACTGCCGCGGGGAGGTGTGCCGGTGGCTTACGAAGTGGCCAAACGGCTGCATGCGCCTCTCGATGTCATCATCGTACGCAAACTCGGCGCACCCTTCAACAAGGAGTTCGCGATCGGTGCCCTTGTAGAAGGAGAACCCGAACGCGTTGTACTGAACGAAGAAGCGGTCTATCAGCTTGGCGTGGGAAAAGAGTATCTCGACCAGGTAGTCAGCGAAGAGCGCGAAGAGCTCCATAGACGCCAGACACTCTACAGAGGTTCGCAGAACCCTCTGGAAAATCTCTCGGGCAAAACGGTCATCCTGATCGACGACGGCATCGCGACGGGTTACACGATGAAAGCGGCATTGGCAGCCATTCGTGAGCAGAGTCCGGCTTCTATCATCGTAGCCGTGCCACTCGCCCCGATGGATACACTGCCCGAAATGGAACGGCTGGCAGACCGGGTCATTGTTTTAGAAACACCGGAACCCTTCTGGGCAGTCGGCGCACATTATGAACGTTTCGATCAGACAAGCGACGAGGAGGTTATCGAACTACTGCGAAAATCCCGCGAAAACAATCAGGCATCCTCATAACGGCCTGAATAGGAAGGACAATTTATCGGGGCTCATCTCCCCATTTGAGCCTCTTCAATGCGCCGGCAATATCCTCCTGGCGCATAAAATGCTCGCCCACGAGGAAGGCGTCGGCACCGACTTCATGCAGCTGCCTGACCTGCTCGTGTTTGTAGATACCGCTCTCCGCAACGATGATTTTACCGTTTGGAATAAGAGGTATCAGCCGTTCACTGAGCGTCATATCCATCTCGAACGTCTCGAGGTTCCGATGGTTGATTCCGATGATATTGGCACCGGCGAAAATCGCCTTGATCAAATCTTTCTTGTCATGAATCTCCACAAGCGCTTCCATCCCAAGATGCCAGGTGTATTCCAGCAGTGCTTTGAGCTCTTTGCGCGTCAACGCTTTGGCGATAAGCAGGACGAAATCGGCTCCGTAAACAAGTGCTTCGACGAGCTGATATTTGTCGATGATGAAATCCTTGCGAAGCAGCGGCATCGGCACATAGCGACGCAACTGTGTCAGGTATTCGATATCGCCCTGGAAATAGTGCGGTTCCGTCAGGACAGATAGCGCATCCGCCCCTCCCTCTTCATAGGCTTTTCCGATCATCAGCGGATCGAAATCTTCACGAATGACGCCTTTGGAAGGGCTCGCTTTCTTCACCTCCGCAATAATTCTATATGGATTGTCGGGTGTCGACTTGAGAACCTTGTGCACATCTCTCGGCGGATAGGGATTGTAGGCCAGTGATCGTCCAAGCCACTCCATCGGAAACTCTTTTTTCTTCTTCTCCAGATCAACTTTGGTACGCGCTATGATTTCGTCGAGTATCACTTTTTCCGGCTCCTGCATTTTTCTATTTTTTCCCAATGGGTTTTGATCTCTTTGTCTTCGCTGCCCAGTTTCTCGATCACCTTTTTCATCTCCTCGTAGGCTTTCTCGCATTCGCCCAGTTTGTAGTGTCCCCATGCCAGAGAATCGATATAAAAGGCCGAATCCGGTTCGACTTTCAGTGCTTTCTTGACCAATTCGATCCCCCCTTTCACATCGATATCGTGATCGATCAGAAGATATCCGAGATAATTGAAATAGAGCGGATCGTTGACACCCTCTTTGAATGCCTGGGAAAGGTTCTGGATCACTTTTTTCAGGAGCTTCGGATCATCCTTTTTTGGAGCAGCTTCATAAAGAAGAATGCCATATTCCGCCAGCCACAATGGATCGGAGGTCTCTTCGTAGAGGCTTTTTGCAAGTTTTGCAGCATTGTCGAATTGTTTCGTATGTTTGTAGATCGCAAGAAGCAGCCTGTCATCGGCATTGGACTCCATGAGAAGTTCTTCCGCTTTGTCGAACTCTTTTTTATAGGAATAGATTTCGGCGGCCTTCTGGGCATATTCGTTTACTTTGGTAACATCGTACATGCGTGCATAGACATCGGCAAGATGATCCAGATCGTTGTTTTGCCGATAGAGTTCGGCGAGAAAAAGACAGACATTTTCAGAACATCCCACCATTTTGCTATGCGTTTCAAGCAGTCTTATGGCATCCTGCGAATTTTTGAATTTGTGATAGAGAATGGAGGCCATTTTAACGACTGCCGTATCATCATGATATTTTACGTAGTAGGCGTTATAGGCATCGTAAGCTTCCTTGTTGAGATCCTTAACAAGGTAGATCGAGGCCAGCAGATCGATATTTTGGAGATTGTCCGGCTCGAGTGCAACCACTTTTTTCGCATTGACGAGTGCATCGTCCACGCGATTCAGGCGCAACTGTGTCAGCGTCATCAACCTATAGAGCTGAATATTTTCCGGGTATTTTCTTATCGCTTCGCTCAGCTGTTTGGAAGCGTCGTCATACCGTTTCGAGGCAATTAGCAGTCGAATTGCTTCGGTTCTATACTCGGGATTCCCGGTCTTTTTGTAAAGCTCCTCAAAAAGCGCATGGGCTTTTGCATAATCTCCATGTTCCTTGTAGTAGAGTGCATGGATGATATAGTCATACTCATATTCGAATGGCTGGTATTGTGGTGTTCTATCGGATGGTGATGGCGTTTTTTGAGAACATCCGGCAAACAGAAAAAACAGTATTACGATTGCGGACAGATACCTGGACATTCTTGTCTCAATTCCTCTTCATTCTCTTTAAAATAGTCCCAAAAGGGGTAGGTACGGCACTGGATCGGCCGGACCGGATAGATCTCGCACCGGCGGTTTTGGCGATCGTAGAAAATACAGTCGTATTCGCCTTCGACAACGACTTTTTCTTTGATACTGAAACGATACCCTACTTTTTCCAAGTAGCGCTTAATGAACAGATCCGGAGATATCCTTAAGAAGGCGGCCATTTCGGGAATTTTTTGTACGCTCACCCAGATGTTGCCGCTTTCTCCTATGCAGCAGTTTCCTGCACAGGTTTCGCACGCTTTCGGATCGAACGTGTAACCAAACCCCTCTTTCTTCATTAAATTTGACATTTTAGCGTATGTGTCCTTGCATTTTTAAATATCGCACGGGCTTCCTCCCCGTAGGTATCCCCGTCAAACACGATCAGAGGGGGCAGGATGGTGGTACGTGCTTTCGACTCCCTTCTCGCATGCACCATGACCAGTTTCGCCGGACGATCCTTTTTGGAGTGGACAAACCGCAGCGCTTCCACACGCAGGCCGACATAATCCAGATGATGCATCAGATCTCCCATTTGGGACGCATCGTAGCAAAAAATGAAATGGCCTCTCGGTCTCAGAAGCGATTTGACCTTTTCGAAAAAGGGTGCGATCGGAAGATGGGTGTTGTACCGGCATGCATGGATATGCTCGTTTTCGCTCTGCACGACATCTGCATGGTAAAAAGGCGGATTCGAAACGATATAGTCGAATCTCTCTTCGGATGTAAAATCGAAAAAATCGGACTCCACCAGCCTCGCACCGATGCTGTTCGCCTGCATGTTACGCATGGCGAGTCCGGCCATCAATCCCTGTTTTTCGACCAGTGTCAGATCAATCGGAAAATCGCGGGCCAGAAGCAGACCGATAACACCGACACCGCATCCCACGTCAAGCACTTTTCCGTGCGGCCGGAATGATGCGATAAAATCATACAGAAAGATAGAGTCGCTGTTGAAGCAGTAGCCATTTTGCGGCTGATAGAAAAGCACCAAACCCTCGATTTTTGATAGAATTATAGCAAAAAAGGTCTAGAATGATTATCATCCCCGCACGTATGGCTTCGACACGTTTTCCTCAGAAAGTACTGGCCGACATCAATGGTCTGCCTATGGTCGTGGCGACTGCCAAAGCGGTCGAGCAAGTCGACGACGTTGCCGTAGCGACAGATACCGAAGTGATCGCGAAAACGTGTGAAGAGTATGGCATTCGTGCCGTTATGACCAGCAAAGAGCATCAGAGCGGAACGGACAGAATCAACGAGGCCGCCACACGTCTGGGTCTCGATATCAACGAAATCATTATCAATGTCCAGGCAGACGAACCATTCATAGAACCCGAGGTTGTGGATAGGCTGAAAACTCTGGTGCAGACCCATCAAAACGAAAGCCGTACGATGATCTGCTCACTCTACAAAACCGTTTCGAAAGATGAGGCGAAAGATCCCAATCTCGTCAAGGTGGTGACGGATGAATGCGGCTTCGCGCTCTACTTTTCCAGAAGTCTCATACCTTACGACAGGGATGAAAATTTTGATCATTTCAAGGGCCATCTTGGCCTCTATGGATTTACAAGAAAAATGCTTGAAAAATTTTGTACCCTCCCCCATGCACCGCTCGAACATATCGAAAAACTCGAACAGCTCCGCGCACTTTCGCACGGGTATGACATTGCAATGGCCGAAGTGAAAACGGAAAGCTTCGGGATCGACACACCGGAAGATCTGGAAAAAGCGTTGAAATGATCAAGAGTGAGAATGTGAAAATGAAACTTCACGATCCACTATTCACACGTTCACCTTTTCTCTATCCCAGCACCTCTTTTCGGTTGGTACGGCTCTGAAGATAATCGGATATCTGCATCAGTGAGAATGTCACGAGGAAGATCATCAAACCCGGAAAAAAGCTGATCCACCATGCTATCTGCATCACCTCTTTTCCCTCACTGATCAGACTGCCCCAGCTCATCTGCGGCGGACTGATACCGAGACCAAGAAAACTCAAGGCACTTTCACTCAGAATGGCACCCCCTACTCCAAACGTGAAACTGACGAAGAATATAGGAGCCAACAACGGCGCGAAATATTTAAGAATGATCTTCGGTGTTGAAACATTGGCGATCTTCAAAATTTTGATAAAAGGTTTCTGCCCTATCGAGAAACTCTCCGCACGAATCATCCGGGCCATCGTCATCCAGCCGGTAACGGAAATGACAAAAATCAATACCCACACCGACGCTTCCACATAGCTCACAAGTGCCAAAAGGAGGAAGAAGGTTGGAAAGGTCAGAAAAAGATCGACGATGACAACGAATGTCTTGTCGACGCCTCCTCTGAAAAAACCGGCAGTGACACCAACCATCAGACCGATCATCGATGCGATGAGTGCACTGCCTACACCGATCACCAACGACACCTGTCCACCAAGCATCAGACGGGCGAGCAGATCACGCCCCAGTCGGTCCGTTCCGAGGGGAAAATCATTTGACGGAGAAAGCAGCAATGCGTCGGGGTGAAGTGCATAGGGGCTCCCTCCATAAAAGAGAGGTCCCAGGAAAGAGAATAGAAAGAGCGCCGCCAGGACGGCGGCACTGATACACGGACATTTCATACCGTGATTATACTATGAAGTGCCAGAACCCGTCTTGAATATCTCCATTGGCCGCAACAGCGATGATTCTGTTTCGTCTTAAAGCGATACGACGAGGGTGTGGCCAAAACCACATCGGGGGGAGTCAACACGAATCAATGAGGAAAAATTACACAGCACAGGGTGAAACACCTATGCAGATTTCTAAAATGAGTTCTACTGTTTGATGCCAAGCAGCGTCTGGATCATCTGATCGATGGTCGTAATCACTTTGGCACTTGCACCATATCCGGTCTGATATTTCATCAGATTGGTCAACTCTTCGTCAAGATCGACCTTGCTGATACTGTCAAACTCGTTGATGACCGCATTGAGTAGCGATTCGGAGGTTTCGGCCGCCGAATGGACAGCCGCCGTCCTGTTCGCGACGCCTGTTGTGCTCATACGGAAAAAGCCGCTGAGCGTATCGTTCGAAAAGTGGTTATCCGAATTGGCAGGCATGTAAAAATCGATCTTTTGATACTGGAGTTCGATCATACTGTTGGCGACACCGTTGTCACCGGCGATCGGTGCAGCGTTGCCGCCGATACGGGTCGGGTTTTCATCGAGTGCGCGGTTCAGTCCGATGCTATGAGCATCGCTTCCGTCAAAAAAGCGCTCCAGCCCCAGCGCGCCGGCAAAAAGCGAAGGATTTTCCCCATCAGCCTCTTCAATAGCAAACGTATATCCCTCATTCGCTTTGTCGTCATTCATAAGGATCTGAAATCTTCCATTGGCCGAAGCGGTCAGAAAGTCATCGACATCATTGGTATAGATACCGTCAAGATTGTCATCCAAAGAGGCGAGAGTATTCGGTACATTCGGATCGTCATTGATCACCACACGCCCATTGATCTGATTCAAATCGGCTTGTGATGACGCGTTGATCGCATCTTCGACATCCTTGAACGTCGCACCATCCGTCAATGTGATTTTGCGTTTTGCCACTTCGTTGCCGTCGATATCGTATATCTTGACAAAAAAAGATCCATTGGCATCGATCGGCAGTTCCGTATTCGCGATGATCGCATCGGCTTCGATATCGACATTGCCGCTCATTCTCGTTGTAGCATGCGCCGCATAGAGATTGTTCGTAAACATGATCATTGAAGATGCATAACTGTCGAGTTCATCGACAATCTGCTGAATATCATGGTCTCTCAGGGAGAGAATGGCACCCAGTTTGCCTCCGTGTACATACTCTGTGATATCGAACTTTTCATAATCCTGACGCTGATAATAGATGTTGCTGAACGCACTCCCTTCACGCCTGTCGTAGACAATCGGATGAAAAGTGGGACCATCGACAAATGAAGAACCGCCGATACTCAGATGATAGGCGTCGCCAGACTCTATGAGATGCCTGTCTACGGTAGTGTCGGGCTGCAAGTCCCCCTTTGTCACCGCAATATCGACAAGTTTGCTGAGAGCCAGTTCCAGCTTGTCACGCTGGTCCCGCAGATCGTTGGCATGATCACCCGCCGCTTCATCGGTATTGATCCGAATATTGATCTCCGCGATCTGTTTCCCCAACCGATTGATCTCGTCGATCGTCGTTTTCAACTGATCGTCCAGCGATGTCTGAACCGACATAATCTGCTCTCGTGTATCCCGAATCGTCGCGGCGAATGTTCTCGTATTTTGGGCCAGATTGATTTTCAGTGCACTGTCATCCGTATTTTTCGAAAAATCGTTCCAGGCATTGAAATACTCCTGCATGGCATTGTAGATACCGTTTTTATCGATTTCGGGAAAGTAGCTGGAAACTTCGTCCATCGTCTCTTTTCTGAACTGATTGTATTCATTGTCGGTCGAAGAGCTCTTGAGTCGTTTATAGACAAATTCGTCATGTATCCTGACGATTTCTGTAATTTTGGCTCCGAGTCCGATATCTCCTGGTGTCGTATTGAGGGGTGTATTGGGAGATATGACGACACGTTGCCGTGTATAATCCGGATTCTGGGCATTGGCTATATTGTGCCCGGTCGTATCGATAGCGATCTGGGATGTCTTCAGACCGCTGTAACCGATATGCAGTGCATTGAAGATCGATGCCATAATCAGGCCCTCACTTCGATCAACGATGCCAATTTGGCATTTTTCCCTGTATATCCATCTTTTTCAACCGGCAGCATCTCTTCATACAGCGCGTTGTAGAATTCTCCTACCGTAATGACAAAACGAGCATAATAACGATTGAGTTCCTGCAGCTCTTCGAGCTTTTCACGTAGCGTGTTGAGTTTTTGCTGAACCTCTTCGTCCAGCAACTCGTCCATTTCACTATTCGGATTGGCTTTGACGAGATTGTTGATTTCATTGTCGATCAACGCTTTGCGATTCTCGAATGTCAACAGCGTATGCTCTTTTGTCTTGATACGTTCAAACATCGCATCGTGGCGAGCCGCTTTGATATCGTCGATATCTTTCTCTGTCAGATCGATCAATGTTTGAAGATCTTCCGCCGCTTTGTCCAAATAGTGAATCAGCATCTCATGTCCTTCGATTACAGATCAGGCTTGAGCTCCTGGGCCATTTTCGTCGCTGTCGCCCGCAGATCGATCTGGTAGTCGCCATTTACGATCTGCTTTTTCAACTCATCGACACGGCTCTGTTTCTCGATAGCCTGTTTCTCGATATTTTGTGTATCGTGCACGTCATTCTTTTTCATGTCATTGAGGATTGTGCTGTTGTTCTGGGCACCTACGTTTCGTATCATTATGCATCCTTTTGTCATAGATGGTTTTCTATGATTATACTATCGACTGAATTCAAATTTTGTTAAGAATTTTTTTCTACCAAATAATTAAACAAAAGTTCGCTATAACCAAAGGTGCCGCTGAGTTGCCTGCTCCGCTCCTCATTCATCATCGATTGATAGATTTTCCGACCCGGATCTTCCGGAAGCAGCGGGTTTTTCCCCTCGATCGCCTGATCGAGAATCATTTTGAGAATGATCGCTTCAAACGCATCCGTCTGCTCTTTCAATCTTCTTTTGTCATTTCCTGAAACAGAAGGAATTTGTGGTTGATATTCATTAATATTCAGCTGGTTCATCCTCTTTCCTTATATAATCTGGAGATCGGCATGAATCGCCCCCGCGTTTTTCATCGCTTCAAGAATCGAAATGATGTCTTTGGGCGTTGCACCCAATTTTTTCAGTGATCTTGCGATATTGGCTACCGTCGTAGCGCCTGTGCGCGTTACAACGGCATTGTTTTGAGGCTGAATCTGCGTATTACGACCGATATTGACCGTATCGCTTCCTTTGCGGATAGCCGGTAGGCTCTTTCTCTCTTCGATTTTGACGACAATGTCGCCATGGGTGATCATAACCGGCTCCACCTCGATATCGATGCCCGAGACAATCGTACCGGTCCGTTCATCGATGACGATACGCGGTTTGATATTGTAATCGATCGAAAGTTCTCCTGCACGGGCGAGAAACTCGATCATACTTACCGACTTCGGTTTTCTGAGTTTGATCGTCCTGGCATCGATCGCGACGGCAACACGCTCCTTGTAATAGCGATTGAGGATATTCTGAATCGAAATGGCATTTTGAAAACTGGCTTCTTTCAGACTCAGGGTTGCTTCGTTTCTGGAATAGAGATCATATGCCACTTCCTGTTCAACCAATGCACCGGCAGGAATGCGTCCGGCCGTCGCATGATTGAGTGTCCCTCCCCCTCTGCCGTTTCGGCCTCCAATCGTCACGGACCCCTGTGCCAACGCATATATACGGCCATCGACACCTTTCAGTGGTGTCATGAGCAGTGTTCCGCCTTCTATGGACTTGGCATCCCCCATGGACGAGACAACAACATCGATTTTATCCCCCTGTCTCGCAAAAGGAGGCAATGTAGCTGTCACCATGACGGCTGCCACGTTTTTCGACTTGATGTCCCTGGGATCGAGCTTGATGTTCATCGACTGAAGCATATTGGCAATCGTCTGCAGTGTAAATTTCGAGGTTGTGCCATCACCCGTTTTGTTCAGACCTACAACCAGACCATATCCGATAAGCTGGTTGTCACGGACACCGATGACATTGCAGATCTCTTTGATTTTGGCGCCTGGAGCCAGCAGGGGAACAAGCAGTATCAGAAAGAGTACCATACGTTTCAAACGGAAACCTTTCGCTCGATTTTCAAACACCAAGCAAATGTTGTTCCAATCACTCCACTATGGCATAGTAGCTCAACGAACTTTTACCGAATTTTTTCTCTTTTACCTTCTCGAATGGTCCGATTGTTTCGGGAAAATCATATTTCGTCATATGTTCGACAACAATGAGATGCACGACCTCCGGATCGATATGTGCAATCGTATTGATCACTTTCGTGTAAATATCGTTGTAGCCTTCGCGGATAGAAAACGGCGGATCGATGTAAATATAGGCTTTTTCCTTTTCCCGCTTCAACTCGGACAAGATGTCGGGAAGCACGACAAACGCATCACCGAACCGGATATCGCACCTGGACGGATCGAGCGATCGACAGTTGGCCTGTAGCGTTTTGAAAGAGTTCCTGTCGAGTTCGATGAACCATGCCTGCTTCGCTCCTCTGCTGATCGCTTCGAGTCCGACCGAACCACTCCCTCCAAACATTTCGATGAAATATTTTCCCACCACATCGAACTGCAACGTGTCAAAGAGGGACTCCCTCAATCGGGATTTTGAACTTCGCGTCACACATTTGGATGGAAGAAGAATCTTTTTCCCTCGAAATTTTCCGCCGATGATTTTGGTTGTCAGTTGTTTATGGTCTGCTTTCATAGTGCCCTTTGATGATCGTAACCAATTCATCGACAAACAGCCGAGTCGCTCTTTCGATCTTCTCCTCGAGGCTCTCTTCCTCTTCGACAGTAAAAGCCTCCACGATCTTTTTGTTCGAGCTCTCTTCTATTTTCTCTTCCAGTTTGATCATGAGCTGCGAGCGGGAAAAAGGTTTTTTCAGATCGGCATCGGGATCCATACCGATCCGAAGCAGAGGTTTTTCGCTGACCATATGATGGTCGGTAATGAGTATGTCGGCATCGTGTTCCGCGACAAGTTGATGTTTGAGAAACTTTCTCAGACTTTTTTCAATCAGTACAGAGTGACAATTCAGCGCAATATTCATGATTTTCCCCGTATATTCAAGCTTCCGACTATTTTTTCAACAGTTTTCACCATAATAAATTATGTAGAGGTGCCCTTTATTATAAATGATAACTGCTAAACATATTTTGAATGCATCCG
>NZ_JAOZPV010000021.1 GCF_029932565.1 Hydrogenimonas sp.
AACTACGCAAAGCGAACAAGATTGTCGGGGAGACGCTCCAATATCTACAGGAGAGTGTCAAACCCGGCATGACTCTCAAAGAGATCGACCGGATGGGTGAAGAGTTTCTGCGCTCCAAAGGGGCGCGGCCTTCATTCAAGGGCCTCTACGGTTTTCCCGCAGCAGTCTGTACCTCTCTCAATGAAGTGATTATCCACGGTATTCCCGACGATACGAAAATCAAAGAGGGTGACATTCTCGGTCTCGATATCGGTACGGAAGTGGACGGCTGGTATGGTGACGCCGCGATCACGATGCCGGTGGGAACCATATCTGAATCGGACGAAAAACTGATCGCCTGCGCCAAAGATGCGCTCTACCATGCAATCGACGTCATCCGGCCGGGTATGCGTTTCAAAGAGTTGAGCCTGGAACTCGAAACCTTCATCAAATCGCGGGGATATACGCCGCTGCTCAACTTCTGCGGACACGGGATCGGCAGAAAACCGCATGAAGAACCCGAGATTCCGAACTATCTGGAGCACGGATCGCCAAAAAGCGGACCGAAGATCAAAAACGGTATGGTCTTCTGTCTCGAACCGATGATCTGCCAGAAGGACGGGACACCGAAAATATTGGAAGACAAATGGTCAGTGGTGTGCCAGGACGGTATGCGCACCAGTCACTATGAACATACGGTCGCAGTTGTTGGCAATAAAGCAGAGATACTCTCGCAATCTTAAAGGAGATAGAAATGGCAAAAGATGATGTCATAGAAATAGACGGTAAAGTGATCGAAGCACTTCCGAATGCGACATTCCGCGTCGAGCTCGAAAACGGCCACGTGGTATTGTGTCATATTGCAGGGAAGATGCGTATGCACTATATCCGGATCCTTCCGGGAGACAAGGTGAAGGTGGAATTGACACCGTACAGCCTCGACAAAGGCCGCATAACTTACAGATATAAGTAAGCTGTAAGTTAGCTTAAGGTATCATTCCATCCCCTTTTCCATCTATATGAAGGAGTTTTGCATAAATCGCACTGTTTATGCAAGGGTCGGTTTGGCATAGGCTCGCCAAACCTAATTCGGGGGCAAATTCCATATTTTTGGGTTTGTTGGTCAGTGCAAAAACCGCTTTCAGCGGTTTTTCGAACGAGTGAGTAGTGAGTAGTGAGCAGTGAGCAGTGAGCAGTACGCCGCGTTCCGCGTCGTCTGCTTCGCTGCACTCTTCTCAATCACCACTCCAGGTTATGGGTATGCGTTGCTGTGTATTAATAAAAGGCAATTTGTGCCTTCCCGATGAAAGAGCGAAACGCCTTTCATCGAAAGCCGCATCAGTGCGGCTGGGGCCCGCTGCCGAAGCGGACACAGCATAGAAACGAGAATGAGTCGGTTTACAAGCGCGGTTCAACTGCGCGTGAGCCCTCCGCTGAGGAGAACTCAGCGTTAGCGCAGTTTCGGTGGCTTTCCGCCGAAACGTATCAAGGAGACAATGATGAAAGTCAGACCATCGGTCAAGAAGATGTGCGACAAGTGCAAAATCATCAAACGAAAAGGCATTGTTCGCGTCATCTGTGTCAACCCAAAACACAAACAGAGACAAGGATAAGAGATGGCACGTATAGCAGGTGTTGATCTACCCAAGAAGAAGCGTCTGGAGTATGCGCTGACATATATTTACGGTATCGGCTTGACGACATCGAGAAAAATTCTCGATGCAACCGGTATCAGCTATGACAAGCGCGTCCATGAAATGAGTGAAGAGGAAGCCGCAGCGATTCGTAAAGAGATCCAGGAAAACTACATGGTTGAAGGGGATCTTCGCAAAAAAGTCGCGATGGACATCAAATCGCTGATGGACCTTGGCAACTATCGCGGTCTTCGCCATCGACGTGGTCTTCCGGTTCGCGGACAGAAGACGAAAACCAATGCACGTACACGCAAAGGTAAACGTAAAACTGTCGGCGCGGCAAGCAAGTAAGGAGTAAAGTGTGGCAAAACGAAAAGCAACCAGAAAAAAGATTGTTAAAAAGAATATCGCACGCGGTGTGGTCTACATCAGTGCGACATACAACAACACTGTCATTACGGTAACGGACGAAGCGGGCAACGTGATTTCATGGAGCAGCGCAGGATCTCTCGGATTCAAGGGAAGCAAAAAGTCCACTCCTTATGCAGCACAGCAGGCGGTCGAAGATGCGATGGCGAAAGCCATGGAGCATGGGATCAAAGAGGTCGGTATCAAGGTACAGGGACCTGGCAGCGGCCGTGAAACGGCTGTCAAGAGCGTAGGGGCAATCGAAGGCATTCGCGTGATGTGGTTCAAGGATATCACACCGCTTCCGCACAACGGTTGCAGACCTCCGAAACGACGACGAGTATAAGGGGACGAGATGGCACGATATAGAGGACCAGTAGAAAAAATCGAACGTCGCCTGGGTGTGAGTCTCGGACTCAAAGGCGAACGAAGACTTGCAGGAAAGAGCGCGCTCGACAAGCGCCCGTATGCACCGGGACAGCACGGACAGCGCAGAACGAAGATCAGCCAGTACGGCATGCAGCTTCGCGAAAAACAGAAAGCGAAATATATGTACGGTGTGGCTGAAAAGCAGTTCCGCCGACTCTTCAAAGACGCGAACCGTATGGAAGGCAACACAGGGGAAAACCTGATTGCACTTCTGGAACGACGTCTTGATAATGTTGTCTATCGCATGGGATTCGCGACGACACGTGCATTCGCACGCCAGCTTGTCACACATGGCCACATTCTTGTCGACGGCAAACGCGTCAACATTCCTTCGTTCCGTGTCAAAGCGGGACAGAAGATCGAAGTGCGCGAAAAGAGCAAAAATAACCCGCAGATTCAGCGTGCGATGGAGCTGACACGACAGACCGGTATCGCGCCGTGGGTTGACGTTGATCACGACAAAGTATTCGGGATCTTTACACGCATTCCTGAGCGTGAAGAGGTTGTCATTCCTGTAGAAGAGCGATTGATTGTCGAGCTTTACAGCAAATAATAAAGCGAGTTGCCCATGAAAAGAATCAAAACATCACCCTTTATGCCGAGCGAAGTCGAAATCGAACAGACCGGCGAAAACCGTATGCGCATCACGGCCTACCCGTTCGAGACGGGTTACGCCGTCTCTCTCGCGCATCCGATCCGCCGTCTGCTTCTTGGCAGTACCATCGGATACGCTCCGATCGGTGTGAAAATCGAGGGGGCATCGCACGAGTTTGATTCTGTACGCGGAATGCTTGAGGATGTTGCCGTATTCATCATCAATCTCAAAAACCTCCGTTTCAAAATCAAAGGTGACGAAAAGAAGGTCGAAGTGAATTACAGTTTTGCGGGACCTATCGAAATCACGGGTGCCGACTTGAGTAACGATCAGGTCGAAGTCGTGACACCGGACGGATTTCTCGCAACTCTGAACGAAGACGCGGAGCTCAACTTCAGCCTGCTGATCCATCAGGGTATCGGTTACGTGCCGAGTGAAGATCTGCGCGATTCGCTGCCGGAAGGGTACATCGGCCTTGATGCATTCTTTACACCGGTGCGCGCTGCGAACTATACAATCGAAAATATGCTGGTCGAAGACAATCCCAATTATGAAAAGATCGTTTTCGACATCGAGACGGATGGCCAGATCGATCCGGTGACGGCATTCAAAAATACGATTGAAGTCATGTACCGCCAGATGTCGGTTTTCAACAATATTCTCGACATCAATGTGGCGGTGGAAGCCGCGACGCCGGCAGTGGAGAATCCGTTGGTCAAAAAACTGATGCAGGGGCTCGATACGTTGGGTCTGAGTGCCAGGAGCTTCAATTCACTCGAGCGTGCCGGTCTCAAATATATCGGCGAGCTTGCATTGATGACTGAAAACGAACTCAAAGAGATCAAAAATCTCGGCAAGAAGTCGCTGGAAGAGATCAAGGCAAAACTTGAAGAGGCAGGTTTTCCTGTCGGGACCGAACTCGACGAAGAGACAGCGAAACAGCTGAAGAAAAAAATCGACACAACGAAAAAATAAATTGAAGGATAAACGATGAGACATCGACATGGATATCGCAAACTGAGCCGAACATCTTCTCATCGCGCTGCTTTGCTGAAAAACCTTTCGATCGCTTTGGTCGAGCATGGCCGTATCGAGACCACGCTCGCCAAAGCGAAGACACTCCGAAGTGTCTTCGAAAAGATGGTTACTCGCGCCAAAGCAGGCGATTTCAACGCGCATCGTGCCGTATTTGCAAAACTTCAGGACAAGCAGGCGACCAAAAAACTGGTCGAGGAGATCGCTCCGAAGTATGCGGAACGCAACGGCGGATATACACGCATCATCAAAACACGTCAGCGCCGGGGAGACTCTGCGGATATGGCGATTATCGAACTCGTATAAGTTCGGATATTTCGGGGCATAGGCCCCGAAATTAAATTCTTCTAAACTCTTTCTACAATACGCAAAACCTGTTGCCAAACGAAAACTTTTTTGTTATGATAGTTCTACTATAGAACACAATTTGGATTTTAGGACGATAATAATGATACCTTTCAGTGATGAGGATCTCTATCCGGCAGTGGAGAAAGTGATCGAAAAAATACGGCCATCGCTTGCGCTTGATGGCGGCGACATTCAGCTGCTTGGCGTCAAAAACGGCAAAGTCTATGTCCAGCTGCAGGGTGCTTGCATTGGCTGCGCCAGCAGTGGAAGCACGTTGAAATATGGAGTTGAACGGCAAATGCGGATGGATATTCATCCTGAAATCGAAGTGATCAACGTTCCTGTCGGAATGGAAAACCAATGGGATCAAATAGGTTAAGGAAACAATGAAAAGCAAAAAAACCGAAAAAATTTTAGAACGTGCAGAAAACCATTTCTATCGTGGAGAGTATGAAGAAGCGATGCGGGTTTACGGTATTCTTCTCCGAGATTTTCCCTCTCTCAAAGAGGCGAGAATCGGGGCGATTCTGAGCGATATCGCCAATGAAAACGATGAAGAGGCACAGGCTCTTTTCGAATACTATCAGGTCCTGAAAGATGAAGGGAATGAGGATGCCGAGCGCATTATCGAAGAGATGATCGGTTCGCTCGATGATGCTCTCGAAAAGATCTCCGATCTGTTGGACAGTTCTCTCTTTGGAGGGGATGAGACGATCAACGGCATCGGTTACGGTGATTTCAAGGAACTTGTCGAACTGCGGGGAAGTTTCCGCCGTGCATTCGAAGATATCATGTTTTCCACGCGCGTTGTGATAACGGAAAAAGAGGAGCTGCTCGATTTTATCCAGCAGCTTGTCGAAAACGGATTCAACGAAATGGCAATGCGTTATATCGAAGGGGCCGCCATCGCCTATCCGGGAGAAGAGAAAATTCAGGATCTGATCGACAAGATCAAGGGCTGAATATGACGGTGGACTTTGGAAGCGGCATCGGCCGTGTAACAGACGACAGCCGGCATGCTGCCGAAACGACACGCTTTCTTGCAACCAAACTCAACGAACGGTTCTGGAGTGAAGCGAAGGAGCGTGGAGCCGAACTCATTACCCCTGCCCAACTGATCGGCGAACTGGGCATAGCGGAGATGGAAGTCGTCGGCATTACCGGGACGAATGGCAAAACCACAACGGCCGCCGCCATCTATTCGCTGCTGCTGGATTTGGGTTACAACGCGGCATTGCAGGGAACGCGAGGTCTTTTCATCAACGACGAGAAAGTCGAAGAGAAGTCATTGACGACACCCCCGTCGCTTGCAACCATTGCGCATATATGGGAAGCTGGAAAACGGGGTGCCGAATTCTTCGTGATGGAAGTGAGCTCCCATGCGATCGAGCAGAATCGCATCGACGGGATCGAATTCGCGCTGAAAATCCACACGAACGTTACGAGCGATCATCTCGACTACCACGGCTCGATCGAAGCCTATCGCGCTGTCAAGAGCAGTTTCTTTCAGGATGACGTGAAAAAGCTCGTCAACCGGGATGAAGAGATTCTGAAATTCAACCCCAAAAATGCCTACAGCTACGGGATCGAAAATCCGGCGACCTACAAGGTGATGGCCTATACCCTGGGAGGCGGCGTCAGCGGTGTGCTGAAACATTTTGAAACCGTCGTGCCGTTTGAGACGCCGCTGCAGGGGCACTTCAACCTCTACAATATTACGGCGGCCATCGCTGCGGTGCATATCCTGACCAATGAGGATCTGGGTGACATCTGTGAAGTGGCGGAGCATTTCGGAGGGGTGGCGGGACGCATGGAGAGAGTGAGCGAAGATCCTCTCATCATTGTCGATTTCGCCCACACCGAAGACGGCATCAAGCAGGTGCTCGATTCGCTCAAAGAGAAGGAGATTCGTGTCGTACTCGGTGCGGGCGGCGACAGAGACAGAAGCAAACGCCCGAAAATGGGACGGGCGGCCGCTTCAATTGCGAAAAAGGTCTATCTTACCAGCGACAATCCGAGAAGCGAAGATCCTTCCGCAATCATCGAGGAGATGGCTGCAGGCATCAAAGAGAAAGAGAAGGTCGAAAAGTTCGTCGACCGCCGAGAAGCGATCGCACGGGCGATTGAGGAGCTGGAGGCGGGCGAAGCGCTGCTGGTACTGGGCAAAGGCGACGAAACATGGCAGGAGATCAACGGCGAAAAGATCCCTTTCGACGACCGCGAAGTGATCCGCGAAATCCTCGCTACACGGTGAATGTCGCAACAATCGGATTGTGGTCCGAAACAGGTGTATCGATAACAAGTGCATGCTTCACATCCATGCCCCTGCAGTAGATGTGATCGAGCGGTTCGCCAAGAATCGACTTGATTTTCTTTTCATTGTCGGGCACCACTTTCTCCAAACCGAACTCCTCCATCATCGCCTGCAGTCTTGTCTGTCTTTTCGGATTCCATGTATTGAAATCTCCCGCGATGATCAGATGATCCTGCTCCGCTTTCGATAGAAAGGTGCCGATTCGATGGAGCTCCTTCGCGAAGAGGGCGTAGGGAACAAAATTGATGACATGGAGATTCAGAAGCGAAAGCGTGCGTCCGTCCGGTAGCCGATGCTGTGTCAGTACGGCGCTTTTGCGTGTCGCTACGCCGACCTCTTTGGCTTTCGAAAGGTAGGAGTGGGATGCGAGGAGCGGCAGGCGTGAAAGGGTCATGACGCCGAAGCAGTGACTGTCGCGCATGATATTGCAGCTCAGTGCATGAGAAAAATGCTGAAAATGGATCGGCATATGGCCGTGGGGGAGTCGGATCTCCTGCAGGGCGATGAGATCACAGGAATGATGCTCCAGAAGCCGTTCGAAAACATGTCGAAACGTCGGTGTCAACGATCGTTTCTGGATATTCCAGCATAGCAGAGAGAGTTGCATCGTTTGCTTCCTTATACGAGTGGTGCCAGCATGCGCATCAGATTCTCCATCCGAATCAGCCAGCCCTTTTCGGAGATTTTATACGGTATGCAACCATCCATCAGCTTCTCTCCCCACGAACAAATTGTCTCGATATCTTTGAAAGAGTAGAGGAAGCTGACCACTTCAAAATTATAGAAAAGGCTTCGATTGTCGAAGTTGATCGTTCCGATAAGAGCGCAGTCGTCGAATACCATCGCTTTGGCATGCAGCACTTTTCCGGGGTAAAGAAGAATGTCGGCGCCTTTGGAGGAGAGTTCTCTCAGATAGCTTCCGCGTCCGAGATCGGAAACGATATGGTCGGAATGTTCCGGTACGACAATCTTTGTTTCGACGCCGCGATGCAGCGCGATGGTCAGCGCATGTACAAACTCTTCGTTTGGAATGAAATAGGGGGTGAAGATCCAGATTCTCCGTTCGGCGTTGCAAATCGCACTGAGAAGTGCTTCGACGACACCGTCGGTCGGGGTGTCCGGACCCGATGGTGCTACCTGGATGCAGGTTGTTCCGAACGAGCCGTTGACAGCAGCGGGAAGTTCGGCTTTGCGTTGGGTCGCAAAGGCCCAGTCCATCGCAAAGATCTGTGCGTAGAAATGGGCCGCTTTCCCTTCGATTCCACACAGGATATCGGTATAGGTTGTTTTGCCGGGATCGTATGAAAAGTACTCCTGTGACATGTTCATGCCGCCCGTTAATACGGTCTGATTGTCAAATATATAGATTTTTCGATGGTTTCTCATATTGATGAAGTTTCGGAAAGGAAATCTGAGAAATGGCATGAAGAAGGCGATTTCTACACCGGATCGTTTCAGATCGCGAAGTCCGGAACCAAAAAGATAGAGGCGTGCCGAGCCAATCGAATCGAGCAGCAGTCGAACCCGTACCCCCTCCTCCGATCGGCTTTTGAGTCGATCGAGCAGAGGCTTTGTCGTCTCATCCGGAATCAGTTCGTAGACACAGATGTCGATCGATTTCTTTGCCTGATCGATATGGGATACAAAGGCGTCGTATACCTTTTCGGGTGAATCGAAAAGGATAAGACGGTTGTCCGGCGATGCGGGTGGAATACCGTTGGCATAGAGCAGTTTTTCGACGGGATGGTCGCAAACCGGTGTGGTGCCGTCGATTGGCTTCAGAAGAAACTGGAGTTTCTGGTAGCGTCTGATCAGTTTGCGGTTGCCGAACAGAAAGTAGAACGGAACGGCGGCGTAGGGTACGAGAAATATAGCGAGTGTCCATGCGATCATGCTGCTCGGGCTACGGCGGATCGAGAGCATGTGCAAAAATGCCAAAACGATCAGAACTTCCCCGCCGACAGTCAGAAAGGTGCCGGTCAGGAGTTCGCTCCACATAGTCTGCCTTTGGTATTATCTTTTTTTCTAAATTCTGCTAAAATTATAGTGTAATCAAAGCTTAAGAGACAAACACTATAATTTGGACAAAATTTATCTGAAATCAAGGGAGTTGGTATGGGTATTCCGCAGCCGGCATTTTATATTTTCAAGTGTGAGCAGTCATCCCCTCCGGGCATGCCGCGGCCAAGTTGTGTAACGGCCGAAAACCGTGATCTTTTTCAGCATCTTGCTCAACGCCTGATGGAAAAAGGGATCATCGGGACTGTCCAGCCTGTGCGTACCGGCTGCCTAAACCGCTGCCAGTACGGTCCCGTTATGCTGGTAGAACCGGGCCATTTCATGTATGCACATCTGACGAAAGAGAAGATCGACCGTATCATCGACGAGCATATTATCGGCGGAAAACCGGTCGATGAATTTCTGATCGAAGCGGAAGCATGGGATGATCCCATCACTCCTGAGCAGATGATGAAGATGACCGGAGCACACTAATCATGCAGATCGAAATGCTCTATTCCAAAATCCACCGTGCGACCGTGACCGATGCCAATCTGAACTACGTCGGCTCCATCACGATCGACGAGGATTTGCTGGATGCTGCCAAGATGCGGGTAGGGCAGAAAGTGGAGATTCTCAATATCAACAACGGCGAGCGTTTCAGCACCTATATCATCAAGGGTGAACGCGGCAAAGGAGATATCTGCCTGAATGGCGCCGCGGCCCGCAAAGCGCATCCGGGCGATAAAATCATTATCGTCGCCTACGCCTCCTACAGCGAAGAGGAGCTCGAGGCCTACAAGCCGACCGTCGTACTGATGAACGAAAACGCCAATACAATCGCGTCGGTTCACGAGGAGCTGTAAGCGATGTTCGAAGGTCTCAATATGGGCGATCTGGGCAAGATGCTCGAAGAGGTGCAGCAGAAGGCCAAAGAGCTCGAAGAGAAATCCGAATCCATCGAATTGACGGCCAGAAGCGGCGGCGGACTGGTCAAAGTCACCGCGAACGGCAAAGGAGAAATCATCGATATCGATATCGACGATTCGCTCCTGGAAGACAAGGAAGCTCTGCAGATTCTTCTCATCTCCGCCATCAACGATGTGATGAAGATGGTCGAAGACAATAAAAAAAGTGCCGCCATGAGCATGCTGGGCGGCGGTTTCAATCCTTTTGCCGGAGGGGGCAGCAGCCAAAGCTGATGCGTATCCGGCACTTCGTTACACTCTTCTTTTTCACTCTCTCGATAAGTGTGGCAGGTGAAAGTTGTTTCGATTTTTTCCCCGGCAGTTTCAAAGTTGTCCAGGGACATCCTGCATACGCGGTTGAGAAAAACCGGTTCGTTTCATTGGCATGTCCGATTGGAAAAAAAATCGTTGCGTATGATCGGTTGAAAGGTCTCTGTCTTTTTGAAGACCACACCAGCCGGCCATTCTACCTGACCAAAAGCAGACCACCTCTCTATTTTTGTCCCGCCGACAAAAAGGAGGATGTCAAAATCCTTTCCTATCCGGTTGCCATCTACCCGGGCAAACTTTCCAAGCGCTACGGTATTGAAGGGGCGCTGTTCGGCAGTTGCTGCAAACTGGCCGGTATCGTAGGAAGGGAGGGGGAATGGTATGATACAAAAGCTATCCGCCAGTTGATGAGAGGGGATATTCGTCATGGCGATATCGGTGTACGGTTTTCTCTTCACGGCGCAAATATCATCATCGAGAGCGTTGATCCGTATGCCAATGTTCCGCTGCTGCCGGGTGACAGGGTCGAATCGCTCAATGGGAAAAAATCGCCCGATTTCCGATCCGTACTGCAGATGGTCGATCGCTGCAAAAACGAGGAGACGCTTCTGCTCGGGATCAGTCGTCAGGGTCGATCTTTGACTGCACATCTGAACTGTTTCGAGCGCTTGGGGGGCGGGAAGGTGTCCGATACGTTTCTCGAACGTTTTGGTATTCATTTCGACAATGCGCTGCGTATCATAGAAATAGATCCTGACAAAAAGGCATATGAACGCGGATTGAGAAAAGGTGACCGTTTGCTTATGATCGATGGGAAAATGGTCGGTTCCGAACATGAAATCCGGGATCTATTGAGCGGATACGCCATGAAGAAGCGTCTTCCCGGGACGATGCTGTGGGATCGAGCCGGCTTTCAGTTTTTTTTGCCGCTTGGTTCGATATAATTCGCAAAATATTAAAGACGTGAAATGCAGCGATTTGAAGAGTATTTGATTGCCCACCTTCCCAAGGCACCAAGTTTCCATCCGATATTTGATGAAGCGTTGAATGTGATGCTGCTGGCAGGGGGGAAACGTTTTCGTCCGCAGCTGCTTTTGGCCGTTGTGGATGCATATGTTCCGATGCTTCGCGAAGGGGCCTATCCGGTCGCAATGGCTCTGGAGATGTTTCATACCTATTCGCTGGTTCACGATGATCTGCCCGTAATGGACAATGCGGATCTTCGTAGAGGTGAACCGACACTGCACAAACGATACGATGAAGTGACGGCGGTCCTGGTCGGCGATGCACTGAATACGCACGCCTTCTATTTGATCGCCGATGCCCCGCTTCACAACGATGTGAAAATTGCATTGGTCAAGGAGCTCGCTTACAATGGGGGGATCGGAGGTATGGTGCTCGGACAGGCAATCGACTGCTATTTCGAAGGGAAAAAACTCGATCCGGAACAGGTCGATTTTCTTCATGAGTACAAAACGGGTCGACTGATTGCCGCCAGCCTGAAGATGGGAGCGATCATCGCCGGTCTCGATGATGAAAGCCAACGGAAACTTTTTGATTTCGGGCTCGATCTGGGGCTTCTTTTCCAGATTCAGGATGATATCATCGATGTAACCGAAAGCAGTGAAACGGCAGGGAAAACAACCGGAAACGATGAAGACAAAAACAGTTATATCGCGCATTTTGGTCTGAGCGGGTCGTGCGAGCGGGCCGATATACTTGCGGAGAAGATCAGGGTGCAGCTGGAGGGATTCGATCTGCCGTTGCGAGAAGAGCTGGAGGCGATACTTTCGAAGTATCTCTACCGCCACAAAAACCCGTGAGAGATGAGGAGTGGGAAGCACTCTCGGCTTCTTACTCCTCACTTCTCAACGTTTTACTCAATAAAAAAGGACCCTTTTTATGGATACAGCTATGATGAAAAAGATGGCCGATACGATCCGGTTTCTTGCGGCCGATATGATACAGGAGGCCAACAGCGGACATCCCGGTGCACCGATGGGACTTGCCGATATCGCTGTCGTGCTTTCCGCCCATTTGAAACATAATCCGAACAATCCGAAATGGCTGAACCGTGACCGGCTGGTTTTCAGTGGCGGACATGCCACGGGACTTATCTATTCGCTGCTTCATCTGTGGGGTTATGACCTTTCGATGGATGATCTGAAGCAGTTCCGACAACTTGGAAGCAAAACACCCGGCCATCCGGAGTTTGACCATACGCCCGGTATAGAGATTACGACAGGACCGCTTGGGCAGGGTGTCGCCAATGCAGTCGGAATGGCGATGGCCAGCAAATACTGTGCCGGTATTGTCAACTCCGAAACGGCCAAAATCATCGACCATACTGTCTACTGCCTCTGTGGCGACGGCGATCTGATGGAAGGGATCAGTTACGAAGCGTGTGCCATTGCCGGCAAGCAGCAGCTTGACAATCTCATTATGATCTACGATTCCAACCGCATCACAATCGAAGGGGACACATCGCTGGCATGGACGGAAGATGTCAGATTGCGATTCGAAGCACAGGACTGGAAAGTTCTTGAGACGGATGGGCACAACTATCAGCAGATAGACGAAACATTGGAACTTGCAAAAAAAGCGGACAAGCCTGTTCTGATTATTGCGCATACGATTATCGCCAAGGGTGCGTTGGAGATGGCCGGCGATCACAACAGCCACGGGTCGCCGCTTGGTAATGATCTGATTGCCCGTGCCAAAGAGGTTGCGGGGTTCGATCCGGAGAAAAAATTCTATATTCCCGATGATGTCCTCGTACGTTTCCGATGTGCGGTGGAAGAGGGGGAACTGGCCGAAAGAGAGTGGAACCATCTGCTCAAACAGACCCCATATATCGAGCAGAACGAGGCCCTTGAGCGTCTTCTCAATCCCGATTTCGATGCGATCGAATGGCCCGAGTTCGAAGCGGGAAGCGAAGTGGCGACGCGCGACAGCAACGGAAAGATTCTCAATGCCATCGCCAAGGCGCTTCCGGGTTTCTTTGGCGGAAGTGCGGATCTGGCACCCTCCAACAAAACCGAGCTCAAAGATATGAGAGATTTTCCGCTTGGCAAAAATCTTCACTTCGGCATTCGCGAGCATGCGATGGCAGCCATCACCAATGGCATCGCGGCCTACGGCCCGCTGCTCCCTTTCAGTGCCACTTTTTTCGTTTTTAGCGATTATCTCAAACCGGCGGCTCGCATCGCAGCACTCAGTGGCCTGCAACACTTCTTCGTCTGGACGCACGACAGCATAGGCGTCGGCGAGGACGGCCCGACCCATCAGCCCATCGAACATCTGAGCCAGTTCCGTGCGCTGCCGGATTTCTATACATTCCGGCCGGCCGATGCGAGCGAAAACGTAGCATGTTGGAAAATCGCACTGAAAACCGAGGCGCCATCGGCATTTGTCTGCAGCCGTCAGAAACTCAAGGTTCTCAAAGATGATATTGCCCATGGCAGTGTTGAAAATGGCGGTTATATGATCAAGAAGCGGGAGAACGCGACGGTCACTCTGATCGCCAGCGGGTCGGAAGTGATGCTGGCGTTGCAATCGGGATGTCATCTTGAAGAGCAGGGTATTATGGCCAATGTCGTATCGGTACCGTGTTACGAACTTCTGTGTGAGCAGCCGCAGGAGTATATCGACATGATTATCGATCCGAATACGAAAGTACTGGCGATCGAAGCGGCAACCGGCAACGAATGGTACCGTTTTGCCGATGAGGTACTTGGTATGAACAGTTTCGGTGCCAGCGGGAAAGCGGGTGATCTGTTCAAACATTTCGGATTTACGATTCCCAACGTCGTTGAACGTGTCAAAGCGCTGTTGAACAAGTAGTTTGGTTTGAAGAAGCATCATATCGTCATCGCCGTGTTATTGATCGCTCTGATGGATATCTATTTCTATTATCAGGGTATCGTTTTGGAGAAAAGCTATATCTACGGAGAGTTCCAGATCATAGAAAATCTTCAGGCTCTTTTTCTTGTCATTAGCTTCACTCTATTCACCTTGACGCTTCTTTTTGCGCAGAGAGGTGAAAGAGCTGTGGTATTTGTCGGCATGCTGCTGTGGCTGACAATGTTTCTGAGGGAAGTCGATTTCGAAGAGCTGAATGTTCCTGCCATTGTCGCGCTCGTGACAGTCGGTCGTGTCAAAGATACGATTCTGGGTGTTCTGTGGTTTTTGACAGCGGTCTACATTATCAAGAATTTTTCCAGATACAAAACTCTTATCCAGTCGATCGTCTTTTCGAAACTGGGTCTGATCGTTTTTATCGGCGGCTTGATGCTGCTTGGCGGAGACCTGTTCGAAAAGATGCATTTCGCGCATCACGATTTTTATGAGGAGACACTGGAACTCAACGGGTATAGCCTGATACTTTTTGGCTCTCTCTTTTTCCCCTCTTTTCTTCGCAGCCTGCGGGAGAAAAACAGAATTGCAGAGAGCTGACCGGCTCCATTGCTGAAACCGGTTCTTCACGCTTAATACTGGTAGTTAATCGTAAAGGTAAGGCTTGACTGCTGATGTTTTACACTGGCAGTATCCCCGATGATCCCCGGGATAAATGGTATTGATGGAAGCGGATTGATGCCTGACGTATCGTAGGTGGTCGTCGTTTCGGGCGCATAGACAAATGCACCGTTGAAACTCAGATGCCGGTTGACCCAATACTCTCCCCCGAATGTAAAATGCTGTTCAATCGTCGCGGGGAAACCCAGCAGATTGAAGAGGTTGAGTGTCGCACCCTGTGCCGTTGTACCGTCCTGCTCTTCGAACGGCATGGAGGCATAGTTGTAGCCGGCTCGCAGCGACCACGTCTCCGTTTCGTATGCATAACCAAACGCGAAGACATCCTGGTCATCCCATTTGAGCACCTTGTAGCCTTTGGCATCACCCCAGTTGATGTGTTTCCAGTCGAAAGCGATGATATGCTGGTTCCACCGGTAGGAGACGCCGCCGCCGAACTGTGAAGGCTGCTCCAGCGTATCGCCGAGATCTTCGATGTATCCGAGCATTTCGAAGAGTTCGGTCGCAACCTCGAGCTGATCTTTGAAATCCATGTCGACAGAGGTCTTGTAGACCACTCCCACATTCAGTCCGCTCAGATCCACCCCCGCAATCTTGTCGCCGTCGAAGGTGTACCCGGCTCCGACGATATGCCCGATTCCCAGCTCCTGTGCAAGCCCGGCTCCACGTCGGCGTCCGATAAGAGTCGGTTCCTTGTACTGCATGTCCAGAGAGCTGTACTGGACATAGGGGGCGTATCCAATGCGAAAATTGTTGTATTTGTACGATATCGGAACAGCAAACTTCATGATTTGCAGCGATGTGACCATCTGGAGTGTCGAATTGGTACTGTCGTCCCGGTAGTCGACACCCATGCCCGCGGTTCCGAACATGCCCACACCGAAGCTTAGTTGGTCGTTGATGCGGCCACCCAGAGAGGCTGCCGGTATGACACTTATGTCGGCATCGCTATCTTTGTATCCCTCTCCTCCATCGTACGATACGTCGGGCAGAAAGAGTGTGCCGCCCAGCAGGAACTCTTGTTTCCCGTGGGTGCCGATGAAAGCCGGGTTGTTTAGCCCGTTTTCCGCACCGAGGTCGAGTGCGATGCCGATACCGCCCATGGCGCGTGATTTGGGCCCGATGCCGATGAGTTCGTCGCCATTGGTCGCCCATAGAAGTGATGTGCCGACAAAGCCGGTCACTACGAGTCGTCTGATCATGATATATCCTTGTGGTATGGAACAGGTTTGGTTGAAGCCAATATAGGGAAGGCATTATATCAATCGATTATGATGATTAAAAGACGCATTAATAGTTATTTATATTTATGATCAACTGCGGATTTTATGAAAAGGTTTACGCGACAAGTCGATGCTGTCCTCTTTGATCCGGTGGAGTAGATTTTTGATATAGGTTCCGGTTTACGGAAAAAATGAAATAACGGAAATCTTTCAGTCGGAAGGAAATGCAATCCATTCCGGTTTTTCGCTCAAAGGGGGGAATCCGTCCAGCATCTCAAGCGGTCTGAAATTGGTCTTGTATGCAAACGAGCGGCATCCTCTGACCCAGTATCCGAGATAGATCCATTCAAATCCCATCTGTTTCGCAAGCTGGATCTGCATCAGGAGCGAATAGGTACCGAGCGAGTATCTGGCATAATCGGGATCGTAATAGAAGTAGATGGAGCTGATGCCATCCTCCGTCATGTCGATCAGATCGACACCGACCAGTTTGTCGTCGATGAAATAGAGAATCTCTTTGCCGAAGTTGTGCGCTCCATCGACGAAATTTTCATAATAGAGATGGGGATTGACGGGGGTGAATTTCCACCCACTCGTTTCACTTTTGTATTGGTGGAAACGGTTGTAGAGGTCCAGATGCTCCTGGGTCATGCCCGGCTTGCGGATATAGATCATTGTCTCCCGGTTTTTTTTCATGACCCGCTTCTGGGACTTCGAGAGTGTGAACCGTCCGACATCGATACGGAGACTTTTGCACTCGTTACATCTGGCACATATGGGGTGGAAAAAGTAGCATCCGAACCGCCGCCAGCCTCTCTGGACCAGTTCGGTCACGAGCTCTTTGCTGGCATGCCGCATATAGCGGTAGAACATCCGTGTCTTTTTCTCCGGCAGGTAGCTGCACGGATAATCCAACATGCAGAAGTCAATGGAGTGCTCGCTGTTCTCTTCTATGGTCATATCGTAATTTCGTAGATGATCTCTTTTTTGTTGTGCATCTGTCTGATCTCTTTGATCGAAAGTCCTTCGATGTCCATTGCCATGAGACGTTCTTCATCCATAATAGCATGCTTTGCCATCTCTTTCAAGACGATACCCCGATAGGCTTTGGCCCAGTGGCTGACGGCTTTGCCGTTTTTCAGAAATTTCATCGTCACGTGGGGCATCGGAATTTTGTAGAACTTTTCGTAAAAACCGGCGCGCAGATCGACGATGGGGCCGTTCTCTTCCAGATACTCGGTCAGTTTTCGACCAAAATGGTGATTATAGAATTTTTCGGGAATGAAATCCCCGATTCGTTCAGCCTGTTTGAGTTTATAGTCCGGAAGACGGTCTTTGGCGCAGACCGGTCCGAAGAGATTGGAAAATATGATCAGGTGTTCATCGATATACTGTTGCGCCTGTTGCGGCAGTTCTGCATAGGAGAGATGGTCGTAGGCGACTCCGTCGTACCGTTCGACCGCTTTCATAGTCGGCGCGGCGAACATGTCGGTGCGATACCGTTCGATAAGCTTCTCCTCTTTTATGCCGAAGAGTTTCTGAAGATTCTGGAGATCGGCCATTTGTACGAATGTATTATACCGGTCGATCGCCTCGATGCGTTTCTCATACAGTTCCGGAAAACAGAAAGCGCCTTCGTCGAGAGGCGGAAGGTCACCACCCGGACGTTTTCCTTCACTTGGGGCGAAGAGTATCGTCATGCATCGATTCCGTGCTGCATCAGAAAATCGGCGGCGACGCTGTCCATTGCCTGGATGTGCAGATTCAGCCACTCGATGAAATCCTCCTCAATGAAATCCTTCAGTGCGTCCCGGTCTTTGAAATTGCGCCAGTTCATATAGGCCATGCGTGTCTCTCCCATGATCCGATTGTGGTCGCTGCGATGAATATCAAACATGCCGAAGCCTCGGTTTTTCAGCATCGATTCCTCATAGCTGAAGTGCTCCTGCATATGTTCGAGCAGTGTTTCGACAGCCGTGGTGATGTCGGAGATTTCCGCGTCTGTATCGAGAAGTTCCAGCAAACGGTTGATATGTTCGACCTCCTCGTAGTGCACGCTGTTCATCTCGTCGAAAGAGACGGTGGGAAGTTTGGTCTTGTCGATCATGACGTGACGCTCCAGTCGTTTTTGAGCAGTATATCATCTTGCGAAAAAAGTTCAACCTCGAAGTGGTCTCCCCTTTCGTAGGTCGAGACCCCTTTGGGCGTGCCTGTCATGACGATGTCGCCCGGTTCGAGGGTCATGAAAGCGTCTATCTCTTCGACGATGGCACGGGGTTTGTGGATCATGAGATCGTAGCGGGCCTCCTGGACCAACTCGCCGTTGCGAAAAAGCCGGAATCCGATACCATTCAAATCGGAGGGGGCTTCGACGAAGGGCGTGAAAATCGCCGAGCCGTCGAACGCTTTGGCCCGTTCCCAGGGCAGTCCCTTGGATTTGAGCCGGTTCTGGATGTCGGCATGGGTCAGGTCGAAGCCGAAGCCGATGCCGGCGATCTCCCCTTGTATGATCAGAAGTGCGATCTCCCCTTCGAAACGTGTCTCTTCGCCGAAATAGCGGAACGTGTCGGAAATGGCGGAGTTGGGTTTGTTGAAAATCACCATGTTTTCCGGTATTTCGTTGCCGAGCTCCTCGATGTGTTCGACGTAGTTGCGTCCTACGCAGACGATCTTGGACGGTGTGACAATACGGTCGTTGTAACGTATAGTTTTCATGGCGATATTATAGCGCCCTTTACAAACCTTCCATCTTCCGCTATACTCCGGTCAATCAAAAGATACTTCGGTCTATCTTTCGCTGCTCTACGGAGCGAGTATACTTTAATGATCTTCTAGACGATTGTCCTCTTTTAGACTACTCACAAAAAATCAAAACCATTGTTGCGCCCGGGACCGGACAGACGATTGCAAACCGATCGGTGTGCGGGTCAGACAGAAAGAACCATACACTATGTCATTCAAGACTCTAAACCTGAACCATCACATCATGCGTGCCGTCGAAGAAGAGGGCTACACCGAACCGACACCGATCCAGGCCGAGGCGATTCCTGTCGTTTTGAACGGAAAGGACCTTCTTGCCGCCGCACAGACCGGCACTGGCAAAACGGCAGCTTTCACGCTGCCGATGCTGGAGAAGCTGACCCATCACAAAGGTCACGGCAAACGGTATGTCCGGGCGCTCGTACTGACGCCGACCCGCGAACTGGCGGCACAGGTGCACCAGAGTGTGCGCACCTACGGCAAATACCTGAAACTCAAAAGCGCGGAGATCTACGGGGGTGTCAGCATCCAGCCGCAGACCCGCACGCTGCGCAACGGGGTCGATATCCTCGTCGCCACGCCGGGGCGTCTGCTCGACCATCTCAATCAGGGCCACGTCGATCTGAGCCGGGTCGAATTCCTCGTCCTCGACGAAGCGGACCGTATGCTCGATATGGGCTTCATTCACGATATCAAGAAAATTATTGCCGAACTGCCCCATTTTAGACAGAATCTGCTCTTTTCCGCGACATTCTCCAACGAGATCAAGCGTCTGAGTCGTTCGATCCTCAAAGAGCCCGAAATGATCAGTGTCGCTGCCGAGAACACGACGGCCGATCGGATCAAACAGACGGTCCATCCGGTCGACAGGGCGAAAAAGGCCGATCTTCTGAGCCATCTTATCGGATCCAATGGCTGGAGACAGGTACTGGTCTTTACCCGGACCAAGCATGGTGCCGACAAACTCTCGAAGCGCCTGGCGCAGGACGGACTGCCCTCCACGTCGATCCACGGCAACAAGACCCAGGCGGCACGCATGAAAGCGCTCAAAGCCTTCAAAGATGGGCGTGTACGCGTGCTAGTGGCGACCGATGTGGCCGCGCGCGGTATCGATATCGACCGGCTCGGCCAGGTGGTCAACTTCGATCTGCCGGAAGTGGCGGAGGATTACGTACACCGTATCGGTCGTACCGGTCGTGCAGGCAATGCGGGGGAGGCCTTTTCCCTGGTCTGTGTCGACGAGAAACATCTGCTGCACCGGATCGAGAAACTGACTGACACCCGTATCGAAAAAGTGCTGATCGAAGGCTACCATCCCGACCCTTCCATCAAAGCGGAACCGGTGAGCAAGCGTGGCGGCAACCGCCGAAGAAAGAGTCCCGGGAACCACTCTTTTGCCAAAAGCGGAGGACCGCGTCCCCAGCGAAACGGCAATTTCAAGCGCAGAGAGAGATCCTAACCCGCCCCTCGGATCTTGAAAAAACGGATCCCGGCAGCGGATGGATGTGATCCGCTGTCTACTTCGCTTCGATACGTATATCGAGATGCTGTGCCGCAGTATCGAGAATGATCTTCTCTTTCTGGGCATCCGTTCCCTTTTTCCCCATGACCGCGAGTTGGCCGATCACCATGCCGACCAGCTGCATCGCGGTAGCGCCCGTTCTGTTCCTGACGGAAACCCCGAACCGTTCGGCCTCTGCCCGGATCATCTTCGACAACGCCTCTTTCGCCCCTTTGAACCATTTCGCGACGACGGGATTTTGACCGTACGTTTTGACCGCATCGTCGTAGTGCGCGCCTATGAGTCTGTCGTACTCCATGATGTAGCCTCTGAAACGGCTGTCGTTTTTTAGAAGATCGCGGTACTTCCCGTTGTGGATCGTGCTGTTGAAATCCATGGAGAGAAAAAGAAAATCGGGCATTCCTCCCTGCTCTTTTCCCTTTGCCTGCCCGTCTTTCTCTTTCGGCGGTATGAGAGACGAGAGGCGATGCACTTCGCTGTCGAACGAGAAGAGGCTTCTGTCGCCCCTTGCATTGTTTCCGACAGCGTGGATTTTCAGCGAGAGCGTGTCCTCTCCCCGATAGGCTGTCGCAAGTATCAGGGAGCCGCTGCTCGGGGATGTCATGCGGTCGGCATAGATCTGCTGCAGCCTCTTTCCGACATAGTCGGCCCGTACCGTGTCGTTGGTCTCGAGCCACGATTCGAGCCGGTGCGCCAGCGTGACGTAGGCCGAGTCGGCGGCATCTTCGGATACCGCCACGAAATCTTTGTAGCGCAGCGACATGGTGCCGAAAACGCGTTCGCTGTACGAGGCGTTGCCGTCGCTTGTTTTCATGGCGTTTTCATAGACGATTTCCCCAACGGCGGTATGGGCTTTCGGTTTCGAGACATCCACACGCAGATTTTTCAGGACCATCTTGTCGAGCTTGCTCCACAATGCTCTGTCCATGGCGTCTTTGAGGGGCGTCGGAACGGGTTTCGGCACTTTTTTGCCGCCCGCCCGCTCTTTTTCACGCACTTTTTCCGCGGCTCTGTATTCGGCCATGGCCGCATCGAACGACACTTTTTCGAAATAGGGAAGAACGCTTTTGTCGAAAAAGAGTTCCAGCCGTTCGAATCGGGTCTGTACGGTCGCGTTGTTTTCGTCCGTTTCGGTCCGGTTGAAATCCTTTTCCACGCAGCGGATCTCTCTGCCGCTCTCCGTACAGACGAAATCCATCGCGTCGTCGAAGAGATACTCGAGATAGTGCTCCAGGTTCTGGACCGGTTGGGCTACGCTACCGGGATAGTTCACCGTCGCGTGGGCGATAGTTGCGCATAGAAGCGCCGATAGGACCCATCGCATCGTTTTCACATATCTCTCCTTGCAATTTTCCAAATGGTAGCACGCCTTTTTGTAGAGTTTCTTGAATATAATATGGTTGATGAAACATTTATCGGTATGGTTTGGACTTCTCTCACTGCTCGCAGCGGCCCCCGTTTCCTCTCCTGTACCGGGGGGAGTCGTCACAATCGCGGTTCCCAAGCCGATGCAGGGCGAAAAGATGCGGTTCATGGATCGGCGTGGCGTCGTTTACGAAAAGAACGGAAAAAGATATGCGATCTTTCCCATTCCGCTGGATGCGAAAGCGGGAAGATACTTTATCTATTTCGAGAATAGGAAGAGAAAAGAGAAGCTCGAGGCCGTCGAAATAGAAGAGAAAAGATATGCGGTGCAGCATTTGAGCGTCAAAAACAGGCGCAAGGTCAATCCCGCAGCGGAAGATATGATCCGGATCAAAAAGGAGTCGGTACGCAAACGCAGGGACAAAGCGTTTCGAACCGGTTCAATGCCGGATGTCGATTTTGTCTGGCCCGTTTCGGGAGAGATCAGCAGTCCGTTTGGCCTGCGCAGGTTCTTCAACGGTCAGCCACGCTCTCCCCACAAAGGGATCGATATCGCCGCACCCGAAGGAGAAACCGTCGTGGCCGCGTCGGACGGCTATGTCGTAGACGCAGGCGATTTCTTTTTCAGCGGCAATCTCGTCTTCATCGAGCACGGTCAGGGTCTGATGACGCTCTACGCCCATCTCTCCCGAATCGACGTCGAACCGGGAGAGCGGGTCCGCAAAGGGGACAAGATCGGCCTGGTTGGTAAAACCGGCAGAGTGACGGGTCCCCATCTGCACTTTTCCGTGTTGATCGACAGGGTCTATGTCGATCCGATGCTTTTCCTTGACGGCCCAAAGGATGCGAAGAGGGTGAATAGGGAAGAGTGAACGGTGAACGAAAGTCGGGAATCGGAAAAATCATTTTGCGAAGAGATTTTGATTTCGGATCAAGCTGATATACGTCAGCTTTCTACCCACTACCCACTACCCACTACCCACTACCCACTTTCCCCGTATCAACTGAAAAAAAGGTCGAAAAAAGTAGAATGAAACCAAAAACTTCAGGAATATTACCATGATGTACGCCCCCGAGCATCTGACCGAAAAGCGTTATGAGAAATACAAGGCGGCCCTGCGTCCCTACGACTGGTTCCCTCAGATCGAGACTCTTGACTTCGAGAGTCTGGCGGAAAGCGACCGCGTCTATCTCCAGGATTTCGGCATCTTCAACTCCGAACTCGAAGAGGAGAGTTTCATGCTCCGCGTCCGCGTACCGGGCGGTCGGGTCGGTGCGGAAAATTTCGCCGAGATTGCCGAACTGGTGGAATTGCACGATTTGACCCTGCTGCTGACGGCACGCTCGGGTATCCAGCTGCACGGAATCGAAGCCGACAACGTGCTGGAACTTTTCAACCGCATCAACGCCATGGCGGGGCTCAGCACCTGGCAGACCTTCGGAGACAATGTCCGAAACGTCGTCACCGACCCTTTCGACGGACGTGGCTCGAGCTGCGAGATCGAAGCCTTTCCGATCATCGAAAAGATGCATGACGTCTTTCATAAAAATCCGGAGCTTGTGGGCATGCTGCCGCGGCGTATCTCCATCGGTATCACAGGGATGCGGGAAAACAGCTGGCCGCTCTTTTCGAACGATCTATTCTTCGGCCTTGCCGAAAAGGATGGAGAAAAGGGTTTCAACGTCTACATGGGCGGGAAAAACACGGAAGTATCGCAACCGGCCGATATTTTCGTGGGCGAAGAGGAGGTCGTCGGTTTCGCTACGGCGGTCATCGAGGCGTTCAACCGCTACGGTCTGCGCGAAAAACGGATGAAGAGCCGTCTCTTTCATATGATAGAGCATTACGGAATGGAACAGGTGAAAGATTTCATCGCCGAATGTTACGAAAAGCCATGGCGAACGGCTGGAAAATCACTGTTGCACAAACGACATTTTGGCGATACGGAAAAATTGCGGGACGGTACCTATGGGTACCGCTATCGTACCGATTACGGTCTCATCCGGCCGGACGAGGTGAAAAAGGTGTCCGAATACGCGACGAGGCATGGGGCGGAAGTGCGTATCGGCATCGACCAGCAGCTCTATCTGCTAGGCCTTCCCGACGAAACGGTTTCCTTCACGGTTCGTGAGGCCTCGCCGACGGTCGTCGCGTGTGCGGGAAGCGAATACTGCCCTTTTTCCTACTGGAGCATCAAAGAGGAGGCGCACTATCTTCCCCAGGAGCGGCTGGTGGAGCATGATATCAAGGTGGGGTTTTCCGGATGCATGAAAGGGTGTGGGCGCCATAAACACGCCGATATCGGTATCGTCGGTTTGCGCAATAGCAAGTACGGCAAGGAGGACAAGTCGGCGCGGATCTTCCTGGGGTGCGAATACACGGAAGGGAAACGTCCGGCGGAAGTGGTCTTCCGAACGATACCCCTCCGCGAGATGAACCGGATGGTCACACTGCTGATCGATGAATACGAAGCGAGCGGTCAGGAGGATTTTGAAGCCTTTACGTCCAATGTTCTCAATCGCTTCCATGAGAGTTTTGTCGAGTTCTTTTTTCTCGCCAGACGGGAGAGCGGTCTCGATGTGCGGCTCGATCCGGACATGGCGCCGGAGAAGCTGGCTGCGGGTTTCGGAAAGAGACCCTATGTCAAGGTCGCGATGACAGAGGGGTATGCCAAAGCGTCGGACGCGATCATCAGACAGCTGTGGCATGCTGAAGATGTGGCTGTCGTCAGGCATGTCGATCCATCGAAGCGGCGGAGCAGGTAGAGGCGATGGACGAGAAACGTCGGGAAAAGTATTTACAGACACGCTACAAACGAGAGCTTGAACGCTATCTGAACCGTGTTGTCAATTTTGCGCAGCAGGAGGGTGGCGAGAGATCCGACTACGATGCTTTCATCGAAAAGGTCAGCCAGAAACTCGACGGCGTGGAAAAGGTGGCGTTCTATAACGACTATTTTGAAAAGCTTGAACAATTCATCGAGCTGACACAGCGTATGTGTGCAAGCGATCTCGATGTCGAATCGATCAAATCGCGCATTCTCCACGAAGCCAATCAGATACGGAAAGCCAAACGCAAAAAAAGTTACAACCGAAAGAATCACCGCACTGCATTCGACGACGATTTTTGAAAAAAGTCCCCACGAACTCTTGACAACCATTTGAAAAAATATTACAATTGCACTCCATTTTTAGTCGCCGGTGTAGCTCAGTTGGCTAGAGCAGCTGATTTGTAATCAGCAGGTCGCGGGT
>NZ_JAOZPV010000022.1:0-11688 GCF_029932565.1 Hydrogenimonas sp.
GACCTCTCTTTTCGACCAGAGCCGGAATGAGCCAGAAGCCGGTGAGTGCATAGAGAAGCAGCAGAGAACCGGGAAGCCAGAGAAAGAGGAGTCTGAGAAATTTTTTCATCTACTGTTTCCCGAAATAGTCGGGCACCATCGCTTTGAGCCTCTCGTAGATCTTCTGAAAATCGGTGCTGTAGACCCGCGTCTCTCCGATCGTCGTGATGAAGTTGGTGTCGCGGTTGAATCTCGGAACGAGATGGTAATGGATATGCTCGGCGATGCCGGCACCCGCCGCCGCCCCCAGATTCATACCCAGATTGACGCCGTCGGCACGGAATCCCTCCCGCAGCATTCGGACACCTTTTTGCGTGAGTTCACTGATATGCAGCCAGACATCCGGATCCAGGGTATCGAGTCTGTCGGTATGGGTGTGGGGAATGATCATGAAGTGGCCCGGTGTGTAGGGATAGCGGTTCATGACGACGAAGCATTTCTCGTCACGCAGAAGCACATGATGTTCCGCATCGAGTTCGGGATGTTCGCTGATATGGCAGAAAACACACCCTTCCGTTTTTTGGGTGATGTAGGCAGTCCGCCAGGGAGCGTAAAGGTGGTTCATGCAAGACCTCGTTTGGTAAATAAAAAATTATACACTAACTTTTTTTCAAAGGAGGTATTAAATAAGAAAAACCAATAATATAACGATAGCCTTCAAAGGAGGGAAACATGATAGGAGGAAAATACAGGAACGTGGTGCTGGTCACGCTGATTCTGGGCGGGTTCGTCCTCTTTATGATCGTCACGACAGCCTGGGTCATCCACGATGTCTCCAAAGGGCGCTCGTGTGTGCGCACCTGTGAACAGAACGGGACAAAAGAGAGCCTTCTTAAGAGAATGGAACCCGTCGAAAGAGAGGCTACCCGAGCCAATAGATGATCTTGGGCCAGAGCATGACGATCGCAAGTGCCGTCATCTGCAACAGAATGAAAGGGATGACGCCTCTGTATATCTGGCCGGTAGTCACTTTGTCGCCCGCGGCCCCTTTCAGATAGAAGAGAGCGAAACCGAACGGAGGTGTCAAAAAGGATGCCTGCAGGTTCATCGCGATGAGAATGGCGAACCAGATCGGATCGATGCCGAAGCTTGCGGCGATCGGGACCAGAATCGGCACGACGATAAACGAGATCTCGATGAAGTCGACGAAAAACCCGAGCACGAAAATCACCGCCATCGTGACGAGTATGAAGGTCCATCGGCTTCCCAGCTCCTCGGTAAAGAACTGATGAACGAAATCACCTCCGTCGAAGGCGTTGAAAACGAGGCTGAACGCCGTGGCACCGATGAGGATCATGAAGATCATGGCGCTCAGTTTGACCGTTTCGATCGAGGCGTAGCGCACGATCTCGAATCGGAACGTCCCTTTCAGCATCGTCAAAAGCGTGGCACCCACGACGCCGACGGCCGCCGACTCGGTGGGGCTGGCGATACCGGCGAAGATGGAGCCGAGAACGGCGACGATCAGCAGAAGCGGAGGGAGTATCGCCCTGCCGGCCTGCATCAGGAGTCTCCCGTAGGGGATCGGCTCCCGCTCCATGGCGGGGGCGACATCGGGCCGGATCCAGGAGAGAAGAAGAATGTAGGCGATGTAGAGTGAGGTGAGGATGATTCCGGGCATGACGGCCGCTTTGAAAAGATCGCCGACACTGACGTACATGACATCCCCCAGTACGATCAGCACGACCGAGGGAGGTATGAGCTGCCCCAGCGTCCCGCTGGCGACGATCGTCCCGCTGGCGAGTTTGGGGTCGTAGCGGTGTTTGAGCATGATCGGGAGGGTAATGAGTCCCATCATGACGACGCTCGCACCTACGATGCCGGTACTCGCCGCCAGTATCGCACCCACCAGCACCGTCGAGATCGCCAGACCGCCGCGGACCGGGCCGAAGAGTTTTCCCATCGATTCCAGGAGGTCTTCGGCCATCTTCGATTTTTCGAGCACCAGACCCATGAAGATGAAGAGGGGCACCGCCATCAGCGTGAAATTCTGCATGATGCCGTAGATGCGGAACGGGAGCAGCTCGAACACCTCGAGCCCTACGTCCCACGGAAATAGGAGCGCGAAGAGGATCGCCACGCCGCCGAATGCGAAGGCGACGGGAATACCCAGCAGCAGGAAAACGAGAGCCGTCAAAAACATCAGCATACCGATCATCGAAACGATCCTTTCATCGTCTCCCCTCCTCTTTCAGCTCACCAAGCCGGTGGAAGGCTTTGATCGTCTCGCTGACAGCCTGGAGGATGAGAAGAGCGAAAGAGAGAATCACGAACGATTTGATGACATACCGGCAACAGAGTCCGCCCGGATCGGGACTTCCCTCGTGCTGAACGAAACTCTGCAGCGTGAAATCCCAGCTGAACCATACGATCAGCAGCCCCAGGGGAATGACGAACAGCACCATCGTCGCAATACGGATGACCTCTTTGAAGCGGGGTGAAAAACGTGTATAGAGAATGTCGACCCGGACATGCTTGTCGTGTTTGAGTGCATAAGCCAGGCCGAGAAGAAAGAGGATGTCGAAGAGGTGCCACTCCAGCTCCTGCAGCGCGACGGAGCCTTCGTGAAAGGCGTAGCGCATCGTCGCATCGTAGACGATGAGCAGCGCCAGTACGATCGATGCGAAGGCTCCCAGCGCTCCGGCCCATTTGCTAGTTTCGTCAATCAGATAGGAAATTTTCATTGGTCTCTCATATGAAGTTGGGTGCGTCGTTGGCGAAGAGTATCAGATCGCCGGAACGGGTCAATGCGGCCAGCGTCTCCTCCATTTTCGATTTGTCGTCAAGAAAATGGAGTTTCTCGTCGGCGACATACATTTTGAAGGTTTCCCGATTGATCTTTCCGGTGACGAGGATCAGATCGAAAATCTCGCTGGCCCGTTTGGCGATCTTCTCGTTCTGCTCCACATCGGCCTCTACCAGTCCGGGAGTGATAAGCACTTTTCGACCCTTGTACTGCGAGACGAGATCGAACGAGGCGAGCATCCCCTCGATGTTGCCGTTGAAACTGTCGTCGAGAATGATCTTTCCGCCGGCATCGATACGCTGCAGACGGTGCTCGACCGGTTTGAGACGGGCGGCATACTCTGCACCCTTTTCGTAGGGAATGCCGAGTGCGTTGGCGACATGGAGCGCCGCCGTGACGTTGACGGCGTTGAAGGCACCGAGAATCGGAAGGTGGACCGAAACGGTTTTTTCCGGGAGTTTCAGGTCGAAATCGACGCCTTCGAGTGTGGCCTGGAGATGGTCGATCTCATTGCCGAACTCTGTAACGTTCTCGTTGGGTTTGACATTGGCCGATTTGTGCACCCATGCGTGTCGCAGCCGTTTGCTCCGGAGAATCTCCATCTTCGTGTTCCGTATCCGTTCAAGCGTCTTGAAATATTCGATATGCTGGGGGCCGATGACGCCGACGACGGCATAGTGGGGCTGGACGAACTCCGTGATTTCGGCGATATCGCCCGGACCTCTGGCCCCCATTTCGACGATATAGACCTCGGTATCTTCCGGCAGCTCGTCGTTGATATCTTTCATGACACCGGCAAGCGTGTTGACGCTTCTGGGAGTGGCGTAGACCTTTTTTTCATGTCCGAGAATCTGGGCGATGAAGTTCTTGATACTGGTCTTGCCATAGCTGGCTGTTACGCCGATGACAATGAGATCGTTCATGTTGTCGAGTTTGCGCTTCGCCTGGACTTTGAAACCGTGGAACATCACCTTTTCGATGAAAGTCGAACCGATGACGGCGACGGCAAGGGGAAGAATGACACCGAAGACCTGACACCCTTCTTTGGCAAGGCAGAGAAGGTCCTGAAAGATCGTCAGCATCAGCAGCAGAGCGAAAAAGCGTTTGATCCGTCCCGTGATGACGAGTTTTTTGTCGAGTTTTCTGTTCCATAGCCAGAGCGTCGGCAGATAGGCGAAATAGAAATAGATCCAGAAATAGATCCCCGTAAAGTAGTAGGCGAAGAGTGGAATCAGAAAGTAGATGACATGCCAGTGGTAGCGTGTATGGTGCAGTATGACGCGTTCGATTTTGTAGCTGTACCACTGGAGATTGGTCGCGAGGTACCAGCCCAGCGCCATGACGAGCAGAATATGCGAAAAGAGTTCAAACCAGATCATCGGACCACCTCGAATGTAGTGAATGGGGTGTCGAGGGGAATTTCCTGACATTCGATTTCGGTCACGATCGACATGGGTGATCCTTTCAGAAGAAATTGTTTGAATATCTCAAGGCGCTCTTCGGCCGTGTCGACGACCACTTCGACCGTGCCGTCCGGAAGGTTCCGGACAAACCCGGTAAATCCGGCTTCCCGTGCCATTTCGGAAACCTCCCTGCGGTACCAGACTCCCTGAACCTTCCCCTTGACGATGCATCTATACCGTTTCAAGAAAGAGCTCCATCTCCGCAATGACCGGCTGCGGATTATTCAGAAAAAAATAGTGGTCGCCATCGAAGAGAACCAACCGTGACTTTGGCATCAGCGAAGCGATCGTTTCGCCGGCTTCGGGCGGTGTCGCGGTATCGTTTCTACCCCAGCAAAGCAGTGCCGGCCGGGTGTAGGCCGCGAAGTGATCTCTGAAATCTTCGTCCACGACCTGTTTGAAGGTTTCATACATGTGTTGGGGCATGTCGGCGGCATCGCGCGAAACGAAGACGCTTCGGAGTTTTGCTCCGCCGATAGGTTTGAGGAGTTTGAAGAGTGCGATTTTCGCGCGGATTTTGAAAGATTTCGGCATGACGATACCGGAACTCGAAAGAAGAACGAGCCGTTCGGGATTCAGCAGTGTCGCGACCTTGCCGCCGAACGAGTGGCCGACAGCGGCATTTTTCTTCGCTCCGATATTTTGGAGAAACAGATCGACGATCGCCCCGTAATCCTCTGTTTTCAGGACGGACTCGTTCGAACTTTTCCCGAATCCAGGCAGGTCGATGTAGATGTGCCGCCAGGTTTTGAAGGCGTGGCCAAACGCCTGGCGCATCAGCTCCTTGCTGCTGCCCCAGCCATGGAGGATGATCAGGTCGTGCCGGCCCTCCGGATTGACGATGTCGTAGGCGATTCGGAATGTTTCGTTGTTGTAGCGGATCGGTTTGACGGCCATACCCTACTCTCTCCTCAGGATTTTTTCGAAAAAGAAGTCGGCAATCGGATTGGTACGGTTTTCTTTGAAGGTCTTTTCGAATGCTTTACGCCGACTCCTGTCTGCCCACCGTTTCGACCACTCGATAATCTCTGCATCGGGATGCTCGTTCCGATAGTCGAGGAAGGCTTCGAAAAAGGCGGCGATGATGCCGGCCCCCGAACTTTTGATGTATCCATAGGGCCAGAAGCGCAGATGCTCCTTCATCGCCTCTTCCAGGGGAACGTTTTCCATCCAGTAGAGGTAGAGAACCGAGGCCAGCGAACTCCGGTCGGCTCCCGCCTTGCAGTGCATCAATGCCGGATAGGTCGCCCTTTCGAACGCCTCCTTGAGCGCAAGGAGCGTTTTGTCGTCGGGTATCCGCCTGGAGAAAATACTGACGTCGATCAGTTCGACGCCCAATTCGTCGCAGGCGCGTTTTTCGAGGGCATAGACGGGATAGTGGGGTTTTCTGCCCCGCAGGTTGATGATGCTTTTGAAGCCATATTCCGTGACCAGTTTTTTGAGCTGCCAGGGTGTCGGCTGGGCGGATCGGTAGATCTTTCCTTCCACGACGGGATGAAGATTGAGCCAGAGGATATTGACGAGGTTGTGCTGCTTTATGAGCGAACCGTACCACGCCTTCGTTTTTTGCGAAAAGGTGTCGAGTTTGACGGGTGGTTTGCTCACTGTTCTTTCTCTTTGCGGTAGAGATTCTGGAACGTGATGCACCCCTGCGAGAGTTCCTCTTTGGTGCCGCGGCAGACGATTTTGCCGTGTTCGAACACGAGGATCGTATCGGCCTTTTCGATTGTCGTAAGACGGTGTGCGATCATGAAGACAATGAGATCTTTTTTGAGGGAGTAGATCGTATCGATGATCGCCGATTCGCTCTTGTTGTCGAGGGCACTCGTCGCTTCGTCGAGAATCAGAATGTCGGGTTCCTTGTAGAGTGCCCGGGCGATCGCGATACGTTGGCGCTGTCCGCCGGAGAGATTGGTGCCACCCTCGTTGAGTACCGTGTCGATTCCGTCCGGAAGTGTTTCGACAAATTCCCACAAATTGGCTTTTTTCAGTGCTTCGATAACCTGTTTCCTATTCGGATGGAAATCGCCGTAGGCGATGTTGGAGAGAATCGTGTCGTTGCTGATGTAGATGCGTTGTGTCACGATGGCGATACGATTACGGAGTGACTTGAGGTCGAGATCTCTCAAATCGATACCGTTGACCTTTACGGTGCCTTCGGCCGGATCGTAGAAACGCAGAATCAGGTTGACCATCGAACTCTTTCCGCCGCCGCTGTCGCCGACCAGGCCGATCACCTCCCCTTTTTTGGCATGAAGGGAGATATCTTTGAGCGCTACGGTTTCTCCATATCGGAGGGTTACCTGTTCGAATGTGATCGACTCGATATGGTCAAGTGTAACTTTGCCACTTTCGATCATCGGTCTGTAGTGCATGATCTGTTCGATCCGCTCATGCGCGGCGATGGCATTCTGGAATTTGCTGTAGAGATTGGAAAGACGCCGTACCGGATCGATGAGGAGGGAGAGCGCCGTGAGGAACGAGAAAAATTCACCCGTCGTCATTGTTTTGTTGACAAGTACTTCGCGGCCGCCCGCGACGATGAAGATCGTGATGGCGATGGCGGCGATAAGTTCGAGAATCGGGGTGAGCATCAGCTGCACTTTGACCGTTTTCATATTCGTATTGAAAAAGGAGCGGTTGAAGGCTTTGAAGCGTTCGAGTTCGTAATCCTGGGCGTTGTAGGACTGGATCATCTCGTAATTGGCGAAGTTTTCCGAGAGTTGTGTCATCAAATCGGCACTCTTCTCCTGCGAAATATGGGAGAGTTTTTTGAGTTTCTTGGAGAGAATATTGACCGGCCAGACGACCATCGGAACGATGATGAGCGTAAAGAGTGCCAGTTTCGGGCTCTGGTAGATGACGACACCAAGCAGGACAATCGCCGTCAGCGATTCGCGGAGAAATGTCGCCAGCTGGCTTGAAATGGCCGCCTGGATTCTTGCGATATCGGCACTGATGCGGCTCATCAGTTCGCCGCTGTGAAATGCGAAGTGGAAATCCATATCGAGATGCATCATGTGCCGAAGCATTTTGTTTCGCATTTTTCGTACGATATCCTGACCGACAAAGCTCATGGCATAGCTCTGCATGAAGGTACCCAGCCCTTTGGCCACGAAGGCGGCAACGATGAAGACCGGCACGATGTAGAGCATTTGGACATCTTTTTCGATGAAAATGCGGTCCATCAGCGGCTTGACCATGTACGCGATGGCACCGGTTGCGCCGGATGTCAGCAGCATACCGACGATGGCAAGAACGACTTTGTCTTTATAATTCTTGTAAAGCGGAAGATAGGTTTTCAGAAACGCTTTCAACGATCAGACCCCAGTTTCGGTCCCTTGGCGGATTGGACTTTGTTGATGTAGGCGTAATCGGGTACGATGGGCCGTTTTCGCGGCAGGTGGTTTTCAAGCTGCGCGAGCGTTCCACTGAAATCTTCGAAGAGATAGTTGGCCATCGATCCGGGGATCGGATTGATTTCGTTGAGGAGTATCTCGCCACTGGCGACGAAGAAATCACACCGTATCAATGCCCCTTCGAAGAGGCTGCCGTAGACCTTTTTGAAGGTCTCTTTGAGGTCCGATTCGAGCGTTGCATCGATGTTCGCCGTCTGGACGCTTTCGGTCCGTGCGAAATCGAGATACTTCTGGTCGAAATCGAGATACTCCTTTTTCTGCGGTGCCTCGATTCGGCTCAGGATCCACTCCTCTCCTGCTTTGCAGCCGGCGACATTGTACTCCTCGATCCCTTCGATGAACGGTTCTATCAGCACTTCGTCGTCAAATTCGAACGCCACGTCGAGCGCGAAGTCGAGCTCTTCGGCCTTTCTGACGATGCTGACACCGATTGAGCTTCCGAGCCGCAGCGGCTTGACGATGATCGGATAGCCGAAAATCGGTTCGCGTGCATCCCCGATACGCAACAGCTGGTAATCGACCGTCCGTACACCGATCCCCTCGGCATAGAGTTTCGTCAGCCATTTGTTGAAACTCAGGACGGAAGCCTCTTTGCGTGGGCCGATATAGGGAATTTTGAAAAAATCGAGCAGAGCGGCGATCGTACCGTCTTCGCCTTCGGCACCGTGAATCAGATTGAGCAGCGTGCCATGCTCCAGACGTCTGCTTTTGAGGAGCCCGCGTTTTTCGAACCCACCCCTGACCAGTGTCAATCTCTCATCGTTCTTATAATCACCCGAACTGAAATGGTTCGATTTCATCGAGTCGGACGGAATCAGGTAGAAGTTGCCGTCGGCATCGAGGAAAATGAATGTCAGTGCTCCTTTCAGAACTTTTTTGAGTGCAATGGCGCTGACGATACTGATTTCATGTTCGTAACTCGCACCGCCGAATAGAATTGCTGATTTCATAGTTGCCAAATTCTCCGTTATTTGCTTAATTTTTTCAGAGCCTCTTTGATGAGGCTTTCGGTGTCGCTTCCACTGCACTGGGCAAGTGTTTTGGTGATATGCTCTTTTTTGAATCCAAGGCTTTCAAGCGCCATAGCCGCTTCGTTGTGTGCCTGGCTGGCCGGATTGTTTTCACCTGCCATCTCCAGCGAAAAGCCTCCCAGCTCGACCAGAATACGTCCGGCACTCTTTGGTCCGATACCGGGAACACGCTTGAGCATGCCGACATCTTTGCTTTCGACGATCTGTGCGAAAGAGGGAGGCGTGAAGGTGGAGCAGATCGCCATCGCGACCTTGGGTCCGACGCCGTTGATTTTGATCAGGGTGTCGAACATCCGCTTTTCGTTGATATCGAGAAAACCGTAGAGCAGCTGGGCATCCTCCCGTATGATGTGCGTCGTATGGAGGCGTACATCATCGCTTTTGACTGCAGCACTGCAGTGCAGGGAAACGAAAACTTCGTAAATAAGCCCGCTCTGTGTCAACAGATGCAGATGGGTGGGATCTTTTTTGACGACTCTGCCCGTAATACCTATGATCATGCGTCATCCGCCTCTTTGACGGCAATATCATACCCCTCTTCCCCCCTCTTTTCCAGATAGATGAGCTGATTGCTTTGACCGGGTTTCGGCGTGTATTCCAGCTTCATCTGCGGATAGAGCAGATGAAATTCGACCGTTGTATACTCTTTCCATTCACCGCGGTTGATGACCTTCGCATGGACGACCATATCCTGATAGGCGAGCAGCCGGCTCCTGATATCCTGCAGTTTCGTCTCGACCGTCGTGATCTCCTCTTTCATCGCCGTGATCTGTTCCTTGAGTTTCTGGAACTGTTTGATTTTGGAGAGGAATGCCGGTTTGGGTTTGATACCGCGTTTCTGATCCTGAAGGATTTTCTGTTTGAGTGTATTGACGGCCGATTCGCTTTTGGAGGCGACCTCCTCTTTTTCCGCCAGCTTTTCCGCCAGCTTTTCATGAATTTTCTCGAGCTCTGCCATCTGCTCTTCGAGGGAGACGATTTCATTGTGATACGCTTCGATCTCCGATGGATCGATAATCAGTTTGTTGTTCTCTCCTACCATTTTGCCGACTTCGATTTTCGATACGGCATAAATTTTCCCGTTGGAGCCGAGCACACCGATGTCGACCTCCATCGCTTTGATTTCGCCACCGATCATCTGAGCGATTTTCGCCTCTTTCGCTTCGACGATCCCCCCTTCCACACGTGTGGCTTCGGCCAGGTTTTTCGTCTTCAGCAATCCGCGCAGCACATTGATTTTTGCATGGTCGGCAATGATTTTGCTGCTCTGGTGTGTCTGCCCTCCGATGACGACCTCTTCGGCGATGACGACAGCCGACGCACCGACGTTTCCTTCCACTTTGATTTCGGTTGCCTCGACTTCGACACCCGTGCCGATGGCATCTTTCATCGAATCTTTCTCGTTGATGTGAAGTTTCACTTCCGTTTCGACACCCGCATCGATCGAACCGGTTTTTTTGAAACTTACCTCTTCGAGTTCCATTTCATCCTGTATGTCGTAGGTATTGTCGTTGCATACGACGTAACCTCCGCGTTTTGCACGGTAAAGAATCTGCGAATCGTTCTCTTCGATTTCGATATTGTCGCTGACACGGAATTCCGGCTTGTTGGTCTCCTTGGGTTCGTCAACAGGTATGAATTCGCCCATGCAGTTGCGTCCCGCTTTTCCCTCCCGGGGCTTGATATATTCGATGATCGTTTCGCCTTTTTCGACAGCCTCTATGAATCCGCGTTTGGAGTAGTCGATTCTGTCGTTTGACTCCTCCTTCTTCTGTCTCTCCTTGTAGTGCAGAACCAGCTCATCGTCGATGGCAGGTTGTGACGCATAACAGACCGCGATGTCGAAACTGTAGTCTTCCGGAACGATATACTGCTCCTGTACTTTGGCTTTTGCGGAGAGTTCGTCGAGCTTCTTCTCGATATCGAGATCCCACAGGTTGATGAGGATGCGGGAACGGACCATCTTTTTGTGAATCAGGCTTTTGAGTTTCGCATTGAGATTTTCCGTATTGCGAACGATGGAGCCGCTTTTGATGGTACAGACGATTCTGTTTTTCTCTTTATTCGACGCGATATGGATCAGTAGATCGCTCATCCACGGCTCTTCTTTGTATTTCAAGACCTCGATTTCATAGTCCTGCTTGACTTCGAAATTGGGATTGAGAAGAACTTCCGGTTTGTTGAATTTTTCCCAGTCGCCCTGTTCCACTTCGACCCATTCGGATGCATTCGCATCCATTTTGATGTACGTTTTGAAACTGATTATGCGGATATCAAGAGCCTGCGAACTTATCTGGTATTTTAACGCCGTCTCCTGTAACGTTCTGGGAACGTCACTCGTCGTCACGACGACGGGCGTGAATCCTGCAGCCTTCGACGTTCCCTTCGGCTGTTTCTTTTTCTCACTCTTGAATACTTTGTCGAAAAATCCCATACGTTTCACTTCAATGTTGGTCTTATTCTATTGTGCCGGCACAAAAAATATCTATATTTTAATCTATTTATCGTTAAAATTACTTCAAGTCTCCAACGTATCGTCTAAAAGGCTCGATATTTCATGCGTTTTCGCTCAATCTTCACAACCAGCGCCGGAATTTTGACATCCCGTATTTTCGGCTTTGTACGCGACCTTCTGATGGCATCGATTCTCGGTGCCAATATCTTCTCGGATATCTTTTTCGTGGCATTCAAACTTCCCAATCTGTTTCGCCGGATTTTCGCAGAAGGTGCGTTTGTACAGAGTTTCATGCCCACATTCATCGTGTCGAAACATCGCAGTGTCTTCGCAGTCGCCATACTGATACGTTTTTTTCTTTTCCTGCTTTTTGCATCTCTTCTGGTCACACTCTTTTCGGACGGTGTAACACGTCTTATCGCCATCGGTTTCAGTCAGGAAGCCGTCCGTATGGCGGCTCCGCTCGTCGCGATCAATTTTTACTATCTCGACTTCATTTTTCTGGTCACGTTTCTCTCCGCGCTGCTGCAGTACA
>NZ_JAOZPV010000022.1:11788-24561 GCF_029932565.1 Hydrogenimonas sp.
GGATCCGTCATCAAAGAGGACATCGACCGTTTCAGCCGGGCGTTTTTCCCTTCGGTGCTCGGTAACTCCACAGCGCAACTCTCATCGTTCATCGATACCTGGCTGGCGTCGTTTCTCGTCAGCGGGTCGATCAGCTATCTCTTCTACGCCAACCGGCTTTTTCAGCTGCCTCTGGCACTTTTTGCCACAGCTGCCTCGACGGCGCTCTTCCCGACGATCAGCAAACTGCTCAAACAGGAGGCATACGACGAGGCGAAAGAGCAGACGAAAAAGGTGTTCTGGCTGCTCATGGGATTGCTCGGAGGCGCTTCCGCCATCGCTGTCATTCTCTCCGAAGAGATTGTCAGACTCCTTTTCGAACGTGGAGCTTTTGGATCGATGGAGACGCACCATACCGCAACGGTGCTCGTCATGTATATCGCCGGCCTGATCCCTTTCGGTCTCTCCAAACTCTTTTCTTTATGGCTCTATGCGACCCATCGTCAGGGTGTCGCCGCCAAAATCGCTGCCAAATCACTGGGGGTCAATATACTCTTTTCCCTGCTTCTCATCGCACCCATGGCGGCGCCCGGCCTTGCACTGGCGAGCAGTATCAGCGGCTGGGTGCTCTTTTTTCTGACGGTCAGTGCGGTCGGGAGGGAGATCTTTTTGGATATAATGCGTTCAAAATATGCCCTCCATGCGGTGCTGTTTATCGGTGTTTCGGCACTTCTTGCATGGGGTTTGAAGGTAGTATTCGATGGTAGTCTTTGATTCGGTAAAAAAAGAGAAAGTTCCGTTCGTTCCGCTGCACGACAAAGAGGTGCGCATCTATGTCTGCGGACCGACGGTATATGACGATGCCCACCTCGGCCACGCGCGCAGTGCCATCGCATTCGATCTTTTGCGCCGTACCCTCAAGGCGCTTGGGTACCATGTCGTTTTCGCACGCAATTTTACCGATATCGATGATAAAATTATCAAAAAATCGATAGAGACCGGCCAGCCGATCGAAACGATCACCAAAACATATACGGAACACTATCTGCGTGATATGGGTGCGCTCGGTGTTCTCGATGCCGATATCTCCCCCAAAGCGACAAGCTCGCTGGAAGCCATTGTCGGGATGGTAGCAAAACTGCTTGAAAACGGATGTGCCTATCAGAGTGAGGATGGAACGGTCTGGTTCGATACGTCCAAAGATGCCGAGTATTGCTCTCTTTCACACCGGTGCGGCGAAGAGGAGGATGCCCAGGCCCGTATCGAACACGAAGAGGGGAAACGGCATCCGCGCGATTTCGCCCTTTGGAAGGCCTGCAAGGAGAACGATGTCTGTTACGATTCGCCGTTCGGGCGCGGCCGGCCGGGTTGGCATATCGAGTGTTCGGCGATGATCGATCGGTATCTGGCCTACAAAGACGAGGAGTATGCCATCGATATTCATGGCGGCGGAGCCGATCTTTTTTTCCCCCACCACGAAAACGAGGCGGCACAGACCCGGTGTGCGACCCATCAGAAACTGGCGAAGTACTGGATGCACAACGGCTTCGTAACCATCGCCGGGGAAAAGATGAGCAAAAGTCTCGGCAACAGTTTTTTCGTCAAGGATGCACTCAAGGTCTATGACGGAGAGATTCTGCGATTCTATCTGATTTCTACCCACTATCGTGCCAATTTCAACTTCAACGAAGAGGATCTTCTCGCATCCAAAAAACGGCTGGACAAACTTTATCGGCTCAAAAAGCGGATTTACGGCATCAAGTCGGGAAAAGCGGGCAAACCGTTTCAAAAAGAGCTGCTCGATGCACTCAGTGATGATCTGAATATTTCGAAGGCTTTGGCGGTCGTTGACGACATGATCGCCGGTGCGAACGAACATCTCGATGCCAATCCGAAGGATAAAGGGTTCAAGCAGAGTGTCGCGGCCGATATCGAATGGTTGAACGAATTGCTCGGAATCGGCGGAAAAGATCCCTACACCTATTTCCGGCTCGGTATGAGTGAGGAGGAGATCCAGCGTATCGATGCACTGATCGAAGCCCGCAATGCCGCCAAGAGATCGAAAGATTTCGAGAAAGCCGACGCCATTCGAAGCAAACTGACCGGAATGGGCATTCAGCTGATGGATACACCACAGGGGACTGTATGGGAAAAAGCGGAGTAGCCGTTCCATCATGAGATATTTTTCCTCTCTTCCAATGGTGTTGTTGACAGCCGTATCACTCTTTGCGGCTATGCCGGAAGAGAGAAACCCTTTCATCCCCGGATATGTTGCAGAGAAGAATGCAACGTGGCTGAACGGGGATGGCTCGCTCACGGACGTTGCCTATGGAGTGCTCAATGCCATCCGCAGCGACGAATCGCTGCTTTGCTCCAAAAACCGCTACGGGCTCGATAGGATTGAGGGTTTGGTCGAACGGGCACCGATCGATCCGCAATCGCGTCGGATGCTGGAGGAGCAGTTTGAGAACATCGCCCTGCTCTACCGCCTCGATCGCCAGCAAGGATGTCTCAACCCATACGCTATCTACCCGGAGCATATCGATATCGAAAAGAGGAGTCATCCTTCTGCAAGCGAGTCGGAGAATATTCTTCTGACGAGGTTGCTGAATGCGCTGAAATATTACGAATCGATCGATGCGCATGGGGGGTGGACTCCGATTCAAGATGACTTCTATATATTGAAACAGGGCGACATGCATCGGAGAGTTCCGGCCATTCGGGCACGGCTGCATGCAAGTGGAGACTATAACCGGAGTGCCGACATGAATCTGACATTCGACGAAGCGCTTTCGGATGCCGTCAGATTATTCCAGGAACGGCACGGTCTCAAAACCGACGGTATTGTCGGTCCTCATACGCTCAAAGCACTCAACACGCCTGTTTCGGAAACGATCGATCGGATAAGGATCAACATCGAGCGTCTCCGCTGGCTGACCACAGGGGAGAGTGATTTTATTCTTGCGAACATTCCCGATTTTACGTTGACCCTTTATCGTGATTCGCAACCCGTTCTTTCGATGAAAACGGTCGTCGGATCGGAGAAACGACCCACCCCGATGCTCTCGAACACTCTTACCTACGCCATTCTGAATCCCTATTGGCGGGCTCCGAAGACGATTGTGGACGAAGATATTCTGCCAAAGCTCAAAGCAGGGGAATTCGATTATCTCGAACGTGTCGGAATCGTCGCAACCAGAGCTGCCGACGGCAACGTTACTATCGATTTCCGGAGTGTCGACTGGAGCCAATACAAAGATAGCGAGGATCTGCCATTCATTTTTCTGCAAAAACCGGGAAAAGAGAACTATCTCGGTTTTGTCAAATTCATGTTCCCGAACGATTTCGATGTCTATATACACGATACACCGCATGACGAACTTTTTTCCTACAAAATACGAACGAATAGTTCTGGATGTATCCGTATCGAAAAACCGATCGAGCTCTTTCATCAACTGTTCAATCCGAACGGTGACAATGGATGGCGTTACAAAAAAATCGTGGAAGAGATTTTGAAAAACGAGGAGGTGTCGGTGGGATTGTCGCATCCCATTCCTATTTATATTCTCTACATGACTACCTATGTCGACGAAGAGGGGCGTATCTACTTTTATCATGACATTTACGGCTACGACAAGCAGATGTTCAACTATATAAATGAATATGAACGGGATGGCGATCGTTAGACCGTTTTGGTACAATATTTGCCAAACAGTCCGATATTATGAGTATGAAACCGATGAATCATTCACGAAGAGACTTTATCAGAAAGGGTGCGGGCGCATTGGCACTCTGCGCATTTCCGAACATCATCCTTGCCGGCAGTCGAGCCAGAGAGATGGAAAAAAGAGTCTCTCTTTACAACATCCATACCGGAGAACTGACGAAGGCGATCTACTGGGCGGATGGCGAATACATCGCCGAAGAGATCGATGCCCTGAACCGGCTTTTGCGTGATTACAGGACCGGGGAGATCCATCCGATCGACCCAAAGCTTTTCGATCTTCTGTTCGATCTGAAGGCGGAATTCACGAAGAGCGACAAGCCGTATCATGTCATTTCGGGATACCGCTCGCCCAAAACCAACAATCAGCTGCGCAGACATTCCAAAGGGGTTGCAAAGCACAGCCTCCATATGGAAGGGCGTGCGATCGACATCAATCTGCCGGGCATCGACCTGGCGCATCTGCGTCTGGCCGCCAGGCTCATGAAACGCGGAGGGGTCGGATACTATCCCAAATCGGGTTTCGTCCATGTCGATACGGGCAGAGTCCGCTACTGGTAAAATTACCCATTCAGGTATTGCACGCAAGAATGGAGCAGAATCCCTCCCCTGCTCCGTCACCTCCTCCAAAACGTGACCAGTCGATGGCCGGCATCGCTTTCAATCTCTCTTCATAGACCTCTTTCGTCACCGGTTCGATCGGCATCTGCTCATACATTTCGCCTTTTCCGCGCGGAAGCATCGAAGCGGACTTGATAACCGGCGCAAACATCGCCAACATGTGTTCGATCTGTCCTCCCTCCCTCTCTCTGTCGAAACTGATTGTACATGAGACCATGTTGTCGGACCATTCGCGCTGCAGCATCGCCAGAAGAGAGAATTGCTCCCATGCCGATACCCGATCGACCGTACGAGGATTGTCATACCGGATCGGAAATTCGAAGACGGTCGTATTCTCGCTATAGGCATCCTGCATATGCGGTACCCCTGCATCGATCAGAAACTGCGTGATCCGCTGTGTGTTGCCGACACGCAGACGCCGTATCGCAAACTGGCTCACCGGAAAATGCATCCCCGGAGTGACACCTGCCAGAAGACTGATGGTACCGGAGGGTTTGATGGCGGTCACTTTCAGTGAAACAGGAATACCGGCCTCCTTTGCAAGTCGTTCATTGACCGATCGGACATGGCTGTAGGCATCCCGGAGAATCCGCGTCATCCGTGCGACACCGATCTTTTCGATCCAGTCCGTGATACCCGATATACTTACCCCCGTTCGTCGGTTACGGGCAATGATCGCATTCGTTTCGTCGCGGTGGGTCGGGAGCAGTGAGACGGTGGTGGCGTAAAACGTCGCGAACTCCACAGCCTCTTTGAAATCGCTTCTGCGCCTGCAACGTGTCGGAAAGATTTCGGCCAGGTTGCAGAGCTCGTAACTTTCAAGCGCAATTTCTCCGCATGGATTGGTCAGCCAGGCCCTGTCGGGAATCGTCTGTCCGAAGCGCCCATATTTCTGCACATTGACAAGATTCAGGATGCCGGGTTCGCCGTTTTTGCGTATCAGGTTGCTGATTTCGGGGAGTTTTTCGAAATCTTCATGGGTTTGGAGCACGACCGAATTGTTCGACATCCACCCAATCTCTTTCCTGCCGGGAAAACGTTCATAATCTTTGAGGTGCAAAAATGTCTCGTCGTGGGGAGAGCCCAGTGCAATTTCGGCCGATCGACGCACATTGCCGGCAACGACACAGACCCCGATAGCGTTGAATACATCGGCGGTACATCGGGTTCTGTTGATCTCACCGTGGCAGTAACGGTCCATAATCTCCTCAAGCCGGCCATGAAGCTCCCGGAGCGGCTCGGGCCCGGAAGCGGTACCACCAAAGCCGTGGATCGGAGACCCGGCAGGACGGATTTTCGAATAGTCGAAGCGGTAGAAATCTCCCCCTTTGCAATAACTCTCCAGAAGAAGACGGACCGATTTGACCCACCCCTCTTTACTGTCATCGATCACGTAGAGTTTCGGTTTGCTTTTGTCAGGAATCTCGGCTTCGCCTCTCCATGCCATGTTGAATCCGACGCCGACACCACTCATCAACATATCCATCGCCCAGTCGGAAGAGTCGACCAGGTCGGCCGTATCGACCGCACCGCAGTTGTAGAGTGCCGCACTGCCGCGTTCGTAAATATAGTCTGTTCCCATGATCCAGAGTCCACGCCCCGGCGGAAGCCAGTGCATCATGAAACAGCTTTTTGCCATACGCTGAGCGAAATCCTGCCAGCTATCGTCATGCCAGGCAAGCCCCTCGTTTCGAAAGTGATTCTTCCGGATCGAAAGCGTGCCTTCGACGACGCGGATTACCGTATCGGCCCACTGTTCCTGTGTACCGTCGGTTTTTCGTCGGCTGTAAGTTCGATAGTAGGTCGCTTCGCCAAAACCGTTGAAACCGAACGAGGGTTTCAATCTCCGCAGATGCTCTTTAAACGTTCTGTCGAGTGAAAAACGTTCCGTCACTTTCATACAAATCCTCCACCACTTTTATAAATTGTAGCAAAAAAGCCGGAGAGCAGGATGATACTAGATAATATCAAGCCATTGGCTTTTTCGTTTGGATCACCGGTTAAAGCTGGATTTGGCACTTTTTTTGTATAATCAATCCCAATTTATCGAAAAATGGATATCAGTTTATGGATTATGAAAAAATCAAACCGCTTTTTTTCCGTCTCGATCCGGAGAGTGCCCACCATCTGGTAACCGGTGCTCTTCAGATCGGTGAAATGATTCCCCAGCTCCTCAATCCATGGACCAAGAGACATTTCGTCGACGATGAACGTCTTGGTCAGGATCTTTTTGGACGCAGATTTCCCAACCCTGTCGGGCTGGCTGCCGGTTTCGACAAGGATGGGGAACTGATACGGTCAATGACGGCGTTGGGATTCGGCTATACGGAAGTCGGCACCGTAACTCCAAAACCACAGCCCGGTAATCCGAAACCGCGTCTGTGGCGCCATGTTCGTGAAGAGGCGCTGCAGAATGCGATGGGTTTCAACAACAAGGGCAGTTATCATCTGCAGATGAAACTGAAGAAGCGCTACCCCTATGTAACGCCGATCGGAGTCAATATCGGGAAGAACAAACTGACGCCGGAAAAAGAGGCTTTGAAAGATTATGAACATGGCATCAAAGCGTTTCGGAACCTGTGCGATTATCTGGTCATCAACATCTCCTCCCCGAACACACCCGGCCTGCGTGATCTGCAGAACGAGGCGTTCATCGACGCCCTCTTTGATATGGGAAAATCGTTGACCGACAAGCCGATTCTCCTCAAAATCGCACCCGACATGAGCAAAGAGGCGGCTGTAGCGCTCTGCAGCAAAGCAGTCGAAGCGGGGGCCGACGGTATTATCGCCACCAATACCAGTATCGACTATTCGCTGGTCAAAAATCCCAAAGCAGCCGGCGGTATCAGCGGGCACGTCATCCGTGAAAAGAGTTTCGCGATTTTCGATGCTGTGGCGGCGGAACTCTTTGGCAAAACGGTGCTCATTTCCGTAGGCGGTATCGACAGCGGCTACGAAGCCTACCGGCGCATCAGGGCCGGTGCCAGTCTGGTACAGGTATTGACGGGACTTATCTTCCGGGGCCCGGAACTCCCCGCCATGATCAACCGTACCCTGCTCCATCTACTCGAAAAGGATGGCTACGCGACCATTACCGATGCGATCGGAGCGGACCGGAAATGATCTGCGGGAATCGAGAATCGCAAATAGGAAATCGAATGGATCTCAAACGTTTTGCCAAACGACTTACTGCCTATTACATACTACTCACTTTCTTTACAGGAGCTTTGATGGCAAGCAATCTGCCCAAGTACTATACGAAAACCCTCAAAAACGGCCTTGACGTGGTCGTCATTCCGCTCAAAAACGAAAGCGGCGTCATTACGACCGACATCTTCTACAGGGTCGGAAGCCGCAACGAAGTGATGGGAAAGAGCGGCATCGCCCATATGCTTGAACATATGAACTTCAAATCGACCAAGAATATGGAAGCGGGCGAATTCGACAAGATCGTCAAACGATTCGGAGGCATCGACAATGCGTCGACCGGTTTCGACTATACCCACTATTTCATCAAGAGTTCTTCCAAAAACCTCGACAGATCTCTCTCCCTTTTCGCCGAGATGATGGCCAATCTGAGTCTGAAAGAGGAGGAGTTCCTGCCCGAGCGGAAAGTGGTCGCGGAGGAGCGACGATGGCGTACCGACAACAATCCGGTCGGATACCTCTACTTTCGGCTTTTCAACAATGCCTACATCTATCACTCCTACCACTGGACGCCGATCGGCTTCATGAATGATATTCTGAACTGGTCGATCGAGGATATCCGCTCGTTCCACAAAACCTATTACCAGCCGCAGAACGCCATTGTCGTCGTGGCGGGCGATATCGAACCCCAGACGGTTTTCGATGCAGCGAAAAAACATTTCGGATCCATCGCGAACTGCTGCGACATTCCGAAAGTCCATCAGGTCGAACCGGATCCGGACGGTCCCAAACGCGTCGTGATCCATAAAGAGAGTGAAGTCGACATCGTGGCTGTTACGTTTCCCATCCCGAATTTTCAGCATCCGGATCAGCCCGCCCTTTCGGCACTCAGCGAACTTCTGAGCCACGGCAAAAGCAGCCGTCTCATCGAAGAACTCGTCGATAAAAAGAAGATGGTCAATCAGATCTACGCCTACAACATGGAACTGAAAGATCCGGGAGTCTTCCTTTTCCTGGCCGTCTGCAACCCGGGTGTCGAAGCCGAAGATGTGGAAAAAGAGTTCTGGAACCAGATCGAACGGATCAAACAAGATGGGGTTACGGAAGAAGAACTCAAGAAGGTCAAAGTCAATACCCGTGCCGATTTCATATTCAGCATGGAGAACTCCAGCAATGTGGCCGATCTGTTCGGAAGTTACCTGGCCCGGGGCGATATCAAGCCGCTGCTGGCATATGAGGAGAATATCGACAAACTGAAACCAAAGATGATCAAAGAGGTGGCCGAACGCTATCTTGTCAAAGAGAGATCCGTAACCGTGATTTTGAGGAAAGAGAAACCAAACCAGAAAGCAGAGGTGAAATGATATGAGTGACATCATTGTCGGCGCGATGACCGCCCTTGTTACGCCTTTTAAAGATGGCAAAGTCGATCATGAACAGTATGCAAAACTGATCGAACGACAGATCAAAAATGGCATCGATGCCGTCGTTCCAGTCGGTACGACGGGCGAGAGCGCAACATTGACCCATGCCGAACACAAAGAGTGTATCGAAACGGCTGTGAGTGTCTGCAGGGGCACGAAGGTAAAAGTGGTCGCGGGAGCGGGAAGCAATTCCACACTCGAAGCGATCGATCTGGCGAAATTTGCCGAAAAGCACGGGGCCGATGCCATCCTTTCGGTATGCCCCTATTACAACAAACCGACGCAGGAGGGAATTTTTCAGCATTACAAGGCGATTGCGGAATCGATTGAAATTCCTGTCATGCTCTACAATGTGCCGGGCCGCACCGCACTCGACATTGCACCCGACACGGTATTTCGTCTGTTCGACGAGATTCCCAACATCTATGCGATCAAGGAAGCGACCGGTTCGATGGAACGGACACTCCATCTGAAGGCGAAACGTCCGCTTCTTGCCGTTATCAGCGGTGACGACGCGATCAACTACCCGATTATGGCGACCGGCGGAAACGGCTGTATCTCCGTCACCTCCAACCTGCTGCCCAACCTGATTGCCGATCTGATCCATTCGGCGCAGGCGCAGGATTTCGCATCGTCCAAAGCGATCAGCGACCGGCTCTACGATATCAACAAAGTGCTTTTCGTCGAGAGCAATCCCATTCCGATCAAAGCGGCGATGTACATTGTCGGTCTGATCGATACGCTGGAGTACCGCCTCCCGCTGACACCGCCTTCGGCGGATCATATGCGGCAGATCGAAACAGTCATCAAACAATACAAAATTCCAGGAGTATAACCATCATGAGTCAATGTGAAAGTATGAAAGGCAAAGTGCTCGTTATCAGCGGTGCGACACGCGGCATCGGCAAAGCGATCCTCTATCGGTTCGCCGAAGCGGGAGCGGATATCGCGTTTACCTACAACTCCAATGCCGAAGAGGCGGAAAAGATTGCCCAGGATGTCAAAGAGAGATTCGGTGTGCGGGCCGTTCCCTATCAGCTCAACATTCTCGAACCGGAAACCTACAAAGATCTTTTCAAGCTGATCGACGAGGATTTCCTTCGTGTCGATTATTTCATCTCAAATGCGATCATCTCCGGACGTGCGGTGGTCGGCGGTTTCGGCCCCTTCATGCGCCTCAAACCGAAAGGGCTCTGCAACATCTACACGGCCACTGTTTCGGCATTCGTCGTCGGCGCTCAGGAAGCGGCGAAACGGATGGAGAAGACGGGTGGAGGAAGCATCATTTCGCTCAGCTCCACCGGCAACCTCGTCTACACACCCAACTATGCCGGTCACGGTACCAACAAAGCGGCGGTCGAGACGATGGTCAAATACGCCGCGGCAGAACTGGGTGAAAAAGGGATCCGCGTCAACGCCGTCAGCGGCGGTCCGATCGATACGGACGCGCTCAAAAAATTCCCCAACTACGAAGAGGTGAAGGCGGAGGTCGTTGCCCGGTCGCCCCTGAACCGGATGGGCCAGGCCGAAGATCTCGCCGGTATGTGCTGGTTCCTCTGCACCGACGAGTGCTCCTGGCTGACAGGTCAGACAATCGTCATCGACGGAGGCACCAGTTTTCAATGATTGACAGCCGGGCCCTGAATCTTCCCAATATTCTTGCATTCGCGCGCCTGCTGATGGCGCCGCTGATGCTCTGGCTGCTCGCCTACCGCGATACATCGTTGCTGAGTGGTATCCATACAAGCTGGCTCGACTATTTCGCCGCGCTGATTTTCGTTCTGGCGAGCGTCACCGACTTTTTCGACGGATATATCGCACGGCTCTGCAATCAGATCACGCCGTTGGGAAAAATCATCGACCCACTGGCGGACAAAATGCTGACGCTCGCTGCGTTTCTGGGCCTTGTCGTGCTGGGCCGTGCCGATGTGTTCGCCATTTTCCTGATTCTGAGCCGGGAATTTTTCATTACGGGTTTACGCGTCATGATCGTCAGCGAGGGAAGAGATGTGAGCGCATCGTGGATGGGAAAGGTCAAAACGGTGGCACAGATGTTCGCGATCGGTTTCCTGACGATGGACTGGCCGGGCGGCACGCTGCTGCTCTGGATTGCCGTTGCGATCACACTCTACAGCGGATATGAATATGTCCGCGATTATGCGAAGGGGCGATAGATGGGTATGCTTGTCTCCCTTCTCGTACTTTCGTTTCTGATCTTTTTTCACGAACTTGGCCATTTTCTTTTTGCCCGCCTCTTCGGTGTACATGTGGAGCGTTTCTCGATCGGTTTCGGCAAAGTTATTCTTTCGAAAGTCGTCAACGGGACCGAATATGCATTGAGTGCAGTGCCGCTGGGCGGTTACGTCAAGATGAAGGGACAGGACGACACCGATCCCACCAAAATCAGCCTTGACCCGGACAGCTATAACGTCAAACCGCCGTGGCAGCGCATCCTGATTCTGCTTGGCGGCCCCCTTTTCAACTTTCTGCTTGCCTTTTTCCTCTACTATGCGATCGCACTGATGGGTGCCAACGCCTACAAACCGGTAATCGGCATGGTGCAGGAGAACTCTCCGGCCCTGCAGGCAGGCCTGCAGAAAGGGGATCGTATCATCGCGATCAACGATCGGAAGATCGCAATATGGGATGAATTGAGCGAGATCATCTCGCACTCGTCGGGCTCGTTGGAGATGCTGGTTGACCATAACGGTACGCTGCGCTCCATTGTCGTGACACCACGGATTCTCGAAGCGAAAACCATTTTCGGAGAGACGGTGAAACGGCGGATGGTCGGCATCGGCCCCAGCGGGGATCTTGTGACGATCACCTACGATCCGGTTTCGGCGTTCGGTTATGCATGGAAGAAGACGGTCGAGGCCAGCATGATGATCGTCATCAGTGTCGAAAAACTGATCGAAGGGGTCGTACCGGCCAAGGAGATGGGCGGCGTCATCGCCATCGTGCAGGTGACAGCGGATGCGGCACAGCATGGGCTGGTCGCTCTCTTCGCCCTGACGGCACTCATTTCGGTCAACCTCGGGGTGTTGAATCTTCTCCCGATACCGGCACTCGATGGGGGGCATATCATCTTCACACTCTACGAACTGATCTTCCGCCGACCGCCCAACGAGGAGATCGTCTACCGCCTCACGCTGATTGGATGGGCCCTACTCTTTTCACTCATGGTCTTCACGATCTACAACGACATAGCAAGGATTACACATGGATAGAGCACAGATGCAGGAACGGCTGGACCAGCTGATCTGGAGAGTCGAAGAGGCACGCATCAAGCGCAGCGAACACCATATCGTCAAAATCGTGGCGGTCAGCAAATATGCCGACGAATCGCAGATTCGCATGCTTTACGATCTGGGCCAGCGGGCGTTCGGGGAAAACAGGGTACAGAATCTGCAGGAGCGTGTCGAAAAACTCGATGACCTTCCGATCGAGTGGCACTTCATCGGACGGCTTCAGAAGAACAAGATCAACCACCTGATTCGTGCCAATCCGTTCATGATGCAGTCGCTCGACTCTCTCGAACTGGCCGACGCGATGCAGAAGCGCCTGGCGGAGCAGGATGTGAAGATGGAGTGCCTGATGCAGATCAACAGTGCCCGGGAGGCGACCAAAACGGGGGTCGACCCCGACGAAGCGGTCGAAATATACCACAACATCAAAGAGAACTGTCCCAATATCGATCTGCGCGGCGTCATGACGATCGGCGCCCATACCGAGGAGGATGCGCTCGTGCGGAAGAGTTTCGAAACGACCTACGGCATCTTCGAAAAACTTCGTAACGAAGGTGCGCAAATCTGTTCGATGGGTATGAGCCACGATTTCGAACTCGCCATCGAGTGCGGGTCGAACATGATCCGTGT
>NZ_JAOZPV010000078.1 GCF_029932565.1 Hydrogenimonas sp.
TCCGGTTATGAGCCGGATGCTCTAACCAACTGAGCTATTGGCCCTAAAGAAAGGTGACTTTAGAGCCGGAATTATACAGGAAATTGAACCGAAAAGCAATAAAATTCTCGAGTATGCCGAAAAGGACCATGAAGTTGATGAAGCTGCTTCCCCCGTGGCTCAGGAGGGGGAGGGGAACGCCGACAACAGGGGCGAGACCGATGGTCATGAGAATATTGATACTGGTATAGACAAAGAGGAGAAATGCGATCCCGTAGGCTGTGACCTGGATGAAATAGTCGCCCCGAGCGTGCATCCCCAGGCTCAGTATATGCAGAATGAGCAGGGCGTAGATGAGAATGAGGATAGCCGCACCCGTAAAACCGAAACGTTCGACATAGTACGAGAAAATAAAGTCACTCGATGCGATAGGCAGAAATTTCAGCTGGGTCTGCGTCGCTTCCTCTTTCGGTTTTCCCTGCATGCCTCCCGAGCCGATGGCGATGATCGACTGCTGGACATGGTAGCTCGGTTTTTCCGACAGAAAGTCGTGAATCCGCTTTTTCTGATAGTCGTGCAGATTGGAGTAGAGAAATGGTGCGACGATGGCGAGAGTGATGGCGATACCGGCCCAGATTTTCCAGTGAACGCCGACCAGAAAAAGAACACCGTAGCCGATGATGAGGAGGACGAGAGCGGTTCCGAGATCGGGTTCTTTTGCGATGAGTATGAAAGGCAGAAGAATATAGAGGGAAAATTTGAGAAAATCTCTCAGGGTGTATCCTCCGGGCGGTGGAGGATTCTCCTGTATGAGGTGTCCAAGCATCAGCAGAAAAGCGGGTTTGAAAAGTTCCGAAGGTTGAATGGTCAACCCGATAAAAGGCATCTGCAGCCAACGCTGAGCACCGAGTTTCGTTACGCCGAAAAGGTCGACACTGATCAGAAGGAGAATCGTTGTCCAATAGAAAAAGGGAATGAGCCACCGGATGGAGCGCCAGGGAATCAAAAAAAAGATGAAAAAAATGATAAAACCGAGCCCGATATAGAAGAGCTCTTTTCTGAAAAGCGAGGGGCTGATTTCGTTGACAAGAGTGAGTGAAATAACGATGAGAGGCAGAATGAGAAGAATCAGAAAAAAATCGAAATGTGTTAAAATTCGCCTGTCAAACATCAGTCTGTGTTTCATTGAATCCTACTGCCCACAATTATTTCAGGAATTGTACCCTACGAATGAAAAAAGAGAGATTAACGGAGACGTTGACGGTCGACAATGCGGAGCGTCTCGACAAGTTTCTGCATCGGCATATCGGCGGATCACGGAATCAGATCGAACAGCTCATTAAAAAGGGTCTGGTACAGGTCAACGAGAAAGTCGTCAAAAAAGCCGGATACAAGGTTGTTCCGGGTGAGAAGGTGGAGTACACGATACCCGAAGAGCCCTCCTATGAAGCCGAATCCGTCGATTTCGACGTTCCGATCATCTATGAGGACGAAGAGATTCTCGTACTCAACAAACCCTCCGGTCTTGTCGTCCATCCGGCACCGAGTGTCAAAACCCCCACCCTGGTCGACTGGCTCAAGGCCAAAGGTGTGAATCTATCGACGATCAGCGGCGAAGAGCGTCACGGCATCGTCCACCGCCTCGACAAAGAGACAAGCGGGGCGATGGTCGTGGCAAAAAACAATGCTTCCCACGAAAAACTCTCCGACCAGTTGCAGAACAGATCGATGGGGCGCTATTATGTCGCCCTGATCGACTACCCGCTAAAAGAGTCCGGAGTTGTGGAGGCTCCGATAGGCCGCAATCCTGCCAATCGGTTGAAAATGGGAGTCGTCAAAGGGGGCAGGGCGGCAAAAACACGTTTCGAAAAACTTCTTGTCAGTGAAAAAAACCGTTATGAATTGATCGGTGCGAAGCTCTATACGGGGCGTACTCATCAGATCCGGGTCCACCTGGCGTCACTGAACCGCCATATCGTCGGGGATAGTTTATACGGTTTTAAGAGCAGGAACGATAAAATAAAACGAATTTTACTACATGCATACATTCTCTATCTTGACCATCCCAAAACCGGAAAAACGATGCAATTTGTAGCACCGATACCGTACGATATGAGGGAGCGTCTTGAAAGCTGTTTTGAAAAGGAGCAATTAGATGAAATTTTGGATCCGTGCAATTTTCTACGGCGCTTTGGCGATCATTGCGACCGGCTGTTCTTCGAAGATCATGACACAGGAGGCGCCGAAGGTTCAGGCTGACCTGCCCAATGTCCAGTCGATACGGACGATCAGCAGCATGACGGCAGTGGGGCTGGAGTGGCAGATGGTGCCGTCGATGAAGATCGAGGGGTATCGGCTCTATCGTCTCGATCCCAACAGCGAGGAGAAGAAGCTCAAGCGTGTCGCGGAGATCGAAGATCGCTACAGTACACACTATGTCGATACCAAGTTGACACCCGGCACGGAGTATGTCTATCAGATGTCGACTTTCGACAAAGATGGATACGAATCCAGACAGTCTGCACCTGTTCATGTCAAAACGGCCCCGATGATTCATTCCGTGAGTTTTGTCCGAGCCATTACCGATCTTCCAAACCGTATCAAGCTGATCTGGAGACCGCACCAGGATCTTCGTGTCGTCGGATACGTCGTCGAGCGTGCATCCGTGTCGAAGCCGGGCGACTGGAAAAAGCAGGCCGATATCAAGCATCGGCTCAGTGCGGAGTATATGGACAAAAATCTGGGAGACGGGGAGGTCTATATGTATCGTATCCGGGCCAAGCTCTGCAACGGACTTCTCACCCATCCGAGCCAGCCGGTCAAAGCGATCACAAAACCGTTGCCGCTCATGCCGGGGGAGCTGAAAGCGACGACCGACCTTCCCAAAACGATTCGTCTGACATGGGAGCCCAGTCCGACGGCTGACGTCGTCTACTACAAGCTCTATCGTGCGCCGTTCGCTCTCGGCTTTTACAGCTATCGTGCCAAAGTGGAGGGTACGAGCTTCGAAGACCATGTCGAAGAGGATGGCAAACTCTACTATTACAAAGTGACGGCTGTCGACAAAGACGGTCTGGAGAGCCAGATGCCGGAATCTCCTGTCATCGGTTCGACGCTGGCGAAGCCTTCGCCACCTTCGATAACGGCAGCCAAAATCGCATTCAACCAGGCGATTATCACCTGGACACCGGTCGACAATCGAGCCGAAAAATACACCATTATCCGTACACATTGGGAAGGTTTGAGCAAAAAAGAGAAGATTTTCACCAATATCTATGGAACGAAATTCGTGGATAAAACGATGAGCCCGGGTGTCAAATATACCTATCGTGTGCTGGAAGTCGATAAAAACGGGATCGAGTCGAAGCCCTCGGAACCGGTGGAACTCTATATCGCAGCAGAAAAAAAGTAACGCAGCTTCATGCCGCATATTCGTATATCCGCATTTGAAATTCCTGCTTTGCCTTTCGAAGCGGAGGGTGTACGGTTTGAATGGTATGCAGAAAATCTGGAACACGGAGGGGAAGGGCTGCTGGGTGTCGAGGTATCCGGCGTCCCTTTTCTCCTTCAGGTCAAAGCGAAAGGGGATTCGGTTTTAATCAAGTCGGAGAAGATATCCCGGCCTTCACCCAATGCGTTGATCAAGAAAGCGCTTCAGGCCTACATCGCCACTGTCAGGCCGCAGGTTCTCTATTCGAACATCGCCAATGTCGAACAGGCAAAGCTGAAAGAACCTCTTCCCTCACTCAAGGAGATTGCCCGGTTCCGTGCCGATGATCTGCCGGAGAAACCGCTATGGATCGAGATAGGGTTCGGCAGCGGGCGTCACCTGATTCATCAGGCGCAGAACCATCCGGAGGTGCATCTGATAGGTCTTGAGATTCATCGGCCTTCGCTTGAACAGGTGATGCGCCGAATCGACCTCGAGGGAATCGACAATGTATGGGTGATCGATTACGATGCACGTCTTTTTATGGAGCTTCTTCCGAGTAACCGTGTCGAACGCATCTTTATTCACTTTCCTGTCCCGTGGGACAAAAAGCCGCATCGCCGTGTTATTTCCGAACCGTTTTTGGACGAGGCGATGCGTGTGCTGGTTCCGGATGGGACGTTGGAACTGCGAACCGACAGCGAGAACTATTTTCGCTACGCCATGGAGATCTTTACGCGGCCGAAACGGGTCCGTTTCACCGTGGAGAAAAATGGCGAAGCGGCGGTGCGAAGCAAATACGAAGAGCGCTGGCTCAGACAGGAAAAGGATATATACGAGGTGCATGTCGAAGCGCCCGAAATCTCCGAAGAGAGAAAAATTACAAAAGACTTTTCCTTTCCCTGTGCGCCGTCGGTGACAGATTTATATCAGAAGCGACCGCAAAAAGCGACGATCAAAGAGGATTTTTTTGTCCATTTCGAACGGTTTTACTCGATAAACGGGCAGGAAGGTCTTGTGCGTGTTTCGCTGGGAAGTTTTGATCGGCCGGAACACAAGTTTTTGCTGAACAGAAATGGAAAAGTATTCTACTATCCGCATGAACCGGTGGCGACGCAGACCAATCTCAAGGCGCACCGGGCGATCAAGGAATGGCTATGCGAAACGTCATAGAAGCGAACAGTCTGAAACTCGCCTACCCGAGGCATGAACCCGTAATTAAAAACGCGACATTCCGGGTGGAAACGAACCAGTTCGTTTTCGTTACGGGTGCGAGCGGAAGCGGGAAGTCGACACTGCTCAAATCGATGTATGGGGCGATGGATATTTCGGGTGGTGATTTGAGTGTCGGCGGTATCGACATGCGTTCGATTTCCGGTTCGAAACTCTACAAACTCCGCCGACATATCGGCATCGTGTTTCAGGATTACAAGCTGATCAAAGAGTGGAGCGTCGAAAAGAACGTGATGCTTCCGCTCATTATCGCAGGTTTTCCCAAAGATGTGTGCCGTGCGCAGGCGATCAAGCTTCTCAACCATGTCAAACTCTCCCACAAATCGGACAAATATCCGATGGAACTGAGCGGCGGGGAGCAGCAGCGTGTCGCGATGGCGCGGGCTTTGGCACACAACCCCTTTCTGATTCTTGCCGACGAACCGACCGGCAACCTCGACGACTACTCTTCGCAGGTTGTTTGGGAACTTTTGGAGCGGGCGAACGAAGAGCTTGAGACGACGGTCGTCGTCGTCACACACCATATTCCCGAAATGTTCAACGCGGAGTATCGTCATTTGATGATAGAAAACGGAGTCGTTTATGACATTCATTAGAAATCATCTCGGACTCATCCTGCCGCTTTTCGCGATTCTTTTCGCGATCGAATATCTGCTCGTTTTCGACCGGGTCATCAAAGATTACGAAACCCGTCTGCAGGAACAGTACACTGTGATCGTGGTTGCGGAGAAGTCGGTCGAACCGAATCAGATAAAACATGCGAATGTTCTGGTGAATTCGGTCGAATCCGTGGATGCGGAAAGTGTACTTCTGCGTATCCGAAAGCAGATCAGCAAACGGAATCTTGAAAAAATCAAAGCGGTGATTCCGGCCTTCTACACGGTAAAACTCCGACACTACCCGGACAAAAAAAGGCTTGAAAAACTTAAACGCGACCTTCTTTCGGTCAAAGGTGTCAAGCGTGTGCAGATTTTCGAAAAGGTGCATGACCGGCTCTATGCCATGCTGCTCTTCATGAAGACGAACTTTTATATCTTCGGCGCCCTCATCGGTCTCATCGGTTTCCTGCTGGTGATGAAACAGATGGTGATATGGCAGCTCGAACATAAAGAGAGAATGCAGATCATGGCACTCTTCGGAGCACCGGTATGGCTTCGCAGCGGTGTGCTTTTCCGGCTCGCCTTCGTCGATGCGCTGATCGCTATTCTGCTCGTTACGGGGGGCATGGTCTATCTGATTTCAGATAACTATGTCAAAGGAATATTGACGGAGATGGGGATCAATACAACCCTGCTTCTCCATCTGAACGATTTGACCTATCTCGCTTCGGCCGGATTCGGGATTGCACTTTTTTGTGCAATGTGGGTTGTCGTACGGTTCAGGGAGGAACTTTAAGGCCGATGCTCTACAGACTTTTCCCGCTCTTTCTTATCTGCGCGATCTCTCTTTTCGGCGCCTCGATCGATAAAAAGATAAAGAGTTCCAAACAGCGATTGGCGAGTACCAAAAGCAGCTATGCCAATATGGACAGAAAACTGGCAAAAATCGCGAAACAGATCGAACAGAATCAAAAAAAACTGAAACAACTCGACCTGATTATTTTGACATCGGAGAAAGAGATTGCCGTCAATTCGATTTTATTGGCGGAGGGACAGAAGCGTCTCGAAGAGATCGAGAGGATCTCCAAAAACCTGGACAAAACGCGGGAGGAGCAGGAGAGGAGACTTGTTGCACTTCTGGCAAACCGCTATATTCTCGAAGAGCTCAAAAAAGAGGAGGGCGTCCAATCTCCCGATGATGTTATCGAATCGGAAGTCCTCTCCTCCCTGATCAAAAATGATAACGAACGACTCAAATCGATGCAGTCATCCTATCTGAAAACACTGGCCGAAAGCGAATCGTTGACAAAAGAGGCCAAACGCATCAAACGAATGATAGAGCGGCTCAGAAAACGGAAAAAGACGGCAGCCAAAGAGAAAGAACGGCGTAAAAAACTGATGGCGAAACTCAAAAAGGAGAAAAAAGAGTACCAGAGCAGACTCGAAAAATTGCAGAAAGAGGAGAGCGATCTGCGCAATACACTGGCGAAACTCAAAATTCTGAAACGGCGGGAGGCCGAAAAAGCGGAACGAAAGAGAAGAAAAACCGAAAATGCGGCCATAGCGAAAGGGGATAAACTGAAGGTCCGTACCATCGGCTCCTCCTACCAGAAACATGCCATAGGGCGTTATCGGGGCAAAAAGACAATATCCCCGGTCGGAAAAGCCAAGGTGGTGAAGAAGTTCGGCTCGTATATCGATCCGGTCTATAAAATCAAGATATTCAACGAATCGGTAACACTGCAGCCCTACAGGAAAAATGCCAAAGTCAAAAACGTTCTGAACGGGCGTGTCGTCTTTGCCAAAAAGACCCCTATGCTCGGCAAAGTCGTCATTATCGAGCACAAGAACAACCTGCATACCATCTATGCGAAAATGGATAAAATCGCTCCGACGATCCGTGAGGGAAAGAAGATCAAAAAAGGGTATGTCATCGGACGGGTGGAGAAAGAGCTGATGTTCGAAGTGACACAGAAAAACCGCCACATCAATCCGCTCCAACTGATTCGGCTGCGCTAAATCAGACCCGGCGATTTACGCCGGGTTATATGGGCATTATGGATTTAGGAGTGTGCCTGCTCGGGTGCTCCGCCTGT
>NZ_JAOZPV010000079.1 GCF_029932565.1 Hydrogenimonas sp.
TTTTCGGTGGTGCAGACCATCTCTTCGCCGCAGCAGACCAGCGTACCGCCGCCCACTGCCTGCACCTCTACTTCGTTGCCACATGTCATGCATTTGTAGGTTTCGTATTGTCTCATGAAACACTCCCCCTCACCTGATCGATGAATTCACTGATATCTTCGTGCAGTGCCATCAGATCCTCCTCGTGTTCCACCTCGTCGGCAAGAATCTGGCTGACAATATCGTAGGTTACGATGTCCTTGCCCTGGGTCATCTCCGCCAGCTGACTGTAGACGCCGATGGCACACTGCTCACCCTTGATGGCGTCCTCGAGTATTTTCAGCACATCGAAATTTTCCGGTGCATCGTAGCCGCAGTTGGTCTGTTTGAACCAATCCTGCGGATGAAGAATCGGCGTACCACCCAATTGGATGATACGATCGGCTACCATACCGGCATGGCGCAGCTCGTCCGCCGCGTGCTGGTCGAGTTCTGCGATCGCCGCATCCTTCATGATTCCTTTGACCACCTTGCTTTCGATGTAATACTGATAATAGGCCAGCCACTCATCCGCATATGCACGGTTGAGCAGATTGATTACTTCATCGATTTCGACACCTTTGATGATTGAATTGCCACGTGTTGCCATATTGACTCCTTTTATGGAAAATATTTTTCCTTTAATAATTATTCAATAATTATACTTAAAAGGAGATTATTTTCCATGCACCCTTGCAAAGATTAACGCTCATATTAAAACTATTGATGTATAAATGGTATAGGATCATTTTTTTGGTAAAATACCGAAATTTTATTGGGGGATATCTATGAAAGGGACAGCAGAGTTGCTCAAAGAGCATCAGCTCAAGGTAACGCCACAGCGTTTGAAAATCGTCATGATGCTCAAAAAACACGGACATATCAACATCGAAGATCTCTACGGCGAGATGCTCAAGGAGTTTCCGAGCGTTTCACTGGCGACGATCTACAAAAACATCAATCAGATGATCGACAACGGTTTGATTCAGGAGGTCAAGCTTCCTCGCAGCAAATCGGTCTATGAGTTGATCAAAGATCCGCATCTCCATATGGTTTGCGACAAATGCCATAAAGTCGAAGATGTCGTAGTCGGCACGGAAAAGATTATCGAAGAAGCCGAAAAACTGAGCGGCTATATCATCACGGAAAGCTTCATTACCCTTCGCGGCATCTGCGCCGAATGTCAGGCAACACAGTAGAACCCATCTCAGTGTCTATGCTTCCGAGGAGCCGGTTTCGGGCTTCTCCTCCTCGTCCATGGTGTGGTCGTCCGATGTAACGACATTTTTACCTCTCTGTTTTGAAATATAGGTATAGCCGTCGACACGTTTGAAGATGGAAAATGCGTCGTCACTCTTTTTGAAAGAGGAGACACCGACGCTGATTGTCACCTTGCATCCCGCCAGAAACGAATGTTTTTCCACACTCTTCTGCAATCCGTCGGCTATCTGTTTCGCCTGCTCTTCGTCGACAGGTGAAACGAGAACGGCGAACTCCTCACCGCCAATCCGAAACAGAAGGTCCGATTTTCTTATATCATACATGATCACCGATGTGATTTCACGCAAGACCTCATCCCCCACATCGTGACCATATCTGTCATTGATCTGTTTAAAATTGTCTATATCGAATATGATAAGACCGAACCCTTTGCCGTATCGTCGGTATTCATAGATAAACCGTTCGAGCATCTTTCCAAAATAGCGACGATTGTACGCACCCGTCAAAGGGTCGGTATGCGAGAGTATCTCCAGCTCTCTGTTTTTTCGTTTGATTTTTTCGCGATAGTTGTTGATCGCATCGGCCACGACTTTAAACTCTTTGATGGCGAACCCTTTCAGTGCCACATCGCGGTCATGCATCAGCGCATCGACCATCTGATTCAGACGGTCCGCATAGAGACGCTTGATAAAGAAGAGAATGCCCAGTATGACCAGAAAACTCAGGAAAAGGATGATTGCGGTACGCAAAAGGCGATTGTGATACTGTTGAAAAATATCAGCCAAATTGTACACGGTACGCAGTATGATGATCTCTTTGTTCAACGAATCGTTGAAAATATTCTCGGATATGGAGTAGACCACTGCCTCCTTTTTATCCGGATCGATCCGGTACAGAATATTCCGATTGCCAAACAGCAGAGCCACCCAGTCTGCCTCTTTCATCGCCTTGTCAAAATCGAATGTTATGTCGAGCTCTTTCCCGAAACGTTTCAGAAACTCCCGTTTGTCTTCCTCATGCCGTTTGAAGAAATCTTTTTTATCGGTATAGGTTTTATCGAGTCCTTTGATAAGGCCGTTGCTCGAAAGAGTCACTTCGATTGAGGTGACGTCGGGATAGCGTTCTTTGAGCAGACTTATCTCTCTTTTGATATTCTCCAAAGGAAAATAGTTGTGGGAAATCTGTACGAAGAAATCTCCATTTTTCGATAGAGCCAGCAGATATTTTCTGAAATCGTTCGTTGCAAACTGAAAATAGGGTTGCGATATATGGTAGGGAATGATTTTCTCTTTGACCATGTTGAAGATTTTGGATGCATACTCGTAATTTTTGAAATCGAGACCGACATCCATCGGGAACGAGGAACGTTTGACGACTTTGTCAAGATTGATGAGATAGATATCATAGGAACCGAATATGATATTCTCATTCAATTTTTTGTAAATCGGTTCGATCGGCTTGTCGAACGTGTTGAAATAGTTTTGCACATCCCGCAGTTTATGAAGATCCAGCTGTGCTGTTTTGTTGAAGACATAATGGAGTTTGTCGAAACTGCTTTTGAAATAGTCCTGAAGCTGGTAGGAATTGGTCTCCACTTTTTTTTGAAGTTCGACAGAAAACTCCCCTTTGATATAGCGATACTGCTCGAGACCTATTACTACGATGAAGAGAATCAGGACAATGACCAGTGCGACATTGAACACTCTCAAAGAAAAAAAGGGAGACTTCAATCTGACAATTCCTATCTATAACTGATGTTATTTCTTTTTAACTGACGTTACGCAGTATACGCCGCCATCCGTCAGACGAGAACGCATACGATGCAAGGCGAAAAGGTTCGGGCGTAGCCACAGCTACGTTCGGTTCTTTTCAACGATGTCAGCGTGTGCGTTATCGTCTGACCCAGAATGGGCGGGCAGCATCGCCGCAAGATTGCTGCGTTGCGATCGTAGCTTCGGCTACGCCTCACCGCCGCGCCTTGCACTCGTACAACGCTGATGCCGCGGATGATGGTTTATACTGCGTAACGTCAGTTACTAACATATCGTCGGATAAAACAAATTGTTCAGATATTATGCCGCTATCGGGATGAAATTACAACATATTTTGATTAAATTAGAGAGAAAAAGAGAAAGAAAAAAAGGACGGCACATGGGTACCGTCCTTCGGAAAAAAATCCCAGAGAATCAGGCGGGCATTACATCATGCCGCCCATGCCTCCCATTCCGCCCATATCCGGCATCGGAGCCGCTGCCGGTTTCTCTTCCTTGACTTCGCTGACCGTCGCTTCGGTCGTCAGGAGGAGGCTCGCAACGCTTGTCGCATTTTGCAGTGCGACACGTTCAACTTTGACAGGGTCGATGATACCCGCTTCCAGCATATCGACATACTCACCGGTCGCTGCGTTGAAGCCGATGTTTTCACTATCCGCAGATGAGACATTGTTCGCGACAACACCGGCATCGAATCCGGCATTTTCCGCAATCTGCTTGAGCGGAGCGCTGATGGCGCGCAGGATGATATCCGCACCGATCGCTTCATCCCCTTCAAGGTTGAGATCGACTTTGCTTGCAGCACGGATCAGTGCCGCTCCACCGCCGATTACGATACCCTCTTCAACGGCCGCTTTCGTTGCGGAGAGTGCATCGTCGACACGGTCTTTCTTCTCTTTCATTTCGGTTTCAGTCGCTGCACCGACTTTGATAACTGCCACACCGCCGCTCAGCTTCGCGAGGCGCTCCTGCAGTTTTTCACGATCGTAGTCGCTTGTTGTGCTCTCGATCTGAATTTTGATCTCTTTGATGCGTGCTTCGACAGCCCCTTTGTCCCCTTTGCCGTCGACAATGGTCGTGTTGTCTTTATCAATGACAACGCGGCCAGCCTGTCCGAGATCCGCAACGGTTGTACTTTCGAGAGTACGTCCCACCTCTTCGCTGATGACGGTACCGCCGGTCAGAACTGCGATATCCTGCAGCATCGCTTTGCGGCGATCTCCGAATCCCGGCGCTTTGACTGCTGCGATATTGAGAATACCCCGAAGTTTGTTGACGACGAGTGTCGCAAGCGCCTCACCTTCGACATCCTCCGCAACGATAAGGAGCGGACGACCGCTCTGCTGGATACCTTCGAGTACCGGCAGGATATCTTTGAGGTTGGTGATTTTCTTATCGGTCAACAGAATATACGGATTTTCGAGAACCGCTTCCATCTTCTCGGTATCGGTGATGAAATAGGGGCTCAGATATCCGCGATCGAACTGCATACCTTCGACCACTTCCAGTTCATCGACGATTCCTTTCGCCTCTTCGACTGTAATGACACCATCTTTGCCGACTTTGTCCATCGCTTCGGCGATCAGATCACCGATTTTTGTATCGTTGTTGGCCGAGATGCTTGCAACCTGTGCAATCTCTTTCTTGTCTTTGACCTCTTTGGCAATCTTTTTGAGTTCATCAATGATTGTAGAGGAAGCTTTATCCATACCGCGCTTCACTTCGATCGGATTGGCACCCGCCGTGATGTTGCGAAGACCCTCTTTGAAAATGCTGTAGGCCAGGACTGTCGCAGTGGTTGTACCGTCACCCGCCTCGTCGGCAGTTTTGCTGGCAACCTCTTTGACGAGCTGTGCTCCCATATTTTCGACAGTGTCTTTGAGCTCGATTTCACGGGCGACGCTCACACCGTCTTTTGTAATGCTCGGCGCACCGAAGCTTTTCTGAATGAGCACGTTGCGTCCGCGCGGCCCCATTGTCACTTTGACCGCATCGGCCAGTTTCTTCACGCCTTCGAACAGTTCATTGCGTGCACTGTCTGAAAAATGAATCTCTTTTGCTGCCATCTTTCACTCTCCTCTTATTTCAAAATTCCAAGAATGTCGTCACTGTTCAAAATCAGCAACTCTTTTCCGTCGACGGTAATCTCTGTACCGCTGTACTTTCCAAAGACGATACGATCGCCAACTTTGATGTGACCCTCTTCTTCGACTTCCGGTCCGATCGCCAGAACTTCGGCCTCCTGCGGCTTCTCTTTCGCATTGTCGGGGATGATGATACCCGATGCAGTCTGTTGTGGTTCGTCCACGCGTTCTACCAAAACCCGGTTAGCAAGTGGTTGGAAACTCATTGACGCTCCTTTCATATGGTTTAGTTTAGCAATTACTTTTTATAAGTGCCGAAATTTTAACCCAAAAAATTTTCTTTGTCAAGAGTTTTGTCATATTATTTAGTCGCTATTTTACATATTCTTTAGTGCAATAAGCTCAATGTTGATTTCGAATCCTATTATAGGCAATCCATGATATAATTCATACAATATGCATTTCAAAAAAGGACGGAATAGAATGAAATATGTGATCTCGATCGTGATAGTGATACTGCTGTTGCTGGGAGCGGCCTTTGGAGTGCTCTTTACGGCTCCGGGCAACAATATGCTCAAACCGGTTATCGAATCGAAAATTGCCGCGCAGGTTCCGCTACCGACAAGACTCGAAACATTCGTACTGCGGCCGGACCGTTTCGAGTTCGCCCTGCAGATCGGGGAAGATACCCGTGTCGTGGCGAAGGGATCGATGAATCTCATGGCCCAGTCGGTCGACGGAACCTATGATGTCGATATCAAAGAGCTCGCAAATCTTCAGAAACTGATCGGCCAGAAGCTCAACGGCCCCTTCAAAACCCACGGAACCATCAAAGGGGATCAGAAGTTGATGAAAATCGACGGAGTCAGCGACGTTGCCGAAAGTGCAACAGACTATCACCTCGCGCTGAGGAACTTCGAACCCGAAAACCTGACGGCGAAAGTTCTGCATCTGCACATCGACAAACTCCTCCATATGGTCGATCAGCCGGTCTACGCGAAAGGCCTGATCGATATCGATGCCGATATCCCGAGTCTGAACATGGAGGCACTGAAAGGCAATGTAGTCACCAATATCTCCAAAGGGCTCGTCCACCCGGATCCGGTCAAAAAAGATTTCAACCTCTCCATTCCTTCGAATCTGACATTCCATGGAGATATCACGACACGGCTGAGCGGTACCAAAGCGATATCGAATGTCGATTTCCATACCCCCATTACGACACTCAAAACGAAAGCGCTGACGTACGATATCAAAGAGGGGTCGCTTTCGACCGATTACACTATGCATGTCCCGAACCTCGACAGCCTCTATTTCATCACCAACCAGCATATGAAAGGTAAAATCACCGTAACGGGCGATGTCAAAACGGCAAAAAACATGGTCGATGCCACAGCCCACTCCAATACACTCGGCGGTGCCTTCGACGCCCACTTCAACAATGGCAAACTCGATGTCAAGGTCAAAAACATTCAGACAGTCGCCCTGACCGATATGCTGCTCTATCCGCATATTTTCGACTCCAAAGCCAATGTCACGCTCGACTACGATACAATCAAACAGCTGGGTACGATGCACGCCGAACTGCTCGATGGGCAAGTACTTCCGAACAAAATGAGTTTCATGCTTCGGCAAATGGCCAATTTCGATATTACACGAGAAGTCTACGAACGGACGACGATCGACACGAAAATCCTCAAAAAACAGCTCCGTTCGGATATCAACATGAAAAGCAAACTGACCGAAATCACATCCAAAGATGGTCTAATTGATCTCGAAAAGCAGATCATCGACATGACCATCAACGCAAAAATCAAGAAAATGTCCATCCCGGTGGTGATCAAAGGCAAGTTGGCTTCACCGGAAATCAAAATCGACAAAAAAGGTTTGATGAAAGAGAAAGCGAAAGAGGAGATCGAAAAAAGATTGCCCGAGGATGTCAAAAAATCACCCGCCGGCGATCTGCTGAAGAAATTCTTCTAATCGATGCCGGGCAGGCGCCCGGTATCTTGACACACCATCGCTTTTTGGTTAAAATACCGCTCCACAAACAGAGGTTGGCTGGGTAGCTCAGCTGGTTAGAGCGCTGGTCTCATAAGCCGGAGGTCGGGAGTTCAAGTCTCCCCCCCGCCACCATA
>NZ_JAOZPV010000004.1:0-17540 GCF_029932565.1 Hydrogenimonas sp.
TCGTAGTCATCGAAGACGAGCAGGATTTGCTGGATCTGCTCGAATATCACCTCCAGAAAGAGGGGTACGATGTATTCGCATCGGTCTCCACCCTTGCGGTCGAGAAGCTGCTCGACGAGGAAACACCCGACTTGATGATAGTCGACCGGAATCTTCCGGGAGTGGAGGGGAGCGAATTTGTCGCGAAGCTCCGCAGCGAGGGCATCGACGTCCCGGTCATCTTTCTGACCGCCAAAGTAGCCGAACAGGAAATAGAAGAGGGGTTTCTGCGTGGTGCCGACGACTATGTTACCAAGCCTTTCAATTTCAAGGAGCTGATGCACCGTGTCAAAGCGATTCTGCGTCGGAGCAAACCGGAAGAACGTGATACCATCCATTACCGGGACATCACGATCAGGCCGAAAAGTCACGAGGTGTTTGTGGAAGATTGCAAAATCGACCTCACCAAACTCGAATATGATCTGCTTTTGGAACTTATCAAAAACAGAAACATGGTGTTGACACGTGAACAACTGCTTGAGAGGGTCTGGGGCCAAGAGGGCGAAGAGTATCAGGTGAAAACGGTCAACGTGGCCGTCAACCGTCTCAAAGAGAAGATCGATCCCGACAAGCGCAAACACTACATCAAATCGGTCCGTGGTGTGGGGTATCAGGTCGGTTGAAAATGGGTTCCAGACGCTACTTTAAACTCTCACAAATCTTTTTTATCAACTCCATTCTGCTTCTCGGCGGTGTGTTGGCCGTCGCTTCGCTGGTGATCTACTATTCGGTGCAGCAGATCGAAATCGAGCAGTATACCAACCAGCTGAAAAGTGAAATCGCCTATGTCCGTTCGCGGCTCGGTGAGGGGAAATCGCTCGACATGGCGGCGAAAGAGATGAGCGGGATCATGGGACGGCCGTTGCGGGTCACACTGATTGCCATCGACGGAACACCGCTTTTCGATAACGAAGCAAATCCCCGGGAGATGGAGAACCACGCCAACCGTCCCGAAGTGATGCAGGCCAGACGTGAGGGATTCGGCATGGCGGTGCGCTATTCGCATACGGTCAAAAACGACCGGATCTACGCTGCCAAGGTGATCACATGGAACCACAAACCGGCTATACTTCGTCTCTCCGTTTCGCTCGATACGGTGATGAACGACTTTACGACATTGTGGGTGCGCATTACGCTGATCTTTCTGGCGGCACTCTTCGCGGGGTTTGCGATCAGCTGGATGCTGGGGCGTCGGATTGACGATGAATTGGAAAAAATCACCGAATACCTGCAGCATCTGGCCGATAAAAAGTATTCGGCAAAGTTTGTTCCCGGTTTTACGGCAGAATTTCGTACCATTGGGAAACTGCTTAAAAAATTGGCCAAACGGTTGGAGAAAATCGAACGCAAACGCCGCAAATATACAGCGAAGCTGCGTCTTGTCAGCAAGCAGCGCAGTGACATCATTTCCGCGATCAGTCATGAATTCAAAAATCCGGTGGCGGCCATCATGGGATATACCGAAACACTGCTCGACGATCCCGATCTGCCACTTTCCATTCGTGAAAAGTTTCTTCGTCGGATTGATCAGAACAGCCATCGGATTACCGAAATGATCGATCGGCTCAGTTTCATTACCCGTCTGGAAAACAGAGAAGTGGAGCCTTCGATGAGCAGATTCGATATGCAGAGGGTCGTGATCGAAGCGGTACACGCGCTGGAACAGAAATATCCCGATCGTATCATTCGGATCGAAAGCGTGCCTCTCATGGTCCATGCCGACAAAACGATGATGGAGATGGCCATTATCAATCTGATAGACAATGCCTTGAAATATTCCGAAGAAGAGGTGACGGTGACACTCGATGAGCGACATCTCTGTGTCATTGACAGAGGGCCCGGTATTCCGAAAAACGAGATTGAAGAGATCACGAAAAAATACTATCGTATGGATAAAAACAGCTGGGATAATTCGATGGGATTGGGCCTTGCCATCGTTACCTACATTCTCAAACTCCATGAGACTTCGTTGAAAATCGAGTCGGAAGTGGGACGGGGTACCATCATTTGTTTTGATTTAACGAAAAATTTAGCATCAAAATAAGTGAATTGTCTTACAAGCCTTATTGAATAAAAAAAGATAATATTTCCTCTTTTTCCTGATTATTAGTTTTTTTTCTCACATTCTCTCTTTTTTCAGCTTCGATTAAAACAACTCCCCATAGACTGAAAGTGTAGCAATATAGGCATTTAATCAGGTTTTTCAGAGCTTATGGGACATATAAGCTGAACGAAAAACTGTGCCTTGCAGTTCCAAATCAGGAGGAATCTATGAAGCTTGGCTTTTTGGTAGACCTGGCACTTTGCATGGGATGTAAAGGGTGTGAGGTTTCGTGTAAAGTGGAAAATGAAGTTCCGATCAGTATGTGGCGCTTGCGTGTCAAATATGTTGACGTAGGAACGTTTCCGGAGACGAAGCGTACCTTCACGCCATTGCGATGCAACCATTGCGAGAATGCGCCGTGTGAGCGTATCTGCCCGGTCAGTGCGCTCCATTATCTCGAAAACGGCATCGTCAATGTCGACCGTGAACGCTGTATCGGATGTGCCGGGTGTGTCATGGCATGCCCCTACGGCGCCATCTACATCGATCCGGAGACCAATACGGCCGACAAATGTACCTACTGTGCCCACCGTGTCGCTGGCGGTATGATGCCGGCATGTGTCGTCGCCTGTCCGGTGGAAGCGAATATCTTTGGTGATCTCGACGACCCGACCAGCAACATCAGCAAATACATCATGCAGCATCAGGGCAATGTCAAAGTACGTAAACCGGAAAAGAACACGCATCCGAAGCACTTCTACACAGGCGGCGGTGAAGTGAATCTCAATCCGCTGGCCAGTAAGCGTGAAGACGGCTACAACCTCTTCAACAACATTACGCATCTCAAACATGTAGGAGGTCACTAAGATGGTTGAACATGCAACAGTCGCGACCGATGCCGTCGTAACGCTTGATGTCGCGCTCCCCGGAATCGTATGGGGATGGATGATTACGCTCAACATGTGGGCCAAAAGTATCGGTACAGGCGTCGTACTGATAGGTGTCTACCTTCTGAAAAAGTATGGAGACCGGGCAGCGACCGTCAAGACACTGATGCCGGTGATCTCTTTCATTTTCCTGAACATTTTTCTGCTTTTCACACTGCTGGATCTGCATCAGCCCTTTAGAATGTGGCATATTTTCTTCTATCCGCACTGGACTTCCGCCATTACCGTAGGGGCCTGGCTCGCTACGATCTTTACCGGTATCATCTTTGTCATGGCTGCCGGAAAGATTCTGAAGAGGATCGACGAAGAGCAGTACAACAAACTGATGTGGGCGGCGTTTGTCTTCGCCATACCGGTGACGCTCTACACGGCGACCATCATGGGTGAGTCGGCCGCCCGTGAGCTCTGGCAGACGCCGACCGAACTGATTCAGATGGCATTGGCAGCCTTTATCGGCGGTTCGGCAACCTATCTGCTCCTCGGTATAGGTGATCAGAATATCAAGCGGGATCTCGCGATCGTTCTCGGTGTCAGTGCGACGCTCTCCTTCATCGTCTATATGGGTGAATATTACTTCGGTGCGATGAAAGCCGAAGAGGTAGCGGCCACTATTGCTTTCGTCAAGGAGGGTGGCTCGTACCATACGATGTTTTGGCTCGGTCAGTCGATGGGGTACATCATTCCGGTGATTCTCGTCATATTCGGTCTGCGCAACAAATCCAACAGCATGCTGGCACTCGCATCGATTCTGGCGCTTGCGGGGCTCTGGATCGCCAAGCACGTCTGGCTTGTCATTCCGCAACTGTTGAACCTTAGCTAAGAGTAGGAGATAAGAGTATGATTAATGAAAGTCGAAGAACATTTTTAAAAGGCGCGGCATTTACCGTTGCCGGCGCATCCCTGGCAACGGGTGTATTCGAAAGTGTGGCAGAAGCGTCCAAAGAGGGCACAGCGGAATTCACCAATATGCCGGAGAGCCTCGATTTCTATCCGCCTCTGGAAAAGTGGGACAGTTTCCGCGAGCTCGATGGCGACGACTGGAAGCGTGGCGGTATCGCACGCAAGGGTGTTGCCAGTCAGGAGAATCCTGACGGTATCCAGGTGCATGACTATACGATCGTTCCGTGCGTCTGCTCCAACTGTGAAGCGGGCTGCGGTTTGACGGCGTGGGTCGACAAGAAAACCCTGACAGTCCGAAAATATATGGGCAACCCTCTGCACAGTGCCAGCCGCGGCCGCAACTGTGCCAAAGGATACGCCGCCGAATCGCAGATGTACGATCCGGACCGCATTCCGTTCCCGATCAAACGTGCACCGGGTTCCAAGCGCGGCGAGGGCAAATGGGTTCGCATCAAATGGGACGATGCACTCAAAGAGATCGGCAGGAAGATGCACAATACGCTTAAAACCGGTGATGAAATGAGCCGCAAGCTCATTATGTACCATGTCGGCCGCCCGAACGAAAACGGATTCGGTCACCGTGTGCCCCATACGATGGGTCTGGACGGCTACGATTCGCACACCAACATCTGTTCGGCGGGTGCTCGCCAGGGATCCATCCAGTGGGCGAACGACGACCGCAACTCTCCGGACTGGGCGAATGCCGATCTGATTTTCCTGCAGTCCTCGCATGCGGCGGATGCGGGCCACTACTTCCAGCAGTCGGCCGGCCTTATCGCCGATGCCCGCAAACGGGGTGCGAAGATGGTCGTTCTCGATCCGCGCCTATCCAACTCAGCGGGTATCGCGGATCTGTGGCTGCCGGTCTGGCCGGGTACCGAAACGGCGCTCTATCTCTATCTCGCCAACCGCATCCTGAACGAAAAGGACAAGAACGGCGACGATCTGATGGATCACGAGTTCGTCAGAAACTGGCTCAACTGGGACCGCCTGATGGCCAACCGGGAGTACCTGAAGTTCATGGTGACCAAAGGGTACATCTCCAGGATGCCGAAAGATGAGAGCTACGAGAGCTTCGTTGAAGTGATGAAAGAGCTCTATGCACCCTATACGCAGGAATACATTGTCAAAGAGTGCAAACTTGAAGGCCAGGAGTACAAACTCGACAAACTCTTCGAAATGTTCATCGATGCCGGTCCAAAGATCGCAACCTACATCTGGCGCTCGGGTGCCATCGCCCACCGCGGCGGCTGGATGATCACCCGTTCGGCGTTCCTTCCGCTGGCGCTTCGCGGCGCGATGCGCGGTGACATCGGCGGAGTCAGCTGGCACCACTGGCACAAGATTTCGATCGGCGGCAAGGGCGATGCGGCGACAGTCGCAGGCAAGAAAGCACCGAAGGTCGACGTCTGGAACGAACTGGCGTGGCCGCCGGAATATCCGCTCTCTACCTACGAGATGAGTTTCATCCTGCCCCATCTGCTGATGGACGAGGAGTGGCAGAATACATGGCGTGCGCGCGGTCTCAACGTACCGACGAAACTGGCGGTCTGGATTCCGAGGATGTACAATCCGGTCTGGATCAATCCGGATGGTTTCCGCTGGATCGAAGCGCTCAAAGACGAGAGCAAGGTCGAGATGAGTTTCAATCTCTCACCGACATGGTCGGAGACCAACTGGTACTGCGACTATGTCCTGCCGACCGGTCTCGCCGGCGAGCGTCACGACCAGCAGTCCGAACCTTCCAAACCGGAGCAGTGGACGGCGTTCCGCCAGCCGGTTCTGCGTGTGGCACTCGAAAAGATGGGCTGGAAGCCCAAAGTGGAGCACCGCGGTACGCTTGAGGCGCACATCAAGGCGGGCCTGGGCGAAATCTGGGAAGAGAACGAATTCTGGGCCGAGCTGCTCTGTCTGCATGTCGACCCGGATGGAAGTCTGGGTGTGCGCAAATACTGGGAATCGAAGAAAAATCCCGGCAAACCGGTTACCGTCAAAGAGTACTACAACGCGGGCTTCAGTCTTCTACCGAACCTCAAGAAGGCGGCGGAAGCGGCGTATCCGCACAGTGAATTCCCCTACTATGAATTCATGCGAGACCGGGGTGCCTGGACCGAGAAGACCAACGTCTACAAGCCGCAGGAGAAAGAGCTCGAATTCGATGGTACCTACTACCGTGCCCATGGGCACAAATACCATGCCGACGAAGTCGAAAAAGACCGATTCGGTGTTCTGTGGATTACCGACCATGAAGGGCGCAAGCGCTCCATCGGTGTCGAGGTCGACGGCAAACTCTGCGAGGGTTTCCATACACCCGACAAGAAACTCGACCTCTTCTGTGAGTGGCTCATCGACTGGAAATGGCCGGAGTATGCGCTGCCGATCTATCCGCGCAACGCACGCGAATACGACAAGATGATCCATGTCGTCAGCCAGGTTCACCATCGCTATATGAAAGGGGAAAACGAGTTCGCGCTCAATACCGTCTTCCGACTGCCGTACAATATCCATACGCGAAGTGTCAACTCGAAGCACTTGATGGAGATCAGCCAGAACCACAATCCGGTCTGGATTCATACAAGCGATGCGAAGCGCCTCGATATCAAACGCGGCGATGCAGTGAAAGTGCGTATCGTCGATACCGTCAGCGGCCTGGAGAGCGGCTACTTCATCGCGATGGCGGTTCCGACCGAGGCGACGATGCCGGGCGTTCTGGCAAACAGCCACCACGCCGGACGATGGAAACTCAAAAATGCTGTCGATATTCCGGGCTTCGAGCATGCTCTGGGTGTTATGGGTGTCGGATCGCCGCTCTATGAGATGACGATGGATGGCAAAGTGGGTACACTCAAGCCCAAAGAGGGTATCGATGCGATCAAAAATCGGCCGAAGTCATGGCAGTTCAAAGAGTTCAACAAAGACCTCGACAACATCTGGTGGGATGGACTCAGCGGGTCATGGCAGAACGCCGTGGCACCGGTACACCCCGATCCGATTGCGGGCAACCATGCCTGGAACCAGAAAGTTATTCTCGAAAAAGCGGATACGGACGATCAGATCGGCGATATCTGGGTCAATTACGAGAACAACATGAAAACGTTCAAAGCGTGGCGGGACAGGCTCTGCCGACCTCTGAATACGAAGGACACCGAACGACGTCCGTACTGGATGCCGAGACCGGCCGTCCCTTTGAGCAAAAAGGCATACACCTTCAAGGTGAAAGACCTTTGATAAGCGCCCCCTCTGGGGGCCGCTTTCTAACTAAAAACTAAAAACTAAAAGTTTATAATTATCGTGAGCTGCTTCGCAGACAAATTTTTATAGAATAGAAAGAGAGCGAAGCGATCTTCCTCAATTTTTATTTTTTAGTTTTTCACTTTTCATTCAAAAAGGTTTTCCGTTGAACGACATTCTGACCAAACAGCTTGCCCGTATCAATCTCTATGCGCTGATTTCCCGCATCATGATGAAAGAGGTGGACGAGGAGTTTCTGGAGAAGTTCGAAAGCGACGAGATGATCCTCTCTTTCTTTCCCAACTACCAGAACTGGGAAAAAGCGAAAGAGATCAGCAAAAAGGATCTTCTCGAACAGTTTCTCAACGTCGACTTCACCAACCTTTTCGTGCTGCATCTCATCCCCTATGAGTCGTTCTACAGGAGGGACGACCAGATGCTCGAGACGGGCGGGGCCAATCCGGTCGTGCAGCTCTACAATGAGTACGATTTCCGGGTTCAGCTCGACAAGGCCCGGTGTGTAAGTCCCGACCATATCGGCATCGAACTGGAATTCATGTATATGCTGGCAACCTCCGAATACAAGGCACTCGAAAACGACGATTACGATGCCGCATGCCAGATTGCAAAGATCGAACGCGATTTTCTCCGCGATCATCTGCTGCAGTGGGCCCCGATGTTTCTGCAAAACGTCAAAGCCGAAACGGCGACGCCGTTCTATTTCGATGCCGCCTCCCTGACGCTCGAGTTCGTTTTGAGCGATTACGAGTATCTGAACGATCTCATTTCCGATGAAGGGTGCCGCTACACGGCATGAGCGGATTGGTATTTGATGCGGCCCGGTGTGTCCGGACCGTGACGAAGTTTTCGGAGTGCAGCCATTGTGTCGATATCTGCCCTGTCGAGACGATGCATATTGCCGAAAACGGTCTGCCGGCATTCACTCCGTCCGTATGTGTCGATTGCGGCGGGTGCATCGGAGTCTGTCCTTCCGAAGCGCTGAGCCTGAGGGATTACGACACGACCGAATTTTTCTTCGAATTCGTCCAGTCGGAGGAGAATCTGATCTCCTGCCGCAAAAACGTTCCCTGCATCATGGCGTTGAGTGTCGAACATCTCATTTCGCTGGCTCTCGTCAAACCGGAAGCGATGGTGCTGGATATCGGGCACTGTCAAACCTGCCCGTGGAGGGAACCGCTCTACGGTGCAATTCTCGAAAATGCCGAAGAGGCCAACTACATTCTGGATGCCATGGAAAGCGGTAAAAAAGTGGTGGTTCGGAATGTCGCCTATGAGGAGAAAGGCGTGGATGAGAAGATCGACGTCCACGACCGTCGTGCTTTTCTGGAACGGCTATCGCTCAAAGGGGCACTGAAAACCAAAAAGGCTTTCGACGAAGCGGTCGAAGCGGTCAGCGACGAGACCAGAATGCACGATGTCGATCTGGTGGCTGTCGCGAAGATTCGTCAGAAAGAGCTGCCGGACAAACGCAAGATCTTTTTTACGGCACTGAAACGGACATCCAAACCCAAGGTCTACCATACGATCGCCGAAGAGAGTATCTCGTTCGCATCGCAGAAGTTCATCGACATGGAGACCTGTACAGCGTGCCAGATGTGTTACCGCATCTGCCCCACGGGAGCCCTCAGCAGCGATGCCAGAAACAGCAGGATCTATTTCGACGCGATGATGTGTGTCAAATGCCGTGCCTGTCATGACACCTGCGAGCCCGACAGTCTGAAGCTGCAGCCGACTTTCGAGCTGAAGGAGTTTTTTGAACCGACTCAGCGTCTGTTGGCCAGTTTCAGGCTGGTACGGTGTGACGAGTGCGGCATCCATTTTCCTTCGGTACGCGGCGAACGCACCTGTCCCCGGTGTGCTGTCGAAGAGGAGGAGGCATTGGACCTTTGGGGATTGGAGGAGAAAGATGGCGTTGTCGTTTTCAGAGAAGAGGAGAAAAAAGATGAGTGAGGCATTGAGATCCGCTTCGCGGATCGGCATTGGGCAATGGGTGTCGGAAATCTATCGACCAGATCGGAGTTTTCATGATCGATGAAGGAATTTTGGCCAAAGAGAGCCGCATGATCGCACTCTACGGCGTCAATGCCCAGACCTCACCCTTTTTGAAGGTGCTCAATACGACCTTCAAGAGATTGGGACTCAACGACTTTGCCATTGGTTTGAATATCAAACCGGAAGATTTCGCCTATATGGTCAAAGGGATGCCGGACTCCAAAGTGACAATGGCGCTGTACGAACCGGAATACCAGGAAGATGTAGTACCGATGCTGGATCTCTCCGATGCCTGTACGCAACGCAGCGGAGTGTGTGACGGCGCCATTGCAGACCGCGGTAAACTGGTGGGGGTCTGTTTCTATCCCGAGAGTTTCGAACGGATGCTGGCATGCGAAGGGATCAACCTTTCGGGAAAACGTCTGCTTCTGCTGGGGGCAGGAAGCATCGGACGGGCACTGCTCCCTCTGATAGGGGTCATGGGCGCCTCGTTTGTCGAAGTGGCCGACAGCAGTGTGGAACGTGCCGCCGAAGCTCTGGATGCAGCCAAAAACTCTCTGCTAGATATCGAAACCGATGTGTCGTGGTTCCAAAACGGCATGAAAGTCGAGAGTGAAAAATACGATGTAATCGTTAACACCGTTGACCCATACGCCCATGGGGACAAACGGATTATCGATATGACGGGCTCGCACCACCATCCGGTTTTGATCGATTTCGTACGGGGCCGCAGTGCATTCGATACCCTGGCCGAAGAGCTGGGATGCCGGAAAATAGGCGGAAACGAGTGGATGACAGCGCTCTCACTCAGCATCGCCCACAGGTGGCTTGGCGCGGAGATCGACTGCGATGCGTATGAGACGATATTGAAAAACCGTCTCCAATGACCAATGATTAATATTCAGGAGAAACCATGAACGACCTGCGAAAAGAGTTTGAAAACTACATGGAAGATCGCTGTGTGACGAACACATGTGAAACAGAAGAGGATACCTACGACTATCCCGATTATGTCGAGGCGATCAATGCCGAACTGATGCCGCCGAGCAAAAGCGGTGTCTACATCAGCCGTTGGGATCTGAAGATGGTGGGAGATGCTATCGACGCGTCGATAGCCATGGATACCCGTGCCAGGATGTACAAGATGCTGATGCGCTCGGTTCACGACAAAGAGACGATGGGACTGCTGCTCGGAGCTTTCAGCTCTTTGATCGATGCAAAGATCGAACCGTATCGCGAGATGATGGAAAGCTATCCGTCGTCGGCACCCATCTTCGAAGAGAAGATCCGGAAAGCGGAACGTGTCAAAGCCTATTTCGATGATGTACTGAACACCTATTTTCCGGAGGAGTAAGCATCCATTTTACGTTCGAGTACCCCTGGCTTTTTCTTCTCTCTCTTCTGATACCCTGTTTCTGGCGCTGTCCCGCCGGCGTCGTGAAATTCTACTTTCCAAAAACCTCCTATGTCGCTTCGGCCGCTTTCTCGTTTCAGCGTCAGCCTCTCTTTTTCGCCTCGCTCTATATGCTCTTCGTCACCGCATTCGCTTCCCCCATTCTCTACGAGCGTCTGGCAGCCAGCGAACGCAGCGGCCGTGATCTGGTATTGGCACTCGATACGAGCGGATCGATGGCGGAATCGGGTTTCGATGCGATAGATAGAATGAAACGGAAATTCGATGCGCTGCTGGATATCGTCGATCTCTTTTTGACGGAACGCTATGACGACAACATCGGTCTCGTGATGTTTGGATCGTTTGCCTATCCCGCAGCCCCCGTCACCTATGATCTGGTGGCGCTGCGGGAGGTTCTCCGGATGACCGACGTGGGCATTGCAGGTGAGAGTACGGCGATCGGGGAGGGGATCGGCCAGGCGTTGCGGTCGCTGCAATTCGGCCATGCAAAACGAAAGGTGATCGTGCTGATCACGGACGGCTATCAGAATGCCGGATCGGTCTCGATTTCCGATGCCGTAATGCTGGCGAAAAGGGAGGGTGTGACGATCTATCCGATCGGAATCGGAAAACCGGGACAGTATGACGCGAAGCTGCTCGAAAAGATCGCCGACGAGACGGGCGGCAGAGCCTTTTCGGCACGCAGCAGCGACGATCTGGCATCGGTTTTCGAAACGATCGCGAAACTGGAGCCCAGCCCGATCCGATCGCAGATGCTGGTCGACAAGAGGATGCTCTTCATCTATCCTCTGATAGCGGGAATGATTATGCTTATCGGGTTTCTGAGTTTTCGGAGAGACCGATGAAACTGCTCTATCCCGAGTTTTTGTGGCTTTTGATTCCTCTGGCTCTCTTTGCATGGCTGCGCTACAGGGAGGAGCGGACTCTCCGCCTGCCGATCCATCCGAAGATTCTTCTTGAAAACCGGCGGACTCTTTTCGTACGGCTTGCCCCGTTCGTAGCACTCGCATGGATGCTTGCGTCATTGACGAGGCCCGTCATACAGGATGAGACGATTGAACGGACCCCCGGGCTTACGACACTCTACCTCGCCATCGACGCGTCGCGCTCGATGCAGGGAACCGACCTGAGACCAAACCGTTTCGATTTCGCGAAACGGGTGATTGGAAAACTGATCGAAAATGACAAGAGCCATCGATTCGCTCTGTTGGCCTTTACGACAAACGCATTGATCCTTTCGCCGCCGACGGAGGATGCCGAACTCATCCACGCGGCCCTCGAATCGTTCAATCCGGGATTCATTCTGACGCATGGGACATCGCTGCAGTCGCTGCTCGAGACGGTCGGAAGACTCTCCGGTGACAAGAAGGATCTGCTGATTTTCAGTGATGGCGGAGACAAGGAAGACCTGGGCACACTGATCAAACTGGCCGAAGAGAACCATATCCGTATCTACGGTGTGGCCTGTGCGACGCAGGAGGGAAGCAAAATTCCAACGGACGACGGATGGCTCCGCGATGAAGCGGGACGGCTCGTCGTATCGATTCTGAATCCCCAACTGGAGCGGCTGAGTATCGAGACAGACGGGGCGTTTATCGACGAAGAGAGCGTGGAGGATGCGGCACGGACGATTATGGAGAGTGTGGAGTTGGTACGTGCCGAAACGGACGAGGCGTCGATACGCACCAGAGAACTCTTCTGGATGCCCCTGCTGATCGGACTCCTTTTCTATCTCTCCGGTACGCTTTCGATAAGCGGTGTCAAACGCCTCTGGGTTGCGATGCTGCTGCTGGCCGGCGTGCATGCCGAGGCGGGATTTTGGGATATCTGGCGACTGAACAGAGGGTATGAGGCCTACAACGAGAAAAAATATGACGAAGCCAGAGAGATATTCGCCTCCATCCGGCCGCCCCTTTTCGAAAGCACCTACGCGCTCGCCAATACCTACTACCGCCTCGGGGCATGGAAGCGGGCGGGACGACTCTATCTGAAATGCAAAACCTCCGATCCGGTCGTCAAACAGCGCATCTGGTACAATCTGGGCAACTGCGCGATGAAAATGGGCCGCTACAAAAGCGCGAGGGACTACTATGTCAAAGCATTGCAGCTGGGATCCGACGAAGATGCCCTCGCCAATCTGGAAATGGCACTCTTTCTGCAAGAGCGGCGACAAAAACGGATCGAGGCGAAAGCCAACCGGAAGGTAAAAGCCGAATCGACAAGCGGGATGGCTGACCAGACCAAAACGGGGGCGGAGAAAAAATCTTCGAAATCCCAGGCGAAAATGGGCGAGGGAAGCGGCACTTCGACAGCGGCGAAGTCGACCCGCATCACCAGAGAGCGAACCATGAGTGAGGCGGCCGAACGCCATCCTCTCGGATCGAGAGCCTATGAAATGATCAACAAGGGATATGTCCATGAACAACGTCCGTGGTAGTCTGCTACGCCTGTTTCTGCTTCTGTGCGTGCCGTTCCTGCTTGTGGCCGGGGCGGATTACGGGTACGAATTGAAACTGAGCAAACGGTCGGTCTTCGTCAAAGAGCCGGTTCTGCTGACCTTTCGGGTGTGGCAGACCGATCCGAAGCAGGTCATCTTCTTCGAATTCGCACCCAAAGAGGAGCGGTGGATGAGAGTCAGACTTTTGCGGGAAACACGCGATGAATCGATCCGGGGACGTTCGGTCACGTTCCGCTATCTGATCGTTCCGGAAAAAGAGGGCGAGATACCTCTTCGTTTCTCATTTGTCGTCAAGCGGACGACCGAAACGAGGCTGCAGTACAACAATACAGGGGAACCGGTCAAGGCGAAAGCGATCGATACGACCGATACCCGGGAAGTGATACCCCCTGAGATCCTGCAGGTCAGACCACTGCCGAAAGCGGTTCCGCTTGTCGGCGACTACCACCTCGACATCTCCGTCGACAAGCGGGAAACGGCTGCCTATTCGCCCCTCTACCTGACGATTCGGCTTCGAGGCGTGGGTGCGATGCCGGAGCGAATCGATTTCGAACCTGCCATCGAACATGTCAGAACATTCGCCGACGATCCGAAGATCGTCACACGGTACGAATCGGATGGCATCCATTATGATGCGACATTCTCCTACGCCCTGCTCGGCTTCAACGATTTTCTGATTCCCTCCGTCACGATGGAAGCTTTTTCCTACCGCAGAAACGAACTTTACCGGCTCGAAAGCAAAGCGATCCCGATTTCGGTCAAAACAGCCGATGCCGCTGCTCTCGTCGAGAGTGGGATGCATCCCGAAAGTGTGTATGAGACGATCGAAACGGTGAAACGGTGGGGCATCTACCTCTTCATTTTCGGCTGCGGCTATCTGAGTGCCGTTCTTGTCGGGCGGCTGCGAGGGAGAGTGACGCGCAAGTCTCTTCCGGAGAGGTTCAAAAAAGAGGTCAGATCGGCCAGAAGTGCCAAGACGCTGCTGGAACTACTGGTCCGTACCGATCCTCTTCGCTATGCCGTCTGGATCGACGATCTCGAAAAGGCGGTCTATCGCGGCCGCTCCGTCGATCTGGCGGCCATCAGGAAGGCGGTGCTGAAGGCGGCGTAGGTCGGGAGCGTTTCGGGAAAACCCACAGGGCACCTCCGTAGACGAGCAGTGCCGAAAGTATGACGGCTGTAAACCCGTAATCGATGGCCAGCAGTGTCGCGACGATGGCGCTGATGACGGAAGCGAAACCGTTGACGCCCCATGCCCAGGGGACGAGAGGGGCATTCTCCCTCGCCAGATATGAGAGCCCGAGGGGAAAGGGGATACCCATCGCAAAGGCGAGCGGTGCGACCGTGACGACAGTCAGCAGCGCTTTGGCGTAAAAGGGCAGGACGACGAGCTTCTCGTAGTAGAGATCCAGAACCACCAGATCGGTCAGTGCCAGCAGAAGAATGGCGGCAAAGGCGTACGTCAGCGTTTTGGCGTATCCCGCCCGTTCGATGAAACGGTGCGAAAAGGCGCTTCCGAGCCCTGCGAAAAAGAGAAACGCACTCAGCACGATCGCCGCAGAGAAGACGGGATGGCTGATGAAGAGAATGTACTTCTGCATGAACGCGATCTCCAGAAACATGAACGCGATGCCCAGTGCGAAAAAGTAGAGAAAGGTGCGGCTTTTGCCGAACGGTCGTCCCGGTTTGGCCGCCAGACCATGCGTCATCGCCGGCAGGAGAATCAGCAGGCCGCTCAGTACCGATGCGACAAGAAGCGTCGCGACGAGAATCAGATAGCCCCACTCCATCAGGTAGAGCCCGCCCGCTCCGCGCAGCGAGAGGATATCGGGAAGTGTCTCCCATCGGAAAAAGTGGTTGAAATAGGGCCTGTCGTCCGTAGTGGGGCGGATGTCGAAGCGGTAGCGGTCGAAAAAGTCCGGTTCTGTCAGCAGAGATTGGATGGCGGTATGGAAAAATGGGCGTTCGAGAATGTTGTAACGGTTGGCTTCCGACGGCGGCATGCCGTCGTAATAGACGGGATCGAAGCTTCGCGATTCGCAGAATCTTTGCATGGCCCGAATCTCTTCTGCGGTCACGATTCCGTTTTTTACCAGCAGCGTCGCCGTCTGCCATCCACGGATTACCATCAGCCGCTTCTGCGGCGCTGCGAGATGCATCGAAGAGAGTGCCTCGATGGCAGTGGCGACCAGTTTCGGCATATCTCTCGGCGGCAGCTTGATCCAACGGGTGACGGAAAGATAGCCGCCTGGCCGAAGCCGACGGAGATAGTCACGAAATGCCTCGACGGTATACAGGTAGTTTTCGCTCAATGCATAAAGACCCGACGACGCGCCGCCGTAGGTGTCCAGAAGCGCAAATTGGATCAGGTCGTATCTTCTCTCGTTTTTCAGAACGAATCCCCGGGCTTCGTCGACATGCAGAGCTACATGGGGATTTTCGTAGATATGCCCTGCAAAATCGGCGAAACGCTCTTTGACGAGAGAGACAATGGTTGCATCCATCTCCACGGCGTCGATCCGCTTCGCATCGAAATAGAGCGCCTGCAGTACATCCATACCGCCGTCCGCGCCGACGATCAGAATTTTTTCGGGATTGCCCGCATGGTAGGCGAAGGCAGAGGTCAGATAGTCCAGATATTTCAGCCGCTCCCTCTCTCCGTCGTAGCGGGTGATGACGCCGGACCACTCCCCGTTGACGAAGATACCGAGCTGTTCCGGCGGTTCGATTTCGTTGCGCAGGCTGACACCGGGAGCGTACCGCAATGGGATGAAGGGACTTTCCACGACAGTGACGATGCCGAACGGGCCGATCGATTCGTCGGCGATCCGTGTGCCCATGATTTGCAGTGTCTGGCTCAGGCTTTTATAGGGAGAGATTCGAATCTCTTTCATATCTGTCGGAAGTGTGAAGGGCAGAAGCGTGAGAAACAGAATGGTCAGCGTCGTGAAAGGCCGTATTTTCAGAGCATAGGCTGCCAGAGCCGCAGCGAAAAATCCCGCCGCCGAGAGGAGCTGCAGAATCGTTGTGGGATGGAAGATGTAAAAAAGGGTCAGAATCAGAAGTGTTCCCGCACCGGCACCCGCCATGTCGGCCGCGTAAAGTACAGAGATCTCTTTTCTGTAGAAGCTCAGAGCCAGGCCGACGGCATTGGCCGCGAAAAAGAAGGGGACCGAAAAAAGAAGAAAATAGATGAGTAGCCAAAGTGTGCCCTGCGGATCCCACAGCATCTCCTGGGCATTGAAAGGAATGCGCTGGGCGATCAGAAAGGCGGTCGGCACGGTGACGGCGAAAAGGAGAATGTTGACGACGTAGACACGGGAAAAACGGGCGAAGAGCCGATCGCGGAAGAGGGTGATGAAAGTTCCGCTGATGCCGTATCCCAGAAGGGCGAGGCTGATGACCATGTAGGCAAAGTGGTGCCACTGAACGATCGAAAAGAGCCGCATCAAAAGGATTTCGTAGGCCAGAGCGGAGGCTGAGACGATGAAAATCGTTAGAAAAAGTGTGCCGGCGGCTCGGGTTTCTGGCATGGGACAGGCCTCAGTGCCGTCCTGTCAGCGGTACGAACGAAACGGGCATGATCTGCCGGGTGGAGACTGCACCGTTCTTCTCTTTTTTTAGCAGGACAAGATGCTGGACGAAAAAGGGTCCTCCCACCGGGATGACCATGATGCCTCCGGGTTTGAGCTGTCGGATCAGCGGTGGGGGGACATGTCCGGCCGCCGCCGTCACGATGATCTTGTCGAACGGTGCTTTCTCTTCGAGGCCGTAATATCCGTCGGCGATGCGGACCTCCACATTGTCGTAGCCCAGGCGTTCGAGCCTCTTTTTCGCCTGCAGCCCCAGCGGTTCGATGATTTCGAGGGTGTAAACCTTTTTGACAATACTGGCGAGCACGGCCGCCTGGTAGCCTGATCCTGTACCCACTTCGAGCACGATGTCACTCTTTTTGGGTTCCAGCAGATCGGTCATGACCGCGACCATGTAGGGTTGTGAAATGGTCTGGCCGTAACCGATCGGAAGGGGACGGTTTTCGTAGGCGACTCCTCTGAGCCTGGGGGGAACGAAGAGATGGCGTTTCACGCTGAGCAGGGCCTCGACCACTTTTGGATCGAGCTTTTCCCTTCCGAGGTATCCCCGTGTGCTTTCCACCTCCCGTTGAATGATTGTAACCATTCTCTTGTGCATTTTTATATACGGATCGACCGTCTCGGCGGAAAGAGAGGTCTGTATTATCAGAATCAGGAACATGATGGGTGTGGCAACATATCGCATCCTGTCTCCTTTTATATGCTATGCATATATTATAGTGCAATCTTTCAATATGCTTATCTCGAAAAAAGATGTATCGATCTCCTTCCCGCTGTCGAGATGCATCAGCGATGAAACGTCGACGTCGGAACGGCGGAAGAGATATCGGGATAGGATGCCTTCCTACTGTTTCATGCAGTTACCCGGCCGTTTCAACGCCCTCGGAAAGATCAAATACCT
>NZ_JAOZPV010000004.1:17640-61667 GCF_029932565.1 Hydrogenimonas sp.
AGCCATGGATGTATACGGCTTGCACGTCCCGTCGATCTTCTCGAAAAATTTTCGAAAATCGATACGAGCATCGACTTCGACGAGGCGAAAAAGATTTTGGATAGTGATGTCCATACACGCCTTTATCCGAAAAAACAGGTTCCGATCGATACAGTCTACCTGACCATCTGGGTCACGCGGAACGGTATGGTGGAATTCAGAGAGGATCTGTATGGCTATGACACGCTGCAATTGGCGTGTCAGAAAGACCATTTCCAGTAAAGTACGATCGTCTCGATGCGAATATCACTGCGTCTCGGTTTGATGAAAAAGGTTTCGATGGTGTAATTTTGGATCGAGTACTTCTCATCGACGGTGTCGAGTTTCTCTTCCAGTTCGGTCTTCATGGCTTCGATCTTTTCAAGGGCTGCGGCTGCCAATGCCTCGGCTCTCTCGACATCCGCTTTCTCCTTCAAAATCCGTGACCCTCCTTTGATCGCCTGACCGACTTTCGAAGCGGCGGAACGTTTGCTGCCGAAAAAGGCTCCGAACAAGGCCATTCCCGCATCGATGATGGAACCGGTCGCAGCACCCGAAACATCCTCTTTCTCCTTCTGCAGTTTTTGAAGGGCGCGCTGATAGCGCTCCTGCAGTCTCTGCAGTTTTTTGGAGTAACGCTCCTCCAGCTTCTGTGCCTCCTCGCTGCGTCTCTCTTCCAATATCTCCATCAACCGGTTTTTGAACATCTCCAACTCCTCACCGGGTCTCGATTCGCTCTTGAGAGATCTGCATCGATAGAGTTCGAGTTTCTGGGTGGCGTAGAGTCTCTCTTTCAAGGCTTTTTCAAATGGTTTGAGGGTTTTCGCTGCGGTGATGGTGTCGGGAAGTGGTTCGAAACCGGTACCGCTGCCCGCTGTTTTGGGCGCTCGGGTGAAATCCTCTTCGCATGGCTCCGCCGATTCCCAGTCGATCGACTCATTCCGTTGGTCGAGTGGATGGAGCAGACAGAGTTCTTTCTCCATGTCGATCCCCCGTGATGTGTTGAAGAAGCGTACGACTCCTTTTGCCGCGAGGTAGGGCAGGTAAATGCCGTTCGGCTGCATTGCCGGTTCGAAGCGCTGTTCGATTCGGGATGAGAGAATCGGTGCTTTTTGGATCTGTACGGTATTCGTGGCAGCTTTGGCCGCTGCTGTTCCGGCACTCTCTTTTTCGACGGGAGCGCTCCTTCTCTTTGGCTCCATCAGTCGGGAAATTTCACGTTTTTGCAGGGGACCTTTGAGATAACTCAGCACCCAGCGTGTCTGAAAAATCCTGATCTCTTCGATATGGGAGCTTTTGAGAAAGAATGTGCGTTTGGGCAGGTTCGATATGATCTTTTGGATTGCCGTTTTGGAGAGTCCTCCACCTCTTTTTCCGCTGAGCCCTTCGATCACTTTGGCGATATCCTGTTTCGTCTGAAGACGTCCGATGAACCAGGTACCGATGTTGGAGAGTCCTTTGTAATCCAGATCTACCGGATTCTGGGTACTGAGTACCATGCCCACGCCGAAGGCACGCGCCTGCTTGAGCATCAGCATCATCGGCTCTTTGGAAGGGGGATTTTTGGAGGGAGGAAAATAGCCGTAGATCTCGTCCATATAGACCAGTGTCCGCAGTCGTCCGGTACCGCTTTGTCGGCGCATCCAACCGAGAATTCTGTTCAGAAGCAGTGTGACGAAGAACATCCGCTCCTGGTCACTCAGATGGGCGATGGAGAAGATGGAAATTTTCGATTTCTGCCTGGCGTCGTACATCAGCGTATCGATGTCGAGAGGATCGCCTTTGAGCCAGTTTTCAAACGTGGGACTGGCCAGGACGTTGTTGAATTTCGAAGCGAGTTTAAAACGGTCCGAGGGGGGATAGAAGCTCTCCAGGGGCAGCACGCCGATTTTTGAAAAAGGGGGCGTGATGATCCGGGCGATCAGAGTTCCCATATCGAGCGGTGTACCCTCCAGCCATGCCTTTTTGATGATCTGGGCGATCAGAATGAACTCACGGCTCTCGAGTGGATCGGCATCGACGGATATCAGTGAAAGCAGCGATGCGACCGTGGAGTTGACCGATTGGGCAAAGATGTCCGTATCTTCGAGAATCGATGGATCGGGAACATCCAGACTGCTCAATACGTTGATCGGAACGCCGGCACTGCTGCCAGGGGTGTAGATGGTGACGTCGTGCTCTTTGAAGCGTCTGATACGGTCGGGAGACTGGCCGAAACTTCCGATTCCTTTCTCCCAGATCTCAGCCGTTTTTTTTGCCTGCTCCATCGGGTCGACACCTTTTTGTCTGGCATCCTCCTCCACCCATGGCAGAAAATCTTCCGGTGCCAGATTGTCGAAAGCGAGGCATAGATTGCCCATATCCCCTTTCGGATCGATCGCGATGATCGGAATGTTGTCGATGGCAGCTTCTTCGAGGATGTCGATGCCAAGTCCCGTTTTGCCGCTGCCTGTCATGCCGATAATGGCGGCATGGGTCGTGAAGTTTTTCGATTTTATCAGCGTCGGTGTTTCTGCAGGCTCCAATGTCTGCCGGTCGAGGTCACGCCCCAGGTAGAAAATACCCAGTTTTTCAAAAATTTTCTCCATATTCGTCTCCTATTTCAAGGTTGCAAGTCCAAGTTTCAACGGAACCGTGCCGGTTTCCGTCTGTTTCGCTACGGCTTTGGCCGGTTTGATCGCCACACGGTTGATCGCCACCTGTTTGGATGTCAGATAATCGGCAATATGATGTGCACGTGCATCGCCGAGAGCCCGAAGTTCCGATTTTTCGACTGGAACGGTCTCCAGCAGCGCTTCGTAAAGGCGTTTGAGGTATTCCCGCTTATCAGGTTTCCGTTTTTTCTCTTTCACCTCTTTGAAGTAGGCTTTTCGGAAGGCAAAGAGCGTTTTGCTCCCTTCCCGTTCTTTGTAGACACCTTCCAGAAGCTCCTGAGTCATGGTGCGTTTGAGCTCTTCCGTTTTTGTCAATTTCGCCTTGGTGACAAGAATCTGGCGCAGTTTGATTGTTCTCAACCCCCGTGTGTCGGCCTTTTGGTGATAGGCACCGGTGAGTTCCAGTTTCAACAGGGGGCGTTTTTCAAAAATCTGAACGATTTTGTCCAGTTTTTCGAGTTCCGTCGGGTCCACCGTATCGCTGCCCGGTTCGAAATCGATGCTCTGCAGCTCTTCGCCTTTGATACCCAGTAGGCTGCCCAGGAAGCGGAAGGGTGCCGTAACGATACCAGAAAGCATGTTGCCGATTGCCTGCCAGACCACTTTGCCGATTTTGAATTTCGGATCGGTGACATTGCCCTCGACCGGAATATCGAGATTGATGACTCCCCTGGAATCCTTGAGCAGAGCCAGCGCCAGTTGAATGGGTGCGTCGATGCTCTCGTTGCTCTCGATTCTATCTCCGAGTTCCAGCTTCCTGAGAACGATTTTGTTTTCACTCACCAGTTTGCCGTCGTCGATTTCGTATTTGAGTTTCAGCCAGAGACGGCCGTCTTTGATGGCGTAGCCGATGTATTTTCCGGTATAGGGCGAGAGGTTCGTTACGTCCAGATTGCGGAAATCGACATTGATTTCACTTTTTTTGACCGGGTCGGCCGCAACCAGAAGCGCCTTGATGTTCGCCATTCCGTATTTGTCGACGATGCCTTTGAGACGGATGCTGGCAACATCGTTCGGTTCGTTACCGATACCAAGTGCTTCGCCTTCCAGATCGTGAATGTGGGTTTGAAACGGCAGTGGAAGCGAGAGATCGGAGAAATCGCTTCGACCCTCTTTGATGCCGAGGCGTGTCAGGAAAAAGTCGAAACCGGCTTCCGCTTTTCTCTTTTTTTGGATGGATATGGCGCTCTGGGCTTTCTTCTGTTTGACAATCAGGCCGTCGAGATTGGTCGAGCGGTCTTTGCCGATGTGAATTTTCGCATAGGGTTTTTCAAAGAGAATGTTTTCGATCTTCATCGCATTTGGCATCAGCTGCAGTTTTGCCGGTTTGACGGTGATCGTTTCGACTCGGAAAATCGTTTCGTGTTTGAGAGCGTGGTCGATCTGCAGATCTTTGATTTTCAATGAATAGTCGATCGTCGCTTTGGGCTTGCGTCGGTCGTCGTAGGAGATCTTTGCATGGGTGTCGAGCGATCCTTTCGGAATGTCGAGATTGACAAACTCCTGGAGATAGGGGATATAGGGTGTCAGTGCCACGCCGGAAGTCGTGACTGTCGCGCTCACTTTGGCCGGATCGAGCAGAAAGGTGCCGTTTGCCGCTATCTTTCCCCGTTTCGGCGTGTTGAGAGAGAGTTTGAAAGGGGTGTTTCTTTTTTGCGGATATTGCATATTGTCGATGCGCAGGTTGAAATCATCCACTTCCAGATCGGTATCATGCTTCAGCATCCTCTCTTGCAGTTTCAGATGTCCGTTGCCGATAGTGAAGTGACGGAGTGATACGACAAAGGGTCTCCCCTTTTTTGCCACGGTTCTCTTCCGTGACGAAGTTTTCATGGCGGTACGCTGCGGTGTGGCGAAAATTCTCTGGAAATTCAGTTTTCCATTTTTGTCACGTGTGGCCAATATGTTCGGTCTGGCCAACACAACACTTTCGATTTCGAAACGCTTTTTTTTCAAATCGAGCAGACCTTTTCGCAGGGTGATGTCGGCAAGTTTGAAAGGTCTGTTGCGAAGGCGTTTGTCGAGCAGTGCGATGTCGGCGAGCCGGAGATTTGTCGCGTTGAGTTCGAGCGAGCCGCTGGTGTTGAACCGAATGCTCTCCAGTTTGTGGAAGTGGTCGGTGTCGAACAGGTAGGCGGGAGTTTCGAAACGGCTGTGGAGATTCGAAATCTCCAACCTCTCCACGTTGGTCCTCCAGGAAGTCGAAGGAACCTCCCCCGATTCCGGTTGAACCGGATTTCTGCTCTTCCGTTCGGATTTGAAGCCGCTCGATTTCATCCATTTTTCAAAAGAGAAGCGGCCTTTGGCATCCTGCGCGAGATAGATCCCGCTTTGCTGAAGTGTGATGGCGGCAATGTCGATGTGCCGTTCCGGCCAGGCCGCCCGAATGTCGTCGATACGGAAATTTCCGATTTGCAACGGTGTTCCGATCGGGTCGTCGACTCTCAAATCGGAGATACCGATGCGTCCGTTCGTCAACTTCGCATGGATCCCATCCGGTGTGTCGAGGATTTCAAAATGGAAAAAGAGTTCTCCGGTGCCATCTTTGAGTTCCAGGTGGGTGTATTCCTCGAGGTAACTGTTCAGATGGGGAAAGTTGGCCCGGCGGATATCGATCTTTCCGCGGATATGGAGGGGGTTGAGGCCGATCTTTGCAAACGAACTGACGAACGCGGTCTCTCGGGTTTCGATTTCGTAGGCCAGAAAACCGTATTCGTTCGGAACGGTGGAGATGTTTTCGATACCGAAGTTGTAGTTGGTCGCCTCGATATGGGTCGGTTCCGGTGTAGAGTTGTCGTCGAACATGACGTTTGCCGTTTCGATGGCGAATTGACGGATACGGATTTTTGGAAGTCCCTTGTCTTGATCGCTTTTCGACTCTTTCTGTCCGGATCTCTTTTTGTTCAGGTGTTCCAGGATATCGGCGATGTTGAGAGTATGGTTGCTGTCGATGGCGATATGGAGCGTCGGATGTCTGAGGCGTAACTCCTGGAGATCGATGGAGAGATGGAAAAGCGATGATAGAGGGGAAACGTTTACATAAAAAGCTCCCAGTTTGAAAAAGGGCTGCCCGTTTCTGTCTTCAATACGGATGTCTGGAACGGTCAGCTGAAAGGTCAGGGGGTTGAAACGTATGTCGCCCGTCGTGACACGGGTACCGAGTGTTTGACTCAGCAGAGGCCCCGCCTTTTTCGTCGCAATCGATGGAACGATCCAGAAACCTGCCACCAGGTAAAGTAGAAAAAGAGTGCCGAGCAGACCCAAAAAGAGCTTTTTCTTCATAAAGACACCTTCTTTGTGTCAGGATCATATATTTTACGATTTTTTTCTTAGTTTACAGAGAAAGAAGCCGTCCATCGTTTCGGTAGGCAGGATGCGAACGCATGTTTGCACTTCCTCTGAAAAGTGCTTTTTGCCCCACTGCATCAGGCCCGGTTGTCTGTTTTCGACAGGCAGGTGCAATGGCTCGACGGTGAGTTCGGGATGCTTTTTGAGGGTTTTGTCGATGACTGCTTCATTCTCTTCCGGTGCGAAAGAGCAGGTGGCGTAGAGCAGAGAACCGCTGGGTTTGAGAGATTTGAGAGCCGACTCCATCAGCCGCAGCTGCAGCTTGGCCATCTCCTTTATTTTCCGCTCGCTCCAATAGGCATAGCTTTTCGGGTCGTAGCTCTTGAATTTTGCCTCGGTCGAGCAGGGGGCGTCGAGCATGACCCGGTCGAACATCGCCGGACATTTGTTGCCCACGCTTCGTCCGTCGGTCATGTAATGGTGGGCGATGGTGACGCCGCCCCGCTCCAGGTTGGCTTTGAGCCGGAAAAAACGGTCTTTTCCCGGTTCGACGACCGAAAGCCACCCTCTGTTTTCCATCTGTGCCGCCATCATCAGCGACTTGCCGCCGGGCGCCGCCGTAAGGTCGAGGATCGTTTCGTCCGGTTTCGGGTCCAGCGCCAGGGGGGCCAGCATCGACGAGAGACTCTGGATATAGATCTCGCCCCGTTCGAAGAGTTTGGAATGGGTCAGCACGTCGCGCAGGGAAGGATCGATGGTAAAAGCATAGGGATACCATGCGACCGGTTCGCAGGATACCCCCTCCTTTTCGAGGTCTTCCAGTACAGAATCGACATCCGTTTTGAGGGGGTTGACGCGAAACGAGACGCGTGTTGGACGTTCGAATGTGGCCAGAAGCCGATCGGCGTCGTCCGGATAGATCGACCGGAAGCGCATGATGAAAGATGCGGGAAGGGACACAGGATTATCCCAATATATGGTAATGGTTCAAACCCTCCATGACCAATGCGCTGGAGAGCCCCGCCGCAATGCCGGCGATGAGGTCGTCACCCATGACACCCCATCCGCCGGGGGCATCCCGATCGATCCGTCCGATAATCGAAGGTTTCCAGATGTCGTAGATACGGAAAAAGATGAAGCTGAGAATCGCAGCAACAGGAGCCGTTCCGCTGATGCAGAGTGCCAGCCAGATTCCCGCGATTTCGTCGACGACGATGCGCGAGTCGTCATGAATGCCGGTGCGGACCTCGTACACGTTCGTCATTCGCACACCGAACAGAAAGATCAGGATCGTCAATAGAAAGAGGGTTTCAAGAGGAAAATAGGCCAGTATCGCAACGCCGCTGACCAATCCCACCAGCGTACCCCATGTTCCGGGTGCTTTGGGCAGAAAGCCGCTTCCCAGACCGGCAAGAAAGAGTTTTTCCTGAAAATTCATCGAAACCTCCGATTTTTTTAGTGAAAAACTAAAAGTGAAAAGTGAAAAGTTTTCGTGAACCGCACTTTGTGCGGACAACTTTAAATAAAAGGAGCGAAGCGAACCTCCTCGACTTTTAGTTTTTCGTTTTTGACTTTTCACTCACTTCAGTGAAGTGGTCTGATACAGCTTCATCAGCTTGATGTAAAAATCCTCTTCGCTCTGGCTCTCGAGCAGTCCCGATCCCGGCATCAGGTCGTAGTAGATCTTTTCGAGATTGTCGAAACGGTTGGGATAGAGGTGGGCCAGAATCATCGCCGAGACCTCTTTTCTGATCAGAACGGCGGGTGGAAGCAGCCCCTTTTTCAACAATTCGAGAATCGAGTCGGCATGATAGGAGATGTGATGATGTTCACCGTGCGGGCATGTCTTGTTGCTCACCAGTGTGCGGCAGATATCGCAGTAGGCATACTCCGGTGCCGTGTGAATTTTAATCTTGAACCCCTTGAGATGGTCGAAAACGGACTGAATGCGGTTTTTGTCGTAAAAACTGCCGAGCCCTGCGTGGTTCTGCCCGATGACCAGTTCGTCGCACCCGAAGTTTTCGGCGACAAGTGCATCGAGGATCACTTCGTTGTAGCCGGCGAAGATATAGGTATACTCCAGCGGAACGATGATGACACGGTTGGCCGGCAGATAGTTCTTGACGAAATAGTCCATCGAGCGGTAGCGGAGCTCATAGGGCAGAGTCGGGTCTTCCTGATAGGGTTTCAACAGAAAAATGACGACGAGGTCCGAGCGGTCGAGTGTCGTACGGATAAGACGTTCATGGGCTCTGTGAAGGGGGCGTGCCGCCATCATCAGTGCGCTGGTCTGCTTGGCTCCGATACGGTTTTTCGCCGTCGAAATCTGCTCTTTTATCTTCCGGAATTTCGGATACGCGACATGGTAGCTACCGCTGATGGCGTAATGACCCAGCCGTTTCATCGTGGCCTGCACACCGGGGTGTGCGGGGTTCTGGGTTCCGTAGATCTCCTGAACACGCACCTGCGGGTCGATCTCGAACACCTCTTTCGTTTCGATCCAGCCTACGGGTTCGTGATCGACCATCAGTGTCACTTTCTCACCGGGGTTCAGGGACTGGAGGACTTTTTCATTGCGACGACCTTTGGGTGCGAGGATAAAAGGGAAAGGGAAGCTGTGCTCCCTGTAGCACTTGGTTCGCGTCACCTCTTCGGCAGTCTTCTTGTCCATCAGGCCATCGACGGGCTTTAGGAGTCCCTCCTGTACGAGGGCGAGGGTCGAGAGCGCCTCCCGGTCGATATAGAGAATTTTATTGGAACCCATTTCAAGACCCCCTATAGGCGGTAACGGAAGCGATTTTGCTTCCTCTATGTATCGGTTTTCCGGTTCTACTTCTTCTTGAAGATGCCATACTTTTTCCTCTTTTCCCAGAGAGATTTGCGTGAAATACCCAGTTTTTTGCTCAACTCCGTATCGGGAAACTTGCTCTGGTAGTTGTGGATGATGAATTTGACATAGTCGTCGATCGTCAGGATTTCGGTACGGTCGAAGATTTTGTGTTCGCTGACCAGTTCGATGGTGTCGAGCTCCTCCGCATCGAATTTTTCCGTCGTGGATGTGATGACGTCATGTCCTTTGATCCTGTTCAGGAAGGTTTCCCTTTCACTCTTTTTGAGTGTCTGAAATTCCGGCATATAGGCAATGTAATCGCTGTCAAGCTCCTCCAGTGCACCCATCGAGGAGGCATTGCTGAGTGGCAGATATTTCAAGGGACGCTCCAGTTCCTCGGCCAGGGCGAAAGCGAAGGCATCCGCCTGTTTCTGGTAGTTGGTTTTCACCATCAGCGGAAGCGGCTGTTTGATCGGTTCCGGAAGCTGGATGTTTTTGAGTTGATGATCGAGATACTCTTCATAAAATTCGCATCGTTTCTGCAACTGTTTGAAGTCATGGTAATGGTTTATTTTTCGAATCAGCTCTTCGATCATGAAAGGTTTCTGGATGTAGTCGTGCGCACCGGCTTTGAGCGGGTCGGTTACGGTGTCGTTGCTGATGTAGGAGACCATCAGAAGGATGATCTCGTCGAGATACTTTTTGATAACCGGATAGAAATCCTGTCCGGAAAGATTGGTCGAAAGCAGAATGACATCGTATCGTCCGCTGTTTTGCTCCAGTGCATCGTTGACCGTTGCGAAAATATCGCAGTCGTGGCCAAAATCGATCAATTTGCCCGCGATACTCTGGGCGAGATAGATTTCATCTTCTATGATTAATATTTTCATGATTGGGTCCAGTCGAAAAATTTCAGTGTGGCGGCTGCCTGTACGGCGACACCCTCTCCGCGTCCGACGAAACCAAGCTTTTCGCTCGTCGTCGCTTTGATATTCATATGCTGCGGCGGCAGTTGCAGCAGTTCGGCGAGGCGAAACCGCATCGCGTCTTTGTAAGGGGATATCCGGGGTGTCTGGGCGACGATCGTGATATCGGCCTGCACGATCTCATAGCCTGTATGGGTCAGGAGGTGTACTACGTGACGCAGGAGTTTGGCCGAGTCGGCACCCGCCCATGCCGCATCGGTGTCGGGAAAGAGTTCGCCGATGTCGCCCATGCCGGCCGCTCCCATCAGGGCGTCGATGAGGGCGTGGATCGCCACATCACCGTCGGAGTGGGCTTTGAAGCCCATCGGAGCCTCTATGTTCACACCCCCAAGGCGCATCGGTTTACCTTTTTCGAACGCGTGCACGTCGAATCCCGTACCCATGAATCGGACGGACGTGTCGGGAGAGGTGAGGCAGGGAAGCAATGCGATGTCACCGGCGAAAGTGAGTTTGTGCAGCGATGCGTCACCGGCGATGAATGCTACTTTTCCACCCATTGCATGGATGGCGCTGCTTTCATCGGTGAACTCTGTGCCGCTGTCAAGGGCTTTTTTGAGGATTTCGGTACGGCTGAGCTGAGGTGTCTGGATGCGTAACAGGTGCTTGCGATCGATGGGCTCGCCATCGTACCAGACCGTGTCGGGTACGGGCAGAGTGGGCACGGTGCAGTCGGCCCGTTCTACCGCGCTCAGAAGGGTTTTGCAAACGGTTTCGTCGACGCAGGGTCGCGCTACGTCGCTGACGAGTACCAGCGGGGTGTCGACCGATTCGAGGGCATTGTTCAACGAAGCCTGACGGCTTGTGCCGCCTTCGACAAAACGGACCTTTTCGTCGTTCGTATGTCTTTTCATATAATGGAGTTCGTCGGCGTGACCGACGACGACCAGCCTGTCGAAAAGCTGCATGGCCCGGAAGGTTTCGAGCACATGCAGCCAGAGCGGATCGCTTCCGATGCGAAGCCACTGTTTCTTGACGGGTTTTTTGAAACGGGTCGCTTCTCCTGCCGCGAGAAGCACCAGTGTTAAATCAGACAAAAATACTCCTAAACAACCTTATGTGTTACGAAAGTATACATAAGAAAAGCTTGCTTTTATCTTTTTTGTGATAATTTTTCCTAACCTCAGTACAGGAGACCTCATATTATGAGAAGCGAATGGGTCAAACGACGCGAAAACGATAAAGTCAGAACACAGATGTATTATGCCAAACAGGGCATCGTCACGGAAGAGATGACCTATGTGGCGAAGGTCGAAAAACTCGATCCGGAGTTTGTCCGCAGCGAAGTGGCGCGCGGGCGTATGATCATTCCTGCGAATGTCAACCACATCCATCAGAAACCGATGGCGATCGGCATGGGAGCGACCTGCAAGATCAACGCGAACATCGGTTCGTCGGCCGTCGCCAGCGATGCGGCGGGCGAAGTGGAGAAGGTCAAAGTGTGCCAGAAGTACGGTGCCGACACGATCATGGATCTCTCGACCGGCGGCGATCTGGACGCCATTCGCGAAGAGGTGATCAAACACGCCGACGTGCCGATCGGCACCGTGCCGATGTACCAGATTCTGCACGACTGCAACAACAAAATCGAAGACCTCACGATCGACGCGATGCTCGATGTCATCGAGCGCCAGGCGAAGCAGGGTGTCAGCTACTTCACGATCCATGCCGGTTTTCTGCTGCGTTTCATGCCGCTTGTGGCGAAGCGGAAGATGGGGATCGTCAGCCGGGGCGGCTCGTTGATGGCGGCGTGGATGATGCACTACCACAAAGAGAACCCCTTCTACACGGCTTATGACGACATTCTCGACATCTGCCGTCAGTACGACGTATCGCTTTCGCTTGGCGACTCCCTGCGCCCCGGGTGTCTCTACGACGCCAGCGACGACGCGCAGCTGAACGAACTCAAAGTCCTCGGTGAACTGACACTCAGAGCGTGGGAGAAAGACGTTCAGGTGATGATCGAGGGCCCCGGCCACGTGCCGCTCAACCAGATCGAGCGCAACATGAAGCTCGAACGCGAATACTGCCACGAGGCACCCTTCTACATCCTCGGACCGCTGGTCACCGACATTGCCGCCGGGTACGACCACATCAGCTCCGCCATCGGCGCGGCGGTAGGCGGCTGGCACGGGGCGAGCATGCTCTGCTACGTCACGCCCAAAGAGCACCTGGGCCTTCCCAATGCGGCGGACGTTCGCGAAGGGATTATCGCCTACAAGATAGCGGCCCACGCCGCCGACATCGCCCGGGGCCGCAAAGGTGCCCGCGATATCGACGACGCCATGAGCGACGCGCGCTACAGTTTCGACTGGAACAGGCAGTTCGAGCTGGCCCTCGACCCCGATCGTGCCCGCGAGTACCACGACGAGACCCTGCCGCAGGATGTCTTCAAGGAAGCGGAGTTCTGCTCCATGTGCGGCCCGAAGTTCTGCAGCTACAAGATCAGCCAGGATCTGATCGAAGGGAATGTCGATATGACGGAGTTCCAACCGACGGCAAGCTGACCGGCGAAGATTACCAACTTCGCCGTCTCGAAAGCGAAAGCTTTCGAAGCGTTAGGGGGGTGCAGGGGACGGTCAGTCCCCGTCCGATAGGGACTCTGTTCATGTCCGGCATCATTGAGTAGAAGGCGCTTTATGCGCCTTTCATCCTTGGCCATTGGCAATTAATCATTGGGATTAATGGAATGCCAAGGATGAAAGGCGTATCTTTCGCTACATCATTTCAATAAAACAAAACCATCATAACAGGAGAAAAGTGAATGACTGAAACACGAGTAAAAGAAGTACTCTCGACCGTGACCTATCCCGGATTTACGAAAGATATCGTCACGTTCGGATTTGTCAAAGATATCGAAATCGACGGCGGTCGTGTCGCCGTTACGATCGAGATCACTTCGAGTGCACCGGAAGTGAAGAAACAGCTTGAAGATGAGATCCGCAACAAACTGATGCGAGAAGGAGCGTCGGAAGTGATCACGATGATCCAGCAGCCGAAAATGCCGCGTGAGACCTCCAGCCACGGCAAAAACATCGCCCCGCAGGTCAAGAACTTCGTCATGGTCAGCTCGGGCAAAGGCGGCGTCGGCAAATCGACGACATCGGTCAACCTGGCGATCGCGCTGGCGATGGAAGGCAAAAAGGTGGGTCTGCTGGATGCAGACATCTACGGCCCGAACATTCCGCGGATGATGGGCATTGAAGAGATGCGTCCGGAAGTCGTCGGCAACAAGGTCAAGCCGATCGATGCCTACGGCGTCGAAGTGATGAGTATGGGTGTCCTGATGGAAGAGGGACAGTCACTCATCTGGCGCGGTGCCATGGTCATGAAGGCGATCGAGCAGTTCCTGCGCGACATCCTCTGGAGCGATCTCGATATTCTTGTTATCGACATGCCGCCGGGAACGGGCGACGCGCAGCTGACACTGGCGCAGAGCGTACCGGTGACGGCGGGTATCACCGTTACGACGCCGCAGAAAGTCTCTCTGGACGATTCACGCCGAAGCCTCGACATGTTCAAAAAACTGCACATCCCGATCGCGGGTGTCGTGGAAAACATGAGTGGATTCATCTGCCCGAACTGCGGAACCGAAAGCGACATCTTCGGCCGCGGTACGGCGGCGGCGGTCGCCGAAGAGTACGACAGCAAGCTCCTGGCGCAGATTCCCATCGAGCCGGCGGTCCGCGAGGGCGGCGACGAAGGCAAGCCGATCACCTACCACTACCCCGAAAGCGAAACGGCCAAACGCTACATGAAAGCGGCCGAGGATCTGTGGCAGATCATCGAAAAGATCAACGAAGAGGGCGGCGTCAGCAACGAAGCGATCCAGCCCACCACACCTCCGGGCGTCAGCGCCTGCTCTACCGGCCACTGAGCCGACTTTCCCCGAAAGCCGAAAGGCTTTCGGACCACTCCAAAAAATTCAAAAATCGACTTCTGAAATGGGTTCTAACCATTCCTGGTAAGCTCCTTTAGGATCTTCTTTCGATTGTTGCAGAACTTTCTGTTTTTTTCGATTAGAAAGAGGTCGTTGACCCGGTGTTTGCGCGTCGTGATGATGGCGGTGGCGATTTCGATGCCCAGTTCGTCGAAATAGTGGGCGACATAGGCCATCAGCCCCCGCTGGTTGGCGGTTTTGATCTGCATCAGTGCGTAGGATTTCGAGTGTTCGCAGTCGATCGTGATCTCCTTGGGTTTGATGGCCGGTTTGGTCAGCTTGATCGACTTTTCCATATCGAAGGAGTCGTGGATGATCTGCTCCACCATCGGAACCTCTTCGGCCGCGATCGTGTCGTTGAACTCCAGAACGAAATATTTGACGCCGTCGAAGAGTTTGAAAATCTCCATCGTCACCAGTTCCAAATGGCTCAGTTTGCCCAACAGGTATCCCAGGTTGATCGGCACTTTCCGGTAGATTTCGATTTTGAGAATCTCCGTGGGTGTAATTTTCATGTCGTAATCGATGACACCCCGTGCGTGCTGGGCGATATCGAGAATTTCACGGGCCGTATGCTTGATAAAGAAGAGGTTCGATTCGATGGCACGGATCTTGCGCTGAAGGGTACGGGGTAGTGCTTTGAATTCGGGCAGTTTTTTGAGCGCACGCTCCCGGCGCAGGCGTTTGGCGGTTTCGTCGATGATCGCCGGTTTGTCGAGCATTTCGGACGCTGCGAAATAGAGTGTTTTGAGCATGCGGTCCGTAAAGGCGTTGTAGACTCCGACTCCCACCGCACTGACATCGCAGTAGGTGAGAATGAAAAGCATATCGAGCAGTTTCTGGCTGTTCAGCGGCGCGACGAATTTCGAAACGGTCGACTCGTCGTAGATGTCTTCGTTGTGGATCGTCCGCGTCATCCGCGTGTGGTAGCGGATCAGCAGGATGCCCTCTTTGATGAGCTGCTCCGAAAATCCCAGCTTTTTGGCATAGATTTTGAAGAGATCGGCACCGACATCGTGATGGTCGCGGACTCTTCCTTTGCCGGCATCGTGAAGCAGAGCGACCAGTTTCAGCATCGCTCTGGAGTCTTTGTCGAGCTTTTCGAACATCGGTTTGAGAAGCTCGTGCTGGAGGTTGTCGAGCGTTTCGAGAGTGTAATAGGAGTGGAAGTCGACCGGGTAGTGATGATAGCCGTCGAACTGCGGCAGGTACATGACCCGTTTGAGCGGTGTGATGGCCTGGGGCAGCTTGCCGCTTTTGTAGAGCGCTTTGATGACGGATGCGCTGTAGGGCAGGTAGAAGATATGGCGGATGGCGCTGATGAGCTGCCTGCCCTTCGTTTTCGGCACCTCCGTGCGGTCGATCAGGTGTTCGAACGACGCGTCGGTTTCGACAGGGAACCGGCCCGCCTCTTTCAGCAGCAGTTTCAGGTAATAGAGGAAGGTTTTGGGTTTCAGATGGCGTCGGGCGTAAAGGGTGTCCTGGCAGCGGAAAATGCCCGGTTCGAGATGCTCCTTTTTGAGCAGGGGGATGTGGCCGGCGTCGTAGAGGTAGGGTTTGCTCAACAGTCCGATCCAGTAGGAGGTTTTTTTGCGGATGATGTCCAGTGAATGGAGTGTGCGGCTGACCAGTTCCCGCTGCGCTTTTTGCGGATCGTCCTTTTCGATACCCAGCAGGGTGGCGACATTGGGGACCAGTTCGAGCCGAAGGGTGTCGTCCTTCTTTCTTGCACTGAGGTGAAGGGCGGCGCGCACCCGGAAGATGAATTCGAGTGCCGAGCGGTATTCGGTATAGTCGGTTTCGTCGATGACGCTGCCGACCAGTTCGCGCAGACGGAAGACGTTGTGGCGTACCGAAGCGATCCAGAACGCGAGATTCGCGTCCCGCGTCCCGCCGATGCACTCCTTGATGTTCGGCTCCATCGAGATCGGGTACTTTTGATGGCGGCTCTCCCCCTCCTGCAGTTTGCTCAGTACATAGGCTTTCGGCTCGTCGCGCCGTATCTTTCCGAGCTGCCGCTGCGTTTCCATCCAGATGAAGTTGGAACCGATGATGAACCGCGACTCCATCAGCGCCGTCTTGATCGTGATGTCCTCCTTGGCCACCTCGGGAAGTTCGGAGACTTCATGGACGCGGTGTCCCAGGTGGAACCCGGCATCCCAGGCGATGTAGAGGATCTTTTCGATGATCTCTTTGATGTTGTAGCCGGGTGTCTCCTTGAAGACGATCATCAGGTCGATATCGCTGTGGACACAGAGCTGTTCGCGCCCGTAGCTGCCGAGTGCCACGAGGGCGATAGGGACAGAGTTGCGCATGGGCTGGAACTCCAGAAACATCTTGCGCAGTACGACTTTGTAGATGATGGCTAGAAAGTGGTCGATCTTGCGTGTATGGTGGACAAGGAAGGCTTTTCCCTGGGTCTCTTTGAAGATCTCTTCGAGATTGTCGAGGTACTCTTTTATCGCCTGTTTCAGAAGCTTCGAGATTTCGAAATCGGGTGCATCCTTGTCGAGGAGCTCTTCGATGGCAATGTTCAGATCCAAAAACCCTCCTTTTTGGTGACGCGGGAATCGAAAATCGTGAATGGGGAGCGGCAAATTGGGATCTTTCCGACTCACGATTCACGTTTTACCCCAATCAAGGTATAATACCGAAAAATTTTTACGGGATGATGGTATGGACGTTGTGGAAAAAGTGAAAAGCGGTAAGCGCATCGGGCTCGACGATGCCCTGAAACTCTATGAACTCGACCTTTTCACTCTGGGCGAACTGGCCGACGAGAGACGAAAGGCGCTGCACGGAAAGAAAACCTATTTCAATATCAACCGCCATATCAATCCCACCAACGTCTGCAAAGATATCTGCAAATTCTGTGCCTACAGTGCCAGCCGGAAAAACCCGAATCCCTATACGATGCCGATCGAAGAGATTGTCGCCATCGCGAAGCATACATGGGAAAAGGGAGGCAAGGAGGTCCATATCGTCTCGGCGCACAATCCGGAAGCGGGTCTCGAGTGGTACCTGGGAATGTTCAAGGCGATCAAAAAGGAGCTTCCCGATATTCACGTCAAGGCTCTGACGGCGGCGGAGATCAACTTTCTGGCCGAAGAGTACGGTCTCACCATCGACGAAGTGCTGGACCGGATGGTCGAAAACGGTGTCGATTCGATGCCGGGCGGCGGCGCCGAGATTTTCGACGAAGAGGTCCGCGACTATATCTGCAAGGGAAAAGTAAGCAGCGAAGGGTGGCTCGACATTCACAGAAAGTGGCACCAGCGCGGGAAAAAATCCAATGCCACGATGCTATTCGGCCATGTCGAGACACGTGCGCACCGCATCGACCATATGCTGCGCCTCCGCGATCTGCAGGACGAGACGGGCGGGTTCAACTGTTTCATTCCGCTCGTCTACCAGAAAGAGAACAACTACCTCAAAGTCGAGGAGTTTCCGACTGGCCAGGAGATTCTGAAGACGATGGCGGTCAGCCGCATCGTGCTCGACAACATTCCCAATCTCAAAGCCTACTGGGTGACGGCGACGATCAATCTGGCGCTGATCGCCCAGGAGTACGGAGCCAACGATCTCGACGGCACGATCGAGCGGGAATCGATTCAGGCGGCGGCAGGTGCCCAAAGCGCCCATGGCATGCCTTTATCGGAATTCGTCCACCTGATCAAAGACAGCGGTTTCATTCCTGTCGAACGGGACAGCCTCTACAACGAATTGAAGGTGTGGTGATGAAACGGGTCCGGTACGATTACGAAACTTTCGCGAAAGATCTGCACGCCCTTGCCGATTCTATTCCGGAACGGTTCGATGCGATCGTTGCCATCGCCCGGGGTGGCATGACGATGGCGCATCTCCTGGGTGAGTACTGGGGTATCCGCAACGTTTTCGTCATCAATTCCATCGGTTACAACGATACACGGAAGCTCGAAAAGGTGAAAATTTTCAACGTCCCGGATCTGACCACCTGCCGAAATGTATTGATTGTCGATGATATCGCCGACAGCGGCGAGACGCTCAAAGCGGTGACGGAAACATTGACATCACGCTATCCCGGCAAAACTTTCAAAACGGCGACACTTTTCTACAAACCCGACAAATCGATCGTCGAACCCGACTATTGGCTCAAATCGATTGAGGACGAGTGGATCGACTTTTTCTGGTCGGACGATCTGAAAATGCAATCCTTTTAGAACCCATCTCAAAAGCCCCTATAGACGGGAAGGGCAGGCAAACGGTGCGATGGCGGGGCGAAAAGCGCAGGGCACAGCCGAAGCTACGTTAGCGTTTGATGCTAATTTCCGCCGAATCCTCCGAACATCTGTCCTAAATCCATCGCTTTGCAACCGACAGCATCCGAGACGGGAATGAGCGGTTTTTCCCCGCTTCCGAAATCTTTCAGATAGATGAGATCTTTGCCGTTTTTGACCATCCTGACAATGCCGAAAGGCGTGTCACTGCTCACCCATACCTCTCCCTCATCCGATTTGAAAACGGCTACATGCACTTTTTTCCCAGTGGGTGTCGTATAGGTGTCGTAGCGCAGTACCGGTTTGTCGGGGCTGAATTCATCGGGTGTTTTCGTCATGGGTTTGGAATTTTCATCCGTCATACCGGGCATGGAAGCCGACATGCACATCAGCTGTTCTCCCTGTTTCATGACAAATTTCATCTCTTCGTTCGTCTTTTTGTCTGTCCAGAACTGGGAAATCATGGTTCTTTGCTGCTGCGGCAGATGGATTCTGGCTTCGACACCGTAAACGGTTTTTCCGTTCATCATCGCTTCACCAAGATAGACCATCTTTTCCTCCATCTCTCTTCCCTTTTCCAGATTCATCACGAGAATGGCCCACTCTCCCTTTGCCGGTTCTTTGAATCCGGTATATTTGGCGGCTAAGGCAGAGGATGTGGCAAAGAGCAGAGTTATGAACAGCAGCAAGATTTTCACGATTTTCATGAGATATGACTCCTTGAGATGGGTTCCAATATGATCATTATGCCATGATGAAGCCAAAAGCGAGGAAAAAGAGGAGTGCCAACAGAGCTGCCAGGAGCGCCCATGGAAGCTGCGTTTTGACATGGGCGATCAGATCACAGCCCGCCGCCATCGCGGCGATGATGGTGGTGTCGGATATGGGGGAGGCGTGGTCGCCGAAGACACCGCCCGAGACGACGGCGGCGATTGCCAGGGGCATGATGGCCATTGTATCGGCATCCATGCCAGCCGCCATCGTGATGGCGATGGGCATCATGATGGAAAAGGTTCCCCAGCTGGTCCCTGTCGAAAAGGCGATGAGAGCCGAAAGCAGAAAGATGCCCGCCGGCAGAAGTGCAGGATGAAGAATGGCGTTGGCGAAATGGGCCATATAGATTCCGGTACCCATTTTGACGGTCACGTCGCCGATCGCAAATGCGAATATCAAAATGGCGGCGATCGGAATCATCGTTTTCGCACCGCGAAGGATAGCAGGCAGAATCTCGTTTGCCGGCATGCTTTTTTTGATCAGATAATAGATGCTGGAGAGAACGATGGATCCCAGAACGGCGGCGAATACCGATGTGGAACCGCTTCCCTTGAGCATGTTGCCGCCGCCGGTAATGTAGAGAAACACGAAGACAAGAAGCAGCAGGGACGCGATCGGAACGATCAGCGCGTAGATATCGCCTTTGCCCTCCGGCAGACGGAAATCGGGCGGGTCGATGCGTGTATAGGCGGGAAAGTCTATCCCTTTGAGGATCGTATAGAGCACAAGAAGAATCGAGAAGAAGGCGTAGAAATTGAAAAGCAGCGCCTCTCCAAGCAGTTCGAGGGGTTCGGCCGTTATGATGCCCGCTTCGATCTGCGAACCGATGAGTCCGAGAAGCAGCGCTCCCCAGGCGTTGAGGGGAAACATCGTGCAGACCGGAGCGGCTGTCGAGTCGCAGATATAGGCGAGCTTCTCTCTCGAGGTTTCGAATTTGTCGGTCAGGGGTCTCGAAACGGTGCCGGCGATCAGCGAGGTGATGGAGGATTCGATGAAGATGGCGAGCCCTACGAAAAATGGCAGCAGTTCCGCATCCCTTTTTGTCGTGATCACTTTCTTGCGTCTTTGCAGAAAGTCCACAAAGCCGTCGACACCGCCGCTTCGCTGGATCAGTTCGATAATGGAACCGACGAAAACGGCAAAAACAAGGGTTTTGACGACCCACCCCTTTTCAAAAAGCGCCAGAATACCTTTTGCCGTCTCCAGAAGAGCTGTCAGAACGTTATGTTCGATAATCAGGTAGCCCGAAAGAACACCGATGAAAAGTGAGACGATGACGTTTCGCGATATAATGGCGAGAACGATTGCAATAAGCGGAGGGAGCAATGAGTAGATGCCGTAACTTTCCTGCACTGATTCTCCTTTGGAGTATTTTATCAATTTTGACGTTCGGTGCCGATGAATTGAAGACCATTCCCGTGAAGAGCCGGCAGATGGTCAAAGTTTTCGATGCGACGGGACATGCTGCAAAGATGGCACGGTTCGAAAAGGATGGGAGCGGATGGAAACAGGTGGGCGCATCGTGGCGTGTCGTCATTGGCAGAAACGGCCTGGGAAAAGAGAGAGAGGGAGACGGCAGAACACCCACAGGCATATTCGGATTGGGAGAGGTCTACGGTAACCGGATGGTCGAGACGCCTATGCCGTTTTTCCTGACTGCCGACAGAAAACTGATATGCGTCGACGATGCGGCATCCCGTTATTACAATCGCATTGTCGACCGTTCCCGCATCGTGAAGGATTTCGGCAGTTTCGAAGAGATGTATCGGGAAGACGGCCTCTACGACATCGTCGTCACACTCGGCTACAACACCCAACACGAACCGGGCAGAGGGTCATGCATCTTTCTGCATATCGCCAACGGTAACAGCCCGACGGCCGGGTGTATCGCGATGACGAAAGAGAAACTCGAGGCCCTGGTGAAATGGCTCGATCCGAAAAAGAGGCCGGTTGTCGTCATTGAACGGTGGAAGCCTGCCGCGCGCTTCGCGATGCGATAAATCGTTAGAGTGTGGGAGTGTGTGATCGCCGCTATGCGGCTTTGTGGGAGTGTTAGAGTGTGAAGATGTCGAATTGGATAGAGCAGAACGATTTTTCTAAATTTTTCACTTTCGTTCTTCACTCAATAGATGACCCTTGCCAGATAGAGCCCCTGGGGTTCCGCTAGCAGAGTGGTGTGCTGTTTCCTTCCCTTTAACTGTTCTTTTATCTGCTGCAGGTTCAGTTCACCCCGCATCGCCTGGAGGGCGGCAGCGGTGATCATACGGACCTGGGAACGCAGGAATCCGTCCGCTTCGAGGTAGAGGAGGGTGTAGCCGCGAAAGGTAGCAACACGGGTTTGGTAGATGGTGCGCACCATCGAGCCGGGGTCGCTGCCTTTCTTGTGAAAGAGCGCGAAGTCGTGGGTTCCTTCGAACTGCTTCAGAGTGTTTTGGAGGCGTTGTGCATCGATATCCGGTACATGCAGGCAGTATGGCATCTCGAAAGGTGACGGCTGCCTCTCTTTCAGAACGTATCGGTAGATGCGTTTTTTGGCGTCGAAGCGCGCATGAAACGCATCGTCGACAGGTGTGACGGTTTTGATCTGGATGTGAGGCTTCAGAAGGCGGTTGAACATCGTTTTGAGTTTTGTCAGATCGTTTTGCCAGTGGGAGGGGAGGTCGAAATGGATAATCTGCCCGGTGGCATGTACGCCCCGGTCTGTACGGCCGCTGCCGACAATGGGAGAGTGGATGCCCAGCCGCTCGGCACTCCGTCTCAATGCGCCTGCTACGGTTTTGGATGTTGTCGTCTGGGACTGAAATCCGTAAAAAGCCGAGCCATCGTAGGCCAGAACCGCTTTGACGCGCATATCGATCTCTAGAACCTTTTTTGAACGGTAATATAGAAGAGCAGGGCACCTGTAACCAAAAAGAGCGCCAAAAATGCCATGGAGCCCATTGGAGAGATTTTCGCGATGGCGGAGATGATACCGTAATAGATGATTGTCACACTGAAAATGGCCAAATAGGAGTGATTTTTGTGGTATCTCGGGTGCAGAATACCGTAACTCATCGCATAAAAGAGTGTAATGAGCGGAAAGAGACTGACGGCAATGAAGACGATGAAATCTTTCAACCGTTTGCTGTCGGTTATCGCCATGAACCAGTATTCGGTCAGATTGCGATAGGTAAAGGGTTCATGGGTCGATGTGTCGTAGATTTTCATCGTTTTGAAATTGATCTGATCCATTGCATCGTGCTGAATGCGGTAGGCCTCACCCCTTTCGAGTTGTAGTCCGATGATACCGTTTTCGTTGACGAAACTGCCGGATTTTGCAATGAGAATCTGCTCCTCTTTCGGATTGGATGCATTGTAGAGAACGATATTGTGAAGTCTCCCTTCATCGTCTTTCGACTCCAGAAAGACGAGCCAGTCGCCAAATTTCTGGCCGAACTGACTTGGTTCGACATTGAGAACGGCATGGACACTCTTGTAGCTGATGAACGATTTGATCAGCTGTTTTGTGATCGGGATGAGTGCCAGAGAAAGAAGCAGAAGCAGACCCACGATCATGAACGTAACCGGAGCGAAGAAGCGCAGCAGTTTGTGGGGAGAAATGCCGAAGGAGAAGAGAACGATGTTTTCGAAGTCGTTGGAGAGCTTCACCATCGTCAGTGTCAGCGCCGCGAAAAAGGTGATGGGCAGGGTGTAGAAAAGGATGGTGGGCAGAAAATAGCTGTACATCAGAAGCATCTCCGAAAAGCTCATCTGCGTCACTTCGGTGATTTTCGCGATACGGACAAAAAGAATCAGCGAGCCGATCGCGATAATCGGAAGAAAGATCGAGAAGAAGAGAGCGCTGAAACTTCTGATGAGGTATCCCGAAATGTTACGCATAGAGCAGGCTCCACCATCTCATAAAGGTATCGGAAAAGATATAGGTGATCCACGTGCCGAGAGCGAGAAAAGGGACAAACGGCACCATGTGGCCACGCGCAAAAAGAGCCGGCACGATGGCGAGGAGGGCCGAAACGTAGATGGCGACCAGGACGAGGGGAAACCCGAGCATGGCGCCCATCGTACCGGCGATGATGATATCGGCCTCTCCAAGTGCATCTTTTTTGATCAGCAATTTGACGAAGAGGCCAAGCGCGAAGAAAGAAGCCGCCATGATTGCGGCATCCTTGAACCGTGTCACCAGCATCTCCTGATACCAGGAAAAATCTTTCAGGCCATCGGTCGCCCAGTCCCATCCGAAAATGAAGAGAGGCAGAAGAAGGGCCAGTCCCAATGCGGTAAAGTTCAGCGAATCGGGAACGGCATAATATTCGAAATCGATGACCGAAAGTGCCAGCAGAAGGGAGAAAACCAACGATGCAACGAACCATTCTGCGGTCAGTCCCAGTTTCATGGCGAGTATCAGGAAGAGCAATCCCGTGATCAATTCCACTGTGGGATAGAGGCGGCTGATAGGACTCTGGCAGTAGGCGCATTTTCCTTTCAGCAGAATCCACGACACGAGAGGGATGTTGTGCCACCACTTCAGAGCGTTGTCACAGACGGGACAGTGGGATGGCGGAAAAGCCACGTTTTCGCCTTTGGGAATCCTGACGATCAGAACATTGAGAAACGATCCGATGGCCAGACCGACAAACAGTGCGAAAAGAAGAGCCATTATATACCTCCGAAGCGGCGTTGGCGCTTCTTGAATTCCTCGATGATACGTTCGAGTTCGTCCGGATTGAAATCGGGCCAGAGTGTCGGCGTAAAGAAAAGTTCGGCATAGGCCGACTGCCAGAGAAGGAAATTGGAGAGGCGCTGTTCGCCGCCGGTGCGGATCAGAATGTCCACCGGGCCGAATTTCGAACTTTCGATACGCTTTTCGAGCGATTCGACCGTGATGCTCTCTCCACGATCGCACATCGTGCGTGCTGCCCGGGCGATTTCGTCCTGCGATCCGTAATTCAGGGCCAGTACCTGCGTCAGCTTGCTGAATCGTTTCGTCGCCTCTTTGGTTTTTGCGATCCGATCCTGTAATGCGGAGGAAAATCGGCTGATATCGCCGATCGTTTCGAATCGGATCTGGTGCCGGATGTAGGTTTCCATCTCGTTTTTGAGATAGTTGTTCAGCAAGCGCATCAGAAAGTCGACTTCCATTTTCGGCCGTTTCCAGTTTTCGGTACTGAATGCATAGAGGGTCAACACATCGATTTCCGGATGGTTTGAGGCATATGTCGTAATGGTGCGGACCGCTTCGGCACCACGCTCATGCCCTTTGACACGCTTGAGGCCGCGTTCGTTGGCCCAGCGTCCGTTGCCATCCATGATGATGGCGATATGTCTTGCAATATTACTCATCTGCATCTCAACCTTTGATATCCAGCAGTCCGGGCTGTGCACCGTCCCAAAAGGGTTCAATGGATTCCGTTTTCAGTCGGATCTCGATTTGGTCAAATCCGTTGAGATGCTCTTTCTCTCTCTCCAGAAGTACAAGACTTTTGGGATAGAAGAGTTCGAGCTTCAGGAGCTGACGATGTTCCGTACGGTGTATCGTTCCCTCAATGGGGCCCAGATTGTTCATCGCTGCGTAAAATTCTACACTGTTTTGGTTTAAACCTTCGCGTTTTTTCTTCTTCCTCATCTGCAGAAGCATCTTTTTCCCCCGCTCCTCTATCGGCAGTGTCACGATGCCCTGATGCAGCGAGAGAAGAAGCTGTGTCAGATTCTGAAACTGCTCTTTGCTGCCTGCCGACGCCATGTTCTGCAGCAGCTGCTCTTTCAAATGGGTGGATGGATCCGGTTTTTCAGTCAACCGTTCCAAAAAGTCAGACCCGAAATGTTCCGGGAAATGTTTCTGGAGCATATGCGGTTTGGGGTGGAGCCGTTTGAGGTGAACGATGCCTTCGCGTGTCTGCGCCATTTCGACCCAGTAGTCCCTTCCGGGTTCAAGCGGTGTCTCGCTTTTGGTCGTGAACGTGTGCCGTCCCATCTGGATAAGAAAGTGCTGCGAATCCTGTTTCTCGAGCACTTTGATACCGATCTGCAGGAGTGCGTTCATTTCGATGGCAGCCAGTTTGCCAAGAAGCGCCTGGGTCGCCTTGACGGGAGTGAGTCCGAAAATCATATATCTTTGAGACTCTCCAGCATGGAAAAGGCGATATCGGTTTTGTTGGCCTGGGGGATCTCGATGCGGCCATCAGCAGTAATGAGTGTGATGGCGTTGGTGTCGCTGCCGAAACTTTTGCTGTCGCGAAGCATGTTCAGCGCCACGGCGTCGACCCCTTTTTCGACTAGAGTCCGCTGGGCATGTTCCAACCCCCTTTCCGGATCCATTTCCGCTTTGAATGCAACGGTTTTCACGCCGCTTCTATCCAGTTCTTTCAGAATATCCGGATTTTTGACCAGTTCAAGCTGCCATGTTTCGCCGAGCGTCTCTTTTTTGAGTTTTCCCTGCTGCGGATAGGCGGGACGATAGTCACCGACTGCCGCGGTCATGAAGAGCCATGGTGTTTTCCGGATCAGCTCTGGCTGGTTCGATTCGGAGTGGAAAGAGGGCTTGCTCAGCACCCCTTTTTTCGCCACACGCAGGGCATCCTGTGTATACTCCAGCATTTCACGGGCACTTTCGACTTTGATAACATGAACCGGCGGAATGCTTTGCGGTTCCCGTGTCGTGATGTAACAGACATCGGCACCTCTGGCATAGAGTGCCGTGACGAGCGCTTCGGCCATCTTGCCGCTCGAAAAGTTGGAGAGATAGCGGACTTCGTCGATTTTTTCGATCGTGCCGCCTCCCGTTACGACGACGCGGCGCTGTTTCCAATACGTATCTTCGAAAAGATGCTTGAGAGATGCCGCGAAAATCGTTTCCGGTTCCGCCATCGCCCCTTTGCCGACCGTATTGCAGGCCAGCATTTTGGTTTGAGGTTCGACCGTCTCGATATGGTGCAGGGCCAATCTTTTCATGTTGGCGACCGTAATCGGATGTTCGATCATGCGTGTGTTGGCTGCCGGTGCCAGGAGCATCATTTTCGGAAAGGCGAGGGCGGTCTGGAGCAGCAGATTGTCGGCGATGCCCGCCGCCATCTTGTTGATCGTGTTGGCACTGGCCGGTGCGATAACAAACAGATCGGCCCAATCTCCCAGCGCGATGTGGTTGATGTCGTTTGCCCAGCTTTCGGTCTCTTCGTGTAAAACGGCGCAGTTGCCGAGCGCTTCGAATGTCAGTGGGGAGACGAATCGTTTGGACGATTCGGTCATGACGATACGAATATCCGCCCCCGCCTTTACATAGAGACGCACCAGCTCGCATGCTTTGTAGGCGGCTATGCTTCCTGTCACACCAATGAGAATTTTTTTGCCGTCGAGGCGCACCTGCTCAAGCATCGGTTATCTCTTTCCTGTTTTGAAAAATCGATGGAAAAAGTTGGCGACGATCTTTTGCGGCGTGCGGGAGATGGCCAACGATCCTTCCCCCACATCGTCGGTCACGGTCGTTCCGGCCGCTATCATCACATTGTCTTCGATCGTGACGGGTGCGACCAACTGCGTGTCGCTGCCGACAAATACATTTTTCCCGATTTTCGTCTTGTATTTTTTCACACCGTCGTAATTGCAGGTGATGGTGCCGGCGCCGATGTTGGTCCCCTCGCCGATTTCCGCATCGCCGAGATAGCTGAGATGGCCCGCTTTGACCCCTTTGAGGTGTGATTTTTTGACTTCGACAAAATTGCCGATATGGGTATCTTCGAGAATGCTCCCGGGCCGTATGCGTGCCATCGGACCGCAGCTCGAATGCCGTATGTCGGCCTCTTCGACAACGGTGTGCGATCTGATATGGCTCGATGTGATGATCGTTTCGCCGTGAATCGTGACACCGTTGTCGAGGGTGCAGTCACCATGAAATGTCGCACGGGAGTCGATGTAGATGGTCCGAGGCAGATGCATCGTGACGCCGGCACGCATCCATCTCTCTTTGATCCGATTCTGCATGATCTCTTCGGCGTGGGCGAGGTCGAACCGCGAATTGACCCCTTTGAACGCCTCCTCTTCGACCCAGACCGGAATGATGTGTCTCCCTTCATCACGCGCCATTTTGACGATATCGGTCAGATAGTATTCAGCCTGGGCGTTTTCGTTGGAAAGGAGAGGAAGATAGCGTTCCATGATCTCTTTTCTGAATACATAGACGCCGGCATTGACGGTCTTGATGCGTTTCTGCTCCTCGGTACAGTCTTTCTCTTCGACAATCGCCTGGACCTCTCCGTTTTCAACGACGACTCTGCCGTATCCGGAAGGGTTTTCGAGATCGAAAACACTCATGACGATATCGGCATCGCTGTTTACCAGTGGTTCGAGTGCTTCGGCGGTAACGAGCGGCATATCGCCGTTCAGTACGAGAATTCGGTCATGGTCCGTTTCGATATCCATGACGGCGCCGCCCGTTCCCGGATAGTTTGAATGATCCTGAATTTTGAATGCGATACCTTCGAACGAAGCCGTGATGGCATCTTTGATCCGGTCGGCCTGATGATAGAGAACGACGGTGATGTCGTCGCTGAGAGCCTGGGCCGCCCTGATAGCGTAGTGCAGCATCGGCAGACCGCTGATCGGGTGCAGAACTTTCGGAAGATCGGATTTCATTCGCGTGCCCTGACCGGCTGCGAGAATGATCACAGATAGAGACATGGTTTACCTTACGCAAGAACATTGAATTTTAGGTGATTTTAACGCAATAAAGATTAAAATGTACCAAATTTTGGCGACGATTTCGATATTGGACTGCATTCCATCGGTACCTGTCGTTTAGCATTATTTTCAAATTGCCGATTTATAGCACGATGCCATTGGTCAAAACAACAAAGAGCCGTGGCGGTAAACAAAGAAAAAAATTTTTTATGAAAATCAGGAGTGTCGATGGACTTAGGTAGTGTCATCGGTTTGGTATTGATTCTTGGCCTGCTGTTCGGTGCGATGGCCATGGGGGTCGGTGTCGGTGCCTATATCGACATCCCCTCCGTCTTGATTGTCATCGGGGGTTCCATCGGGGCGCTGCTGGTGGCGTTCAAAATGGAGCAGATGAAGAATTTTGTCAAAATCTTCATGATCGCCATCAAACCGCCGCAGGAGAATGTGGCGGAGCTGATCAAAAAACTGGTCGAATATTCGACGCAGGCACGACGTGACGGCATTTTGTCGCTCGAGGCGGCCGCCAACAACGAAGAGAACGAATTTTTGAAGAAGGGCCTCTCCATGGCGGTCGACGGAAACGAGCCCGACACGATTCGCGAACTCCTGGAGATCGAAATGGAACAGACGAGCGAACGCCACAAAGCGAATGCGGCCATTTTCGATCAGTGGGCGGGTCTGGCCGGTGCGATGGGTATGATCGGTACCCTGATCGGTCTGGTCGCGATGCTTTTGAACATGTCCGATCCGAGTGCGATCGGACCTTCGATGGCGGTCGCGTTGCTTACGACGATGTATGGCGCGATGATCGGAAACATCTTCGGTACGCCCATCGCGAATATCCTCAATATCCGTGATGCCGACGAGAACCTCGTCAAAACCATCATCCTCGAAGGAATCATGTCGATTCAGGCCGGGGACAACCCCCGCACACTCGAAGCGAAACTTCTCTCATTCCTACCTCCGAACGAGCGGATCAGTCAATTTGAATAGGTCTTCATAGATGGCGAAACAGAAGTGTCCGGAATGTCCGAAATGTATGCCTGGCTGGCTGGCGGCATTCGGAGATCTGATGAGTCTGCTGCTCTGTTTTTTCGTACTCCTTCTTTCGATGTCGACGATGGATGCGAAAAAACTCGAAGAGGCGATCGGATCGTTGGCGGGTGCGCTCAGCGTACTGGAAGGAGGCGAGCGGTCGGAGTTGCAGGAACGCCGTATGGAGAGCGGTACGGGGGGCGGGGCCGCCGCCACTTCTCCGACCGAGATAGAGACGTCGCAGCAGAGCCAGTCGCAGATGGCGGACCAGATCAGCAAAATGTGGATGCAGATGGTTTCTCTGAAAAACGAGATGAACGAAATCATGATGAGCCAGGGTGCTACGCCCGTCGCGCTGGAAGAGTCGGAGAAAGGATTTCTGCTCCGTCTGCCTGCCGAACTTCTTTTCAGGCCGGAAGAGGCGAAAATCGAAAACATGGATGCGATTCTGTTTCTGAAACGGATCGCAATGATTATCGACAGACTTCCCAATACGCTTCTGGTAAATGTCCGCGGCCATACCGACAACACGCGGCCCGGTCCCAGCAGCCCGTTCCGGGACAACTGGGAACTCTCTGCAGCGCGTGCCGTCTCCGTGGTGAAAGAACTCATCAAAGACGGGGTCGATCCCAAACGCCTTTCGGCATGCGGCAATGCCGAGTTCAAACCGATCGCAACCAATGCGACACCCGAAGGCCGGGCCAAAAACAGGCGGGTCGACCTCTACTTCTTCTCGAATGAACCGGAATTGGAAGGCAAAGCGAGAAAATCGATTCTTGATGCTGGTTTAAAGCCTGAATAGGCTAAAATAGTCGAATGAAATTGATGCCGAAACTGCTGTTTGCAAGCCTCCCTTTTTTGCTTTTGCCTCTTTTCGGTGCGGTCGATGTGCCAACTGTCAATCTGACGATGAGCGCACCGGCGGAACCGAAGGATCTCGTCAATACGCTCAACATCATTATCGTTCTGACACTTCTCGTTCTGGCACCTTCCCTGATTCTCGTGATGACGAGTTTCCTTCGGCTCATCGTCGTCTTCGCCTTTCTGCGGCAGGCGCTCGGTACCCAGCAGACGCCGCCGACGCAGCTTCTGGTTACTCTGGCACTGGTACTGACCCTTTTCATCATGGAACCGATGGGAAAAGAGGCGTACGAGAAGGGCATCCAACCCTACATGGACAAGAAGATCGGATATGAAGTGGCCTATGACGAAGCGGTCAAACCTTTTAAAAGTTTCATGCTTCGGAATACCCGCGAATCGGATCTTGCCCTCTTTTACCGTATCCGGAACCTCCCGAATCCGACCACCGAAGAGGAGGTGACATTGCCGATCCTCCTGCCGGCATTCATGATCAGCGAACTCAAGACGGCGTTCGAGATAGGTTTTCTGATCTTCCTTCCCTTTCTCGTCATCGATATGGTTGTCAGTTCGGTCCTGATGAGTATGGGTATGATGATGCTGCCGCCGGTCATGATATCGCTCCCTTTCAAAATCCTGATTTTTGTGTTGGTGGACGGATGGCATCTGCTCGTCGGCAATCTGGTAGAGAGTTTCAAATGAAACATTTGAAACTCGGTCATTTCGCACCCTGTGGGCGCTGGTCATTTCGTGTGCTGCGCACACTGTCATTGGTCATTCGGAGATATGTTTGATGCATTGTAAGCATTTTGGGGCATGTGGAAGCTGTTCGCTTTACGAGAAGAGTTATGCGGCGCAGCTGGCCGGGAAGATGGGGCGGCTCAGCGCCATGCTGGAACCTTTCTACCGGGCCGCGATCACGCCGTTCCCTTCTCCCGACGCCCATTACCGTGCCCGCGCGGAATTCAAGATCTTCCACGATGATACCGGCTGTCACTACGCGATGCGACACCTGGACAAAAAGCGGTTCGTGGTGCTGGAAGAGTGCAACATGGTGGCCGAGCCGATCGCGAAACGGATGTGGAAACTGATGGATCTCATCAATGAAGAGAAGGAACTTTCGCGCAAACTTTTCGGCATCGAGTTTCTCTCTGCAACTACCGATGAGATTTTGGTAACGATGCTCTACCATCGCAGATTGGATGCGGTATGGGAGGAGCGTGCGCGAAAGTTGCAGGTGGAGCTTGGTATTAAAATCATCGGCCGCAGCCGGAAGCAGAAGATTGTACTGGATGAAGAGTTCGTGACGGAATCGCTCGACATCGCCGGACACACCTGGCATTACCGCCAATACGAGCAGAGTTTCACCCAGCCCAACCCTCTCGTCAACGTCAAAATGGTCGAATGGGCGATGCGGCAGGTTTCCCGGTTCGGGGAAGGGGATTTTTGCGAACTCTACGCCGGCGCCGGCAACTTCACGATCCCCCTTTCGACGCTTTTTGAGAAGGTGATCGCCACCGAAATCTCCAAACGCTCCATCAAGGCGGCTCTTGAAAACTGTAAACTCAACGGCGTTACAAACATCACGTTTGTACGGATGAGCAGCGAAGAGTTTACCGAAGCACTGGAGGGGAAACGGCAGTTCACACGGCTGAAAGAGGTGGATCTTTCCGATTACAATATCGGAACCGTACTGGTCGATCCGCCCCGGGCAGGGCTTGACGAAGGGACCCGCAAGCTCATTTCGCGTTTCGACACGATCATCTATATCTCCTGCAATCCCGAAACCTTGACACGGGACCTGGATAGACTGACGCAGACCCACAGGGTGATGGATGCGGCACTTTTCGACCAGTTTCCCTATACGGAGCATATGGAGGCGGGAGTCGTTTTAGTGAAAAGTTAATAGTGAAAAGTTGGGGAAGCTGCGCTATGCTCGCTTTTTATTTTGAATGAAAAAATCAGGAAAGATGGAAGCGACAAAGCCGCCTCCTAAACTTTTAGTTTTTAGTTTTCAACGTTTCACTAAAGGAATGCACTCCACGCCTGTTTCAGCAGGCTGACATTCTCCGGCGTGGCGTATTGTTTGATGTAGTCGAGTAGAACCGGGGCGAATTTTCCCACCATGCCGCTATCCATGCCGAGTGCTTTGAAAGTACTTCCAACCATGTCGCTGTTGCCTAACATCTGAGCGGCGCCGTTGACGAGTGTTTCGTTGCCCTGTACCAGTGAGGAGAGGCCCGGTACGCTTTTGAGCAGTTCCGCATAGTTGGTCTGGGGCATGCTTTGGGCTGCCGTGCTCATCAGCGCTGCCGTACCGCCCGCTGCCTGTTTGTCGGTGATGCCAAGATTGCCTGTAAGTGCGGAAAGGAGGCCGGCAGATTCCTGCTCCGTCTCCGTTGTTTTCTGGCTGCTTTGTGTATAGCTTTCTGCCTGTTTCATGGCATCGTCGAAAATGCCGGCCTGAAGGGAGAGACCCATGCCCAGAAGTGCGATTAGAACACTTTTTTTTATCATTTCGGTATCCTTTGCAATTTATTCTCCGCCGGAGGGGAGTCCTTCGGCTTTCCAGTCGAAGACGAATCCGCCTTCGAGATTGTAGACGTTTTCAAATCCGTTTTTTGCCAGTTTGTTGGCGGCATAGACGGAACGTTCCCCGCTTCGGCAGAGAATGACAATCGGTTTCTGCGTATTGCCTTTGGCAAGTTTTCTGACCTCCTCGACAAATTTTTTATTTTCGTCCATCATCGGTCGGTAGGTCTTTTTGGCATGTACCGCTTTGCCGTTTTTCTCTTCGACTTTCGCCACTTTCAGGCGGGTGTCGAGCGGAGGAAGATCGATCCGTACGAAAAAGACGGGAATATTGACCGAACCGACGGCATGTCCGGCATAGAGAAATTCGACGGGATCACGTACGTCGATCAGGATGGCACTCTCCTCTTTGATCATCCGTGCCGCCTCCTTTCCGTCGATATCGTCGGCGTATTCCATCTCCTCGGCGAACAGAAGGGTTGAAACGAGCAGCAACGAGGCAAAGATTATCTTTTTCATAACTCTCCCTATGTGCAAATTTGTGGAATTGTAACATAAACGGCGTGGAGCGATTGTGAACGAATGGGAATCGGAACGGAGTGTAGATTGAAAATGATTATCAACATGATTGACTTTGAAATTTTTTTGCTCTATAATTTGGCCAAATTATGCGTAGATGCCATCGTAAAGGGAGAGGATGAAGCCGATTACGAAATGTAGAATCGGATGCGAAGGGACGATTGCCCGGATTCGTGCCCGGGAGCCGATCAAAGGGAGGCTCTTCTCTTTGGGGCTTGCCAAAGGGAGTCACATCAAAATTCTCGATCATACCCTCGCCAAGCAGACTTGGGAAGTCGAGAGTGACGGTACCAAGATCGCGTTGCGCGAGGAAGAGGCCGCATCGATTTTCATTGAGTCGCAGGAGTGTGATACGTGAAAAAAATCAGGGTCGCGCTGGCCGGACAGCCGAATGTCGGTAAATCGTCCATCATCAATTCGGTGACCGGAGCCAGACTCCATGTCGGAAATTTTTCCGGTGTGACAGTCGAAAAAAAAGAGGTCTTTATCGAAAAAGGCGATTACGAAATCGAGATTATCGACCTGCCGGGCATCTATTCACTCAATGCCTATACGCCCGAGGAGCATGTCGCCAAAAAATACCTCTATGAAGAAGATTACGACCTGATAGTCAATGTCGTCGACGCCAATACACTCTCACGCAATCTCATCTTTACGATGCAGCTGATGGATATGCAGAAGAAGATGATTCTCGTTGTCAATATGATCGACGAGATCGAAAAGCAGGGTGGAGAGATTGACAGACACAAGCTCGAAGAGCTTCTCGGGATTCCCGTCGTTCTGACATCGGCGAAAGAGCATCGCGGGGTCGACGAAATCATCGATCAGATCATCGTTACCTACGAAAGTGAAAAACCGAAAAACAAACTCTATTACGATGAGCGGATCGAAGAGCAGGTCAACCGGATCGTCAAAGTCCTTCACAAATCACCCCATTTCAAGGATCCGGAGTATGCCCGTTTCATTGCAATCCGGCTTTTGGACAGGGATGAAGATATATACAAAATCATCCATGATCTGCCGATTTTCATCGAGCTGCATGAAATGCTCGGGAAGATCTACCGCGAACTTGAGCTGGAATACGATGAAGAGAGCACCAGCGACGTCCTGAGCGGTGACCGCTATGCGCTCTCGAAGGCGCTGGTGATGGAAGCGGTCCGGAAACCGCAGAAAAAAGTGACGTTGACCGATCGTCTCGACAAACTGCTGATCCATCCGGTTTTCGGGCTGCCGATTTTCCTCTTTTTCATGTGGCTTCTGTTCCAGCTGACGTTCGAAGTCGGATCGATACCGATGGATATGATCGATGCGGCTTTCACCGAAATGTCGAATCTCGTCAAAGCCGTGCTTCCGGACGGAGCGATCCAGTCGGTTCTGGCCGATGGCGTGATTCCGGCTGTCGGATCGATCATCATGTTTCTGCCGAATATTCTGATTCTTTTTATGGGGATCAATCTGCTCGAGCAGACCGGCTACATGGCAAGAACGGCGTTTCTGCTCGACGGCTTTATGAAGAAGTTCGGTCTGCAGGGGAAAGCGTTCATTCCTCTTGTCAGCGGTTTCGGCTGTACCGTACCGGCATATATGGCTGCCCGTACGCTCAAAAATCCGACCGATCGGATCATAACGATGCTGATACTCGGATTTATGAGCTGCTCCGCCAGACTTCCGGTCTATGTGCTGTTGATCGGTGCATTTTTTCCGATGGCACAGGCCGGAAACATCCTTTTCATCATCTATATCAGCGGTGCGATACTCGGACTGATTGTCGCGAAAATCCTTCGTACACTCCTTTTCAAGGGAGAGCCCGAACCGTTCGTCATGGAGATGCCACCCTACCGTTTCCCCTCGATGAAAGCGCTCGCAATGGAGCTCTGGATCAAAACCAGGCTCTTTTTGAAAAAAGCCGGAACGTTCATCGCCGGGGCTTCGATGATCATCTGGTTTTTAAGCACATACCCGCATCAGCCGGAAATCGAAGCCCGCTATCTGCAGAAAATCGAGATGACACAGGATGGGGAAGCGAAGGCGCAGCTGCAGAACGAGATGATCTCCAAAGTGCTCGAACGGAGTTATCTGGGAGAGATCGGCAAGACGCTCGAACCTGTTTTCCATCCGATCGGATTCGACTGGCGCATGTCTGTGGCGGTGGTAGCCGGACTGGCAGCCAAAGAGGTTGTCGTTTCGACGCTCGCGACGCTCTATGCAGTGGGAGATGCGGATGAAAAGAGCAACACGCTTCTGCAGAGACTCCGAGAAAATGTTACATTCAAGGCCGCGATCGCATTGATCGTCATCATCATGATCTATTCGCCCTGCATCGCTGCCATGAGTACCTTCTGGGTGGAGGTTCCGCAGTGGGTCTGGCGGGGATTCTATCTGGTCTATCCCAATCTGCTGGCCTGGCTGATGGCATTCGCTGTCTACAGATTGTTGGATTTTATGGGCTATTGAGATGGATCGTACATGCAGCATACTTCTTGTCCCTTTTTTCGCAGGGGAGTGGCGGTTTGCATCCCCGCTCTCGTTGAAGCTGGAAGAGATATTCTCTCTCGAGGTGGTCTGGAGTTCGCCCGAACCGCTTCCCGCGGGGAGTTTTGACAGCCAAAGAGGACAGCACAGGGCATTTGAGCTGCTGCGGGCCGCCTGCATGGGCAAAACCGCGGAAAACCAGATCGTACTCGGAATCACCCATGAAGACATCTACGAAGGTCAGCTCAATTTCGTTTTCGGTCTTGCATCGGCGGCATACCGCTGCGCCGTCATTTCTACAGCCAGACTCTCCAACCGTTTCTACGGGATGGTGGAAGACGAGAACCTGTTTTTCCGACGCCTCGTAACCGAAGCGGTCCATGAAATCGGCCATACACTGGGGCTCGAGCATTGTCCCGATCCGCACTGTGTCATGCATTTTTCCAACTCCCTTTCCGAAACCGACATCAAAGGATACAGATTTTGCGAGGTGTGCCGCCGAAAAGCCGACAGGGCATTGGCCCCGTGCCGTTAAGTCATTCCGATTCCACATCGTGAATTTCAGTCCTCTTTTGCTATACTTTTCCCAATTTAACGTACATAATGACAGTTGCAAAAATTGTCAGAATTGTAAACAAAGGATGAACTATGGAGTGTGAATTTCCAACCATCAATGCCGATCCGGACGAGATCCGGGATATTTTCAAAGAGGTCAAAACGATTGCGGTGATCGGACTCTCTCCCGATGCGACAAAAGACAGCCATCGGGTTGCAAAGTATCTTCAGAGTGTCGGATACAAGATCATTCCGGTTTATCCGAAAGAGGAGACCATTCTGGGCGAGAAGGTCTATCGTTCGCTGAAAGAGATTCCCGGACAAATCGATATGGTGGATATTTTCAGAAAACCGGCAGCCGTCGGACCGATTGTCGAGGCATGCATAAAGCGGGGTGATGTGAAGGTGGTCTGGCTTCAAGCCGGGATTGTGAACAATGCCGCGGCGGAAGAGGCGAAAAAGGCCGGCATGAAAGTGGTGCAGAGCCGCTGCGCCATGGTGGATCATAGAAACCTCGCATGATTCGACTGGACGATATTCAAACGGCCTATGAGCAGGTACGGAAAGTAGCTGTCGACACTCCCTTCTCCTATGCCCCGAAACTGAGCGAGGCGAGCGGGTTCGAAGTCTATTTGAAGAAGGAGAATCTTCAGACCACCGGTTCGTTCAAGATCCGTGGAGCTTTCAACAAAATTGCATCGCTGAGTGACGAAGAGCGTGCCAAAGGTGTCGTAGCGGCGAGTGCGGGCAACCATGCACAGGGTGTGGCCCTTGCAGCGAAATATTTCAATATCCCTGCCACGATTATTATGCCGGAGACGACGCCGCTGACAAAAGTGGACGGTGTCAAGTCGTATGGTGCCGAGGTCGTGCTTTCGGGGACAAACTACGATGAAGCGTATGCGTATGCGGTAGAGTTCGCGGAAGAGAAAAAACGTGTCTTCATCCACCCATTTGCGGACGATCAGGTGATTGCGGGACAGGGAACGATTGCACTCGAAATCCTCGACAGATGCGAGTACCCCGATGCACTGCTTGTTCCAGTCGGCGGCGGGGGACTTATCAGTGGGATCGCTACAGCGGTCAAAGTACTCTCCCCCCGGACCAAGGTGATCGGTGTCGCTGCCGAAGGTGCACCGGCGATGAAACTCTCGTTCGATGCGAGAAAGCCGATCGATACGACGGGAGTCAGAACGATTGCCGACGGTATCGCCGTACGTGATACCTCGCCGACGACACTTGCCTATATTCTCCGCTATGTCGACGATATTGTGCTTGTCAGCGACGATGAAATCGCCAATGCGATTCTCTACCTTCTGGAGAAACAGAAGCTGGTGGTCGAAGGTGCGGGTGCCGTCGGAGTCGCAGCTCTGCTTCACCGACGCCTCGATCTGCCCGAGAATGCAAAGGTCGTCACGGTATTGAGCGGCGGGAATATCGATGTGACGATGCTCTCCGTCATCATCGAAAAAGGTTTGTTGAAATCCTATCGGAAAATGAAACTCGTCGTGACGCTGGTCGACAAGCCCGGCAGTCTGATGAAACTGACCGAAATTCTGAAAGATGCGCAGGCCAATATCGTTCAGATCGGCTATGACCGGACTTCGCTCGATCTGAAATTCGGTGATGCCTACGTGTCGATTGCACTGGAAACGAAAGGCAAAGAGCATCAGCAGCTGATCAAAAGGCTGCTGCACGACTATGGGTATCGTTTTGAAGAGGAACACTGAACGACGCCATGATTGTTGAAAAAAGGCTCCAGTTCAAGTGTGCCATCACCGCGATCAAGCCTGTCGAAGGCCGGAGGGTGGCCATTGTCGATGTCGACAATACGGTCCGGTTTTTCAAACTCGGACCGGTCGAACTTCTCGATGGTTTCAAAACCTCCATCCAGCAGGATCCCCATCTTCTCAACGGCAGTGACGTATCACGCGACGGACGTTTTGTGGCCTTTGCTGTCAAAAAAGAGGGGGTGGCCGTTTTCAGCGGTATCCACAAACGTCTTTTGTACCGTTTCAAACGCCATGACGGAGATGTGGAGAGTCTCCGTATCAGTGACAGACACGAATATCTCGCGACCGGTGGGCAGGATGGCAAGACATTTCTCTGGAGTCTGGTGACCGGACGCATGATCGCTTCGCTCCCCCACCATGCCGATTTCGTCACTGCGATCGATTTCAGTCCCAACGGACAGTGGATCGCGACGGGAAGCTTCGACCGCAAAGTGCTGGTGACCAATATCTCGTCGCTTTCCCAGAGTTTCCGCCTCCGAGGGCACGGCGGTGCGATCAATACGATCAAATTCATCAGTGACCATCGGCTTGTGGCAGCCGACAAAAGCGGAGAAATCGTCGTATGGGATTATTTCAACAGCAAGGTGGTCAAACGGCTCAAAAAAATGCTGGACGAGGTAACATCGTTCTGCACGACGCCCGATGACAGATTTCTGTTTGCAGCCGACAAAAACGGCCTCGTTTCGCTCTATGATCTCAATACGTATGAGATGCTTTCACTCCGCTATCTCTCCTACAGCAAATCGATCAAAAAGATTGCCTATGCCAAATCGGGCAATTATCTCATCGTGGGTCTGGAAAACGGAGAAGTGACCTTCAACTCTCCGCTCAAAGAGAGCGCGAAGATGGAGGAGGCCATCGACTCCGACGACCTTGTCGAAGCCTACCGACTGGCCGAAGAGAATCCGCTGCTGCGCTACAGCAGTGCCTATATTCGTCTCGAAGCGTTGTGGAACGATGCCTGCGAAGAGGCAGTCAAACTGCTCGAAGAGGGGAGACGCAACGAAGCGAGAGAGCGCCTGGAACCGTTCAGTGCCGAAAGTTCGAAACGTCTTCTGACGCAGCAGCTTCTGAATGATTACAGAGAGTTCGAACGATTCAAAACGGCCGTCGAAAGCCGAAAATATCAGCTTGCCTATTCGCTCGCTGCGCAGTATCCGATGCTCAAACACAATCGCTATTATGCACGAATGGAGCAGGAGTGGGAAGCGGTCTTCTCGCAGGCGAAAAAAATCATCCTCCAAAACGGAGGCGAGGAGCGTGTGAAAGAACTTTTCAAACCGTTTCGCGGCATTTCGGGGAAAAGTGTTCTGATACAGACGCTTCTGGCCGAAAAAGAGATCTACAAGCTCTTCATGAAACTTGTTGTCAAAAAAGATTTCAAGGGAGCCATTGAGCTGGCCAAACGCTATCCGGCGATTCGTGAACTGAAAGAGTACAGAAAAATCGAACGCATGGCAGAGGCTATTACGCAAAAGGCGAAGATGGAGTTGGAGAGAGGGAACTATGCCGAAACGGCACGGCTCGCTTCCAGGTTGATAGAGTTTCCCGATCAGCGCGAACTGGCGGAGGAGCTGAAAGAAGAGGCGAACCTTTATGCATCCGCGATGCGCTATTTTGCCGAGAAGAATTACGAGGCGATTTATCGGATGTTGGAGCAGTATCCCTATCTCGAAGAGACTCAGATCGTCAAAAATCTCGAAGAGGCATGGCAGAAAGTGGTCAAACGTGCGGAAGTCTCTGCATCGAAAGGCGACGTTGCAGGACTGAAGAATCTGTTTGATCCCTTCATCCATTTGTCGCAGAAACGTGTCAAAATCATTTCGCTCTTCAAGCAGGCCTATCTCGAACAGCTCGAAAACATTTCAGAGCGCGAACCCGGCAGCCTGGCACCGGCTCTCCGGAACTATCTTGACCTTTTCGGTATGGATGACGAACTCGATGCGTGGCTCAGGGATCATGGGCTGAGCGATATGGGCGAAGAGATTGAAGCCAAAGAGATCGGGACAATCGATCCGATCGGATTGCCCGAGACGATCGTATGATCGCAGTCGACCTGGGGTCCAATACATTTCGTGCGGTGGCATTGTCATGCGAAACTCTTGAACCGCTGGCGCAGTATGAGAAGATCGTCAGAACGGCCGACAGGATCACGGAGACCGGGAAAATTTCGAAAGAGGCGGTGAATAGAATCGTGGCGGCCGCGAAAGAGATGCGGGAGAGACTCGACGGAACGGAAGAGATTGTCGCCGTCACGACCGAGGCGATTCGCCGCGCCGGGAATGCCGGGGAGGTGCTTGAAGAGATCGATCGTCGCAGCGGTATCTGCTTCAGGGTGATATCGGGTGAAGAGGAGGCAAAATATACACTCCTTGCAGTCAAAACCCGTCTCAAAAAACTCCGTTTGGAGAGCGAACGTTTCGTCATGGCTGACATTGGCGGCGGATCGACCGAAATCGTCTTTTTCGATCGGGGAAACATTCTGATCGAAAGTTTTCCTGTCGGGATCGTCACGGTCGCGCAGCGCTACCGGGAACTTGCCAGAATTGAGGAGGCACTTCCCTCGCTGATGGGGGAGATGCGCTCACATATCGAGATGGCCGGACACCGGGGATTCCAACCGAAAATATTTGTTGCGACGGCAGGCACGCCGACGACTGTGGCCGCGATGAAGCTGGGAATGGAGTATGCCACCTATGACGCGGGCAGAGTCAACGGGACACTATTGAACCGCGACGATCTCCATGCGCAGCTTGAAAGACTCCTCAGCCTCGGAGACGAAGAGAGGCAGAGGCTTGTGGGTGTCGGCAGGGAAGATCTGATAGCGGCCGGCATTCTGATTTTTGATCATCTCTACCGCCTGCTGGGCTTCGAAGAGGCTGTCGTTATCGATGACGGACTCAGAGAGGGTGTCGCGATTGCCGCCTGTCGGAACCTGGATATAAATGATCTGTTTTCCGAAAAACATTTACCTGCATGACAAAGGTGGCGAGGTCCGTTTTCGTATGGTCCGATCTGTCATCTTGCCGCTTTTGAAATCCAATATTTTCTTTCTCGTAACGATCTTCAGCCTTTTTAGAGGTGCTCTGGGATATAATCAGCAAATTTCTAACCTTAGGAGATGCGGCGATGGAGATGACCGGCGCGCAGATGGTGATCGAAGCGATGAAGCTGGAAGGGGTCGATACGGTATTCGGCTACCCTGGCGGCGCTATCATGAACGTTTACGATGAAATCTACAAGCAGAACGACTTCAGGCATATATTGACCCGTCACGAGCAGGCAGCGGTCCATGCGGCGGACGGCTACGCGCGGGCAACCGGAAAAGTGGGTGTTGCATTTGTAACCAGCGGCCCCGGTTTTACGAATGCCGTAACGGGACTGGCCACGGCCTATATGGACTCGGTGCCGATGGTGGTCATCAGTGGGCAGGTTCCGATCACGATGATCGGAACCGACGCCTTTCAGGAGATCGATGCGACAGGTATCAGCCGCTCCTGTACCAAACACAACTATCTCGTCCGCAGTGCCAAGGAGCTGCCCCTTATCCTGAAAGAGGCGTTCTACATCGCATCGTCGGGTCGACCGGGGCCGGTGCATGTGGATATTCCCAAGGATGTAACGGCAGAGTTGGCGACGTTCGAGTATCCCACCCATGTCGATCTTCCGACTTACCGTCCGACGACGAAAGGCAATGTGCGCCAGATCAAAAAGGCAGCCGAAGCGATCTGCAATGCCAAACGTCCCGTCTTCTATCTTGGCGGTGGTGTCATCAGTTCGGGCAGTGCCGATCTGGTCCGGGAATTTGTCCAGACGACCCAGATTCCGGCTGTGGAGACTTTGATGGCCCGGGGAGCTCTGCGCCATGACGATCCTCTGCTGCTGGGCATGGTGGGTATGCACGGCAGCTACCAGGCCAACATGGCTATGAGCGAAGCGGACCTGATGATCGCCCTGGGCCCCCGTTTCGATGACCGGGTTACGGGAAAACTCTCCGAGTTCGCCAAACATGCAAAAGTGATCCATGTCGATATCGATCCCAGCAGTATTGGCAAACTGGTCGATGTGGACTATCCGATCGTCGGGGATCTCAAAGAGGTATTGGAAGTGATGATGCCGAAAGTCAAGGAGTGTGTCGATCCGGACCGCTTCCAGGCATGGCGGAACATTCTGAAACGCTACAACGAAATCCATCCGATGCAATTCGAGGACAGTGACAAAGTGATCAAGCCCCAATGGGTTATCAAACGGGTCGGAGAGATCCTGGGTGAGAGGGCAGTTGTCTCCACCGATGTGGGGCAACACCAGATGTGGACGGCGCAGTTCTATCCTTTCAGCTATCCGCGTCAGCTTGTTACGAGCGGCGGACTGGGAACCATGGGCTTCGGCTTCCCTGCGGCGATGGGGGTCAAACGGGGTATGCCCGACAAGGTGAGTATCAACTTCACGGGGGATGGCTCGATTCTGATGAATATTCAGGAGCTGGTGACGGCAGTGGAGGCCCGACTGCCGGTTGTCAATATCATCCTCAACAACCACTATCTCGGTATGGTGCGTCAGTGGCAGACATTCTTTTACGACAAGCGCTATGCCGAAACCGATCTCAGCTTCCAGCCGGATTTTGTCCGTCTGGCTGAAGCGTGTGGAGGAGTCGGATATCGGGTCGAGACCAAGGAGGATTTCGACGAGGCGCTGGAAGATGCGGTCAACAAAGGGGTTGTCGCGATGATTGATGTCATTGTGGATCGGGAAGAGAATGTTCTTCCGATGGTTCCGAGCGGCGGAACGCTCTACAATATGATGCTGGAATACAAGGATTGACGATGAAAATAGAACGACGTGTAATTTCCGTAATCGTACAAAACGAACACAGTGTCCTCGCCCGCATCACGAGTCTTTTCGCTGCAAGGGGATACAATATCGAAACCCTGACGGTTGCGCCGATTCCTGAGAGCAATATGTCACGCCTGACCATCGAAACGAGAGGAAACGTCCGGGTCATCGAACAGATCATCAAACAGCTCCACAAACTCATTCCGACCTATAAAGTGATCGAACATGAGGAGATGGTCGAAAAAGAGATGGTGCTGATGAAATTTCCGATCAACGAGTCGCTGGCCAACATCCAGGCCCTCTGCGAAGCCTACAACGGAGGGATCGCCAACGTCAGCAGCCAGCATATCATCACGATGGTGGCCGATGAACCGAAGCGGGTCAAACACTTTATCGAAGCTGCCCAGCGCTTCCATCCTGTGGAGATTGTCCGCGGTGGTGTCGTGGCGATGGAGCGTGAATGAGACTGAGGGAACTGGCTCATGCCATCGGCATTCCCTACGATGGAGCCGACATCGAGATTTCGGGACTGGGAACGCTGAAAAATGCCAAATCCGATCAGCTTAGTTTTCTCGACAATCCGAAGTATCTGAACGATCTCAAATCCACGAAGGCGGGTGCGGTTATCATAGCGCCCAAACATGCCGGAGACGTACCGGAAGGAGTCATCGCGCTGGTCGACGAGGAACCCTATTTGAAATTGGCACTCGCCAGCCGGCTCTTCGCACCCGCACCTATGAAAACGGAGGGTGCGGATCCGGTATTCGGCGAGGAGTGCCGCATCGCCGAGAATGTCTCTTTCGGCAAAGAGGTCGTGCTTGGCGACAGGGTGACGATCATGCCGGGGTGTTACATCGGCGACGGTGTCACCATCGGCAACGACACGCTTCTCTACCCCAATGTCGTGCTCTATCACGATACCCGAATCGGTGCACGCTGCATCATACATGCCAATACAGTCATCGGCAGTGACGGATATGGTTTCGCCCACACGAAAACGGGTGAACATATCAAGCTCTACCAGCTGGGGAACGTGATCGTCGAAGATGACGTGGAGATTGGTTCCAACACCTCCATCGATCGGGGTACCATCGAACCGACGATCATCAAACGAGGTGCCAAACTGGATAATCTGATCCAGATCGCTCATAACTGTGTGGTGGGGGAACACTCTCTCATGACCGGACAGGTGGGTCTTGCAGGTTCGACGATTTTGGAACGCAATGTTGTCATGGGAGGCCAAAGCGGTGCCATGGGGCATCTGACTATCGGTGCTTTCAGTACGATCGCTGCCAAAGCCGGGGTTACCAAATCCCTGAAAGGTGGCACGGTGTATGCCGGCTATCCCATCATGGAGCATAAGCGGTGGCTCAAGCTCAACGCGATGCTGTCGCGTATGCTGAAACAGTTCAACCCCATCTCAAAGGAGAGCGAATGAAAGAGTCCCAAATCATCAAAGAGATTCCTCTGGCAAACACAGAAAGCGGCATCATCACCATCGCGACGGTCAGGGAACCCTACGGAGAGGAGAGCGAACCCGTTGTCAGCGTGGGCATTTGGCTCAATAAAAGCAGTGACGAACCCGACTGGAAAGTCCACATCCCCGTAGACAGTCTCGACGAAGTGATCGCAGCCCTCCAGGAAGCGAAGAGAACGCTTTAAGAGGAGCCGGTTCCGGGAGCCGCCTGGCGTCCAGCGCAGGCGGCCGGGCTTCGCCCCAGTTGCGTGGGAAAAGCAGAAATGTTTCGGTTCCCGGAATATCGAAGATGGTCCGTCTGCCCCGCGAGGGGCAAGCTTCAGCGGCCCAGTGCCCGGACGTCGTATCAATCTTATAATGAAAGGAAAACATCATGAAACTCGCCAAAGGTTTTAGAGGACGCTACTTCTCCCTTGCTGCGATCGCCGCGACAGTCGGCTGTATCAATCTGCAGGCGGTGGAAAACAGCGTACAATCCCA
>NZ_JAOZPV010000080.1 GCF_029932565.1 Hydrogenimonas sp.
TAATCAAACGTTATTCAACATCTTTCAACAAAGCACTTCTTCGAAGCAAGAACCTTAATCTGCATCTTTAGTTACATTTCTGACATTTATCAATTTCATTGACCAATATCAAGAATAATTCAGGACGACTTCTGTAGAATTATTTTGTGTTGGAATCCTAGTGCCCAGACTCAAGAAATGTTTAAACTCTAATTTTCTTGGGTCTGGGCGCTTGGTGATTCCAGAAACGTGCAAATTTATTAGGAGGTAAATATGTCATCTATGTCACGACGTGACTTCCTCAAGAGTGCAGCGGCTGCCACAGCTGCCAGCGCTGTTGGGATGTCAGTTCCTACTGAAGTAGAGGCCAAAGCCGGTGCAGCTGAGAGCGGCTGGCGATGGGACAAGGCAGTCTGCCGATTCTGTGGTACAGGATGCGGTATTATGGTTGCGACCAAAGACGGCAAGATCGTTGCGGTCAAAGGCGACCCGGCAGCACCGGTCAACCGCGGTCTGAACTGTATCAAAGGGTACTTCAACGCGAAAATCATGTACGGTGCAGACCGTCTTACGACTCCGCTTCTGCGAATGGACGACAAAGGCAACTTCAACAAGAAGGGCAAGTTCCGCCCGGTCAGCTGGAAACGTGCCTTTGACGAAATGGAGCGCGCAATCCGCAAAGCGCTCAAAGAGGGTGGCCCGGAAGCGGTTGCCGTATTCGGCTCCGGACAGTACACGATCAATGAAGGGTATGCCGCGGCCAAAATGATGAAAGCGGGTTTCCGCTCCAACGCGATCGACCCGAATGCACGCCACTGTATGGCATCGGCAGTCGTCGGATTCTTCCAGACATTCGGTATCGATGAGCCGTCCGGATGTTACGACGATATCGAAATCACCGATACGATCGTCACATGGGGCGCGAACATGGCAGAGATGCACCCGATTCTCTGGGCGCGCGTCACCGACCGAAAGCTCTCCGATCCCGAGCGTGTCAAAGTCGTCAACATTTCGACCTACCGACACCGATGTTCCGACCTGGCCGACATGGAGATCATCTTCCGACCCGGTTCCGACCTCGCGATGTGGAACTATCTCGCACGCGAAATCGTCTACAACCATCCGGAAGTGATCGACTGGGATTTCGTCAAGAAGCATACGATTTTCACAACCGGGTTCGTTGAAACGGGTTACGGTATGAGAATGCCGGACGAAGCGAAAAAACTGGGCTACAGCGACAAAGAGCTTGAAACGATCAAGGAGGAAGCAAATCATACGGTCACTGAACGTGAAGCTCCGGGTCTGGCTCCGCTGGGATACAAAGCGGGCGATAATATGAAGATGGTTCACCGCGGCCATGCTCTCGGACACTGGGAGATCACATTCGAAGAGTTCAAAAAAGGCCTCGAGCCGTATACACTCGATTATGTCGCAAGTGTCGCCAAAGGCGATCCGGACGAAGATATCGAAGTCTTCAAAGGCAAGCTGGAAACACTGCGCGATCTCTATATTGACAAGAGCCGCAAAATGGTCAGCTTCTGGACGATGGGTATGAACCAGCACTATCGCGGTTCGTGGGTCAACGAACAGTCCTATATGGTTCACTTCCTCCTCGGAAAACAGGCGAAACCGGGCATGGGTGCCTTCTCGCTGACCGGTCAGCCTTCTGCCTGTGGTACGGCTCGCGAAGTCGGTACATTTACCCACCGTCTCCCTGCCGACATGCTGGTCAAAATTCCGAAACACCGAAAGATCGCCGAGAAGATCTGGAAACTGCCGGAAGGCACGATCAACCCGGTCGGATATCAGCATATTATGAATATCCACCGACAGATCGAAAGCGGCAAGATCAAGTTCGCATGGGTCAATGTCTGTAACCCGTATCATGACTCTGCCAACGCAAACCACTGGATCAAAGCGGCCCGTAACATGGATTGCTTCATCGTCACATCCGACGGTTATCCGGGCATCTCCGCAAAAGTCTCCGACCTTGTTCTTCCATCGGCGATGATCTATGAAAAATGGGGTGCCTACGGAAATGCTGAGCGACGAACCCAGCACTGGAAGCAGCAGGTTCTTCCTGTCGGTGATGCGATGAGCGATACCTGGCAATGGATCGAACTCTCCAAACGCTTTACTGTCAAAGACCTCTGGGGCGAATCAACGATCAAAGGCGGCAAAAAACTGCCGAATGTCATCGAAAAAGCGAAAGCGATGGGATACAAAGAAGATACGACCATGTTCGAAATTCTTTTCGCAAACGACTATTACAGAAGTTTCAAAACGAACGACCCGATCGCGGCCGGATTCGATGATACGGAAACAAATGGCGACAGCCGCAACGTTCTTGGAAGCGACGGCAAACCGTGGAAAGGGTATGGCTTCTTCATTCACAAAGCATTGTGGGAAGAGTATCGCAAATTTGGTACCGGACATGGCCACGACCTTGCGGACTTCGACACCTATCACCGTGTACGCGGGCTCCGATGGCCTGTCGTCGATGGCAAAGATACACCATGGCGCTTCAATGTCAAATACGATCCGTATGCACGCAAGCATGCAAAACCGGGTGAAGGATTCGCATTCTACGGACCTGCACTCAAAACGATCAAACGCGGTAACTTGAAGAAGATCGATCCTGCGAAAGGAAAGATCAACCTCGCCAACAAAGCGAAAATCTTCTTCCGACCATATATGGATCCGACCGAACAGCCGGACAACGAATATCCGATCTGGCTCTGTACAGGGCGTGTCATCGAGCATTGGCACAGTGGTACGATGACAATGCGTGTTCCGGAGCTCTTCCGTGCGATGCCTGAAGCGTTCTGTTACATGAACCCGGCCGATGCGAAAGCCAAAGGTCTCAAAGATGGCGACATGGTATGGATAGAAAGCCGACGCGGCAAAGTCAAGGCACACGTCAAGACACGCGGACGTAACCGACCGCCGAGAGGACTTGTCTTCGTTCCGTGGTTCGACGAACGTGTCTTCATCAACAAAGTGTGCCTCGACCATACATGTCCGATGTCCAAACAGACCGACTACAAAAAGTGTGCGGTCAAGATCTATAAGGCGTAAGCATCATTTCGTTGCCGTCCGAGGTTCGCCTCGGCGGCCAACACATACAGTTTTCAGTAACTGTACAAAATGATTAAAAGGTGGATTGAGTCTTTGAACACTCAAAATCCGAAAAAAGATACCAAACCCAAAATCACTGAAAGACGGCGCTTTTTGACCATCATGGCACAAAGTGTCGGTCTTTCCGCCCTCGGCGGCATTGTATGGACCGGATACGTGGAAGAGGCGAAAGCCTCACCGCTTCTGCTCCGTCCGCCGGGAGCACTGAAGGAGTCTGACTTCCTTCGGACCTGTATCAAATGCGGACAGTGCGCCGAAGCGTGTCCATACGATACACTGCTCATGGCAAAACCGGGTGACGGTCTGCCGATGGGTACACCCTATTTTATTGCGCGAGATATTCCGTGCTATATGTGTACGGATATCCCCTGTGTACCGGTCTGTCCGACGGGGGCACTCGATGAAGATTCTGTCTCGAGTGTTGTCGAGGGCAAAAAGGTGCTCGATATCAACAAAGCGAAAATGGGTATTGCGGTCGTGGATCACGAATCATGCGTTGCCTACTGGGGTATCCAGTGCGACGCCTGCTATCGGGCCTGCCCGATACTCGGGGATGCGATTACGATCGAGTTTCTGCGAAATGAACGGACCGGAAAACACGCCAAACTGGTTCCCGTAGTCCATGCCGACTACTGTACCGGCTGCGGTCTGTGCGAGCATGCCTGCGTTACAGAGAAAGCTGCCATCTTTGTCCTGCCGCGCGACGTGGCATTGGGCAAAGCCGGCGACTATTATGTAAAAGGTTGGGATGTCAAAGACCAGGAACGCATCAAACAGCGAAACCTGGAGGAACTCGAGACGAAAACCGAACGCAGCGAAAAGAAACCGCAGGATTATCTGAATATGGATGAGGAGTTGTTCAATGAATAAGCTCTTCAAAATGCGATATCTGATTCTCAGACGCATCACACAGATCGGACTTCTCTTCCTCTATTTCGCAGGCAATGCCTACGGATGGAAAATCCTGCAGGGGACACTCAGTGCATCGATGCTTTTCGATACCATTCCTCTGGCCGATCCGTTTGCTCTCTTGCAGATGCTCTCTGCCGGCGCGATAATGGGCGTCAATGTTTTTATTGGAGCCGCTGTCATTGTCCTTTTCTATGGGATCGTCGGCGGACGGGCATTCTGCAGTTGGGTCTGCCCTGTCAACATGATTACCGACCTCGCCAACTGGTTGAGACGCAAGTTTCTGCTCGATAAAGTGGAAAGGAAGGTCTGGGTGAGTCGCAATGCCCGCTACTGGGTACTCGGCTTGTCGCTTGTCGTTTCGGCAATCACAGGGCTTGCAGCGTTCGAACTGGTCAGTCCGATCACGATATTCAATCGTGGTGTCATTTTTGGCATGGGTATGACCGGGGGTGTCCTGGTGGCGATTTTTCTGTTCGATCTCTTCGGGGTCAAGAACGGATGGTGTGGACATATCTGTCCGCTGGGCGGCATCTATTCGATCATCGGTCGTTTCAGTCTTATCCGTGTTCGCCACAACGAACCAAACTGCACCCTCTGCATGAAATGTAAAGAGGTGTGCCCGGAGAGTCAGGTTCTTTTCATGATCGGCAAAGAGAGCGGGACCGTAAACATGGGTGAATGTGTCAACTGTGCTCGCTGTATCGAAGTGTGCGACGATGATGCACTCGGGTTTAGTATTAGAGATTTTGCAAAAAGTAAAGCCAAAGGAGAAAAGAGATGAAAAAATTGATTTTGACGGCACTTTCGGCTGCATTGGTACTGGGCATGAGCGCCTGTGCCAACAAAAGCGGTTCGGGTGCCAGTGAAAAAGAGCTGAACAGCAAATCGGCTCCGATCGTGACAGAAGAGGAGCTCGGGCTTCGTGATGAGAACCTCTATACCGAAGAAGGCGTCAAGCCTGTCGAAGCCAAATATACCAAAGCGGCTCCCGGTACTGCAAAAAGATTCGAACGATCCTATGAGAATGCGCCTCCGCTCATTCCTCACAGTGTCGACGGTCTTCTGCCGATTACCAAAGCTAACAATGCATGCCTGGGTTGCCATATGCCGGAAGTTGCACCGAGTGTCAAAGCGGTACCGATTCCTCCGACACACTTCATGGATTTCCGAACCCAGAAAAAGCTGGATCATCTGGCGCAGCAGCGATTCAACTGCTCGCAGTGCCACGTTCCGCAGGCCAACGTTCAACCGCTGGTTAAAAACAACTTCACACCCGGTTACCGAAGTGGAGAAGAGAAGAAAAAATCGAATCTTATCGATACTCTGAACGAAGGTGTCCACTAAGATGATCGACGAAGAGAGACGGGGGCTTTTCGCCTCCCTCTCCTCGGCTTTCAAGAACGAAAAAACGCGAAAGAAAGCGGTAATCCGTCCACCCTATCAATCCGATCTCTCTCTTTTTTACAAGCTTTGCCCGGAATGTACCGGCAAACAGTGCGTCGAAGCGTGTGAAGAGGAGATTATCGTCATCGACGAAGCGGGTACGCCGACTCTCAACTTTTCCGAAAGAGGATGTACCTTCTGCGATGCCTGTTCCGATGCGTGTGATGCTGGAGTTTTAAGCGACAAAACGCTAAACTTCGTCAACGCGACGGTTGAGATCAATGTACTCAAATGTATCGCCTGGCATCAGGTAATGTGCAGCAGCTGCAAAGAGCCGTGCATGGAGGACGCCATTGCTTTCATCGGTCTTTTCCGACCAAAAATCGGGATGGATCGGTGTACGGCATGTGGTTGGTGCATACCCGTCTGTCCGGCTGATGCCATTGAAATTGTTCCAGGACGAAAGGAAAAAGAATGAGATCACTTTTAATAGTATGTCTGGTATCTCTCATTTCGATGGCAGCCACCATCGTCAAGCCCCAATACTCCATTGATGTTGACGGCAATGTTGTCGAATTCACCCACAAAAACGAAAAGCTCTATGTTGCCACCGATACGGGCAAGATGGAAGTCTATAACTGGCACACCAGGGAAAAACTGAGCGAAATCAAGTTCGATACGATCCACGACTTTCTGGGCGATCCGATTCCTCCAAAAGTCTTCGGCATCGACATCAATAAAGAAGGTGATGAACTGGCCCTGATGGTTCAGGACGAAGAGGGCGAGAGAATTCTGTACATTTACAGAGAGAACAATCTGACGAGAATTCTCGATAAAAAAGCCCATATCCAGATGCGGGAAGCACGCTATGTGGACAATACCCATCTGCTGATTGCGACGATGAGCAACGATCTGATGCTCTTCGACATTCCGGCCCGAAAATTTCTCTACAAAGTGAAACTGAGTCTGTCCACTTTCTCCGACTTCCAGCTCAATGAAGATCACAGCAAAGTGGCAAGCAGCTGTGAATCGGGTATTGTCTATATCGTCGATACAAAAAGCGGAAAGGTTCTCAAAACATTCGAGGGCGGCAACAAAGACAATGTCTTCAAGGTCGATTTTAAAAATTACAAGGTTCTGGCCTGTGGGCAGGACAGAAAAGCGGTTCTCTACTCTCTTGGCCATGAAAAAATGGTCATCTATCCAACGCAGTTTCTGGTCTATGCCGGTGCACTGAACAAGGATGCGAAGCTGAGTGCCTTCCAGATCAACGAAAACAATGATATCGGCATCTACAACAATCTGACCAAATCGATGAAATATCAGCTGGTCGGACAGCAGTCTGTCCTCAATACCATCGTCTTCATCGACGACAAGACACTCATCAGTTCGAGTGACGACAATCATATCTTAATTTGGAGGCTTCCATGAATATATCGAGTATCGTAGTACAGGTTCGGCAGGAGTATGTCGACGAAGTGGTCGAAGCGCTCAAAGCTGCAGATTTCTGTGACTACCATTTCCACGACAAGGCGATCGGAAAAATCATCGTGACAGTCGAGGGGGAAGGTGTTTCGGAAGAGATCGAAAAAGTGAAAAAGATTCAGGCGGTCCCTCATGTCATCGCGGCCGACATGATGATGGCCTACAGTGAAGACGAATTGAACGAAGAGCGTTCGAAGCTCGAGATGAACGGCCCCAACGTACCGGAAATGCTCAACGACGACTCCATCCGCGCCGAAGATATCGTCTACCACGGCGACC
>NZ_JAOZPV010000023.1 GCF_029932565.1 Hydrogenimonas sp.
TCGCCTTGTCATCGCACCTTTTGGGTGCCATTTCCGCCCATGGGGATTTTTGAGACGGGTTCTTAGTTACACTATTTTATCATATTGGAAACGGCACACGACATTTTTGACCCTTTGCATTAACGAGAAAAGCCTTTTTGCCGATATTTTCACTATTCATAGAGTATATTTTTCGTTGATTTCAAAGGAATCGTATGCCTCGTAGAATTCTTTGGCTCTTCTGCATCGCCATAATATTGTCGGGCCATGCATATGCGCAAGAGAGTTCAACGCCTGCCTCATTGGATAGCGATCTTCTCGATGTTCTCCAGGAAGCGAGCTCGATCGCCACGAAACAGCGGCTCAATATCGACGAACGGCCGACATTCACGAACGTTTTGCGAAGCAGTGAACTGCAGGCGGCCGGAGTCAAAGATCTGTTCGATGCGCTGGCACTTGTTCCGGGCATTCAGACATCCGTCATGCAGAACGGCATCAAAAAAGTGGTGATGCGCGGATATGACAATCCCAACAGTTTCGTTTTCGACAAATTCAAACTGATCATCGACAACCACCAGATCAATACGGTCGATTTTCAAAACACCTCCTACTACCTCAACCTTCCCATCGAACTGATTGACAGAATCGAGGTCGTACTGGGGCCGGCGGCGGCACTGGAAACATCCGGAGCGTTGACCGGCATCATCAAAGTCAAAACGAAAATTTCCACAGGAAAGAGCGGAGGTGCTCTCTTTTTTCGCGGCGGAAGCTACGACGAAGTAATGGGTGGTGTGCGGGAAAGCTACAGCGTGGGAGAGCAGGCGACTCTGGGTCTCGACGGCTACTACCGGAAGCACAGTCGCATGCTCGATGCGGACGAATACGAACACGGCAACACCCTCACACGTGATCCGGAGTCGAGTGAATGGCTGAAAGATATGTCGCTGGGAGCGGCTCTTCAATATGGCAATTTCAGATTTTCGGGTCGGATCAAACGCGATCACCACGGCAACTATTTCGGCTGGGAAGAGTACCTCGAAGCCACGACCGATCCCGGTATGACAGGACGCCACATCTATCTGCAGGGCCTTTACGAAACGAGCCTGAACGCGATGGAATCGCTCAGAATACAGCTCGATTACAGCCATTTCAAATATGATGCAGATGCCCAGAATTGGGTCCGGGTCGCACCCGGTCTCTATCTTCCCTACACGATGGAGATGGTTCAGAGTGAAGCGGGCTGGCAACTCGATGCATCCATCGCGACGCAACGGATCGAAAACCACGCGATCGTTTATGGCTGGCACGGAACGGCATCACGCCAATACAGCAATACTCTGGACGTTTCGCTTCCGGATGGCTCCGCCATCGATACCACTCTGACGAAAAAAGGACTCAAGCGCTATCTCTCCTCGTTCTACATCACGGACAATGTCTCCTGGGGAGAACGGCTCGATGGACATTTTGCGCTTCGCTACGACTATCTGAGCGATCTTCACAAAGGCTATTTCAGTCTCGATGCCACACTGCTCTACCGACTCTTCGACAACCTGAAGGTCAAGCTTGGATATGGTCATGCCTACCGTGCTCCCTCGTGGGTGGAACTCTACACCATCCACCTGGAAGGACTCCGGACAGGCAACCCGGACCTAAAGGCCGAAGAGGCCGATACGATCGAAGGATCGTTTATCTACACACCCTCGATGCAACATCTCGTCAAATTGAATCTCTACTATACCAACGTGGATAATCTGATCGACAACAGAGAGATTCCCTCGACACCCGCCATCGACGAACCCGAATACGAAAACTACAAAAACCGCGACAGCAAAGGATTCGAGCTCAGCTACCGTTTCAGACCCTCTCCCCTCCATTCCCTCACAATGGCATGTGCCTACAACGATACGGAATATACGACGGAAGACGGATATCACCAGCCGATGCCGGGGGTGGCACATTGGAACGGTTATCTGGTCTATCTTTTCAATGTCGACGCTTCGACGATACTATCGACCCGTATCCAGTATATGGGGCCGCGCAAAGCCTATCTCGATTATGGCAAAGAGGATGTCGACGCGTACACCACCGTCGACGGGACGGCCAGCTACGCGTCGACGGAAGGTTGGAAGTTTTTTGCCACGGTCAAAAATCTTTTCGACGAAGATGTACGCGACAGCAGCTATTATGACCGGCACGACGGAATCGTCAGACCCGGCAGAACCTTTTTCGTTACGATCGAGTATCCCCTATGATCTATCGGGTATTTGTCTGGACAACACTCCTGTTGGCAATCCAGACACACGCCTATATCTATAACGATTCACTTCTTCTGATCTATGCCAAAATCGTGCCGAAAGTGATGGTCCTCGATCATACGACACACCAAAACGGCCAGAATCCGAAACGGCTATGCATTCTGTATGAGAAAGGGGACAGGCGTGTCGCGAAACAGTTGGCGAATATGATCGAAAAAAACATGGCTGCCGACAGAAAAAACCGTATTCGCATCGAGATTCTCCGATATGAACGAACCAGTCTATGCAAGCGGGACGTCTCCGCGTTTCTTCTGCTTAAAACCGATCTCAAAAGGCTCAGACGGGCCATCGACTACGCAATAAAAAACCACCTTCTTACGTTCGCCTACGACCGTACAATGCTGCGATACGGGGCTGCCATTTCGATCTATCCGGGCAAGAAGGTCTATCCGGTTATCAATATCGAAGCGGTCAAGAAGGGCAAACTGCAACTCGATCCGTTTCTTCTGCAGATTGCAAAGCTCTATGACGAGGATGCGTCATGACCCGTTACATGTCGATCAGCACCCGCATCATTACTGTCGTGACGCTCGTTTTCGTTCTGCTGCTGGGGATTGTCAACTACTCCCACTATATGTCGGTCCGACAATTCACGAAAAAGAGTGAAATCCAAAAAAGCAGACTGACTCTCGATTCCATCGCCCCAATCGTCTCGATCAACCTCTATCTCGACATGATCGATCCGATGCACGATTATCTGATGAAAATCGTCCAGCAAAATCCGATGATTCTCAAACTCGAAGTGCACGATATGGCCGGGAAAAAATATTTCGGTTACACATCACCCCGAATCCATGCCAGAAAACTGGAACCGCTGTTCCAGAGTACAATATTGCACGACAAAATGAGCGGCAACGCGATTGGCCGTATCGATATGCTTTACTCCAACGAAAAGTATGAAGAGCTTCTGGATTACTATGGACGCTTTACCATTTTTCTGATGGCCATCGCCATGATACTTCTGGCCCTGCTTCTTTTCTGGCTACGATCCTATCTTTCACCACTCAAACGACTCGTCGACGAATTGAAAGCATACGATCCGAAAAAACAGAATTTTCCGAAAGAGAAAGTCGAAAACAGGGATGAAATCGCTGTCATTCAAAATGCCATGGTCGATATGTTCGAAAAGATCGAAAACTATACGACCAAACTTTTCGAACTCAATCTGAAACTCGAAACAAAGGTCAAGGAGCGGACCGAAACACTCGAACAGACCAACCGGCTCCTCCGTCAGGAAATTATCGAAAGAACCCGTACCGAAGAGGCGCTCAAATATGCCAACAAGATGCTCGAAAAACTTTCGACCAAAGATGCACTGACCGATCTCTACAATCGACGTATGTTCGAACAGACGCTTAAAAACTACTGGAAGATGTCCCGTCGCGAGGGAATGCCGATATCTCTGCTCATTTGTGACATCGACTATTTCAAGCGGATCAACGACACCTACGGCCACCAGGCCGGAGACAGATGCCTGAAAGAGCTGGCAGATATTCTAACCGGCTGTATCAAACGACCGATGGATATGGTTGCACGTTACGGAGGAGAAGAGTTTATCTACATTCTTCCGGACACACCCCTCGAAGGTGCGTTGAAGATCGCACACGAAATTCAGGAAACGCTGGAAAAACGAAACAGCAACCCCGATACGGAGATCACATTTACATTGAGTATCGGCGTGGCGTGTATGATTCCGGATGAAGATGAAAAAAGGATGGACCTGCTCAGAGCGGCCGATCTGGCTCTTTACGAAGCGAAAAAGAAGGGGCGCAACCGGATCGAGGTACACCCCTTATAGAAACTATTCGCGGGATGTATGGATTTCGATCGTCTCGATCGTATCGTTCTGATCGATGCTGTCGAGCACAAGCATACTGTCCGCATCATTCTCTTCGATCCCGCCGAAAACCGTATGCACACCATCGAGATGCGGACATGGTGCAAAACAGATGAAAAACTGACTGCCGCCCGTATCTTTGCCGGCGTGTGCCATCGAAATCGTTCCTTTGACATGCCGATGGGTATTCTTTTCGGTTTCACAGGCGATCGCCCAGTCAGGTCCTCCCGTTCCGACACGTGACGGATTGCCGCCGGGACCACTGTGGGGGCAGCCGCCCTGTGCCATGAAGCCTTTGATGACACGGTGGAATTTCAGATTGTCGTAAAAGCCATCTTTCGCCAGTGTTGCGAAATTGGCAACGGTATTGGGTACCTCATCGACATATAGTTTCAGCCATATATCGCCTTTGTTCGTCTTGATTTTTGCATACTGAAACTGGTTCAGTGTCGCATCGTCATACTCGTACGTCTTCAATTTTTTGCCGAACATAATAGTCTCTCCTGGTTGTTTTCGTTGGCGGATTATACCACGCTATTCAATGAGACAAATGGGTTTTCACCAAAAGAAGCAGATGGTTCAGTCTGAGCAACAGACGTTTGTAGAGAGGGAGATTGGCCAGTTTCATCTGGCAGAAGAGTTCATTGAGACCTTCACGTTCACTTTGCGTCAGATTGCTCATCCAAAGCCTTTATCTTTTTTACTACACGCACAATTTCGTCATCGTCCAGTTCACCCAGCATATGCATCAGCGCCCGTGCCGCTATCGGCTGCGCTTTGCCCGTACGCCAATCCTGGTATGTCCGCATCGAAACACCCAGCTCTTCGGCCATCGCTTTCTGCGATATTTTCCGGCCGTTGTTCTTGGCCTCCAGGGCGTTGTGGACAATGTTGAAAATGTCACTAACTTTCATCCAAAAATTATACTTGCGAAAGCTGTATTGCACATTAAACTTCGTTAATTTTTAATATTTATTCCTTTTTTAATCATTTTTATCACTATAATATAAATGTTTATTCTCTTTTTTTACATAATTTACCTATTTATATACATTTTTCTGTGTATTATTTAAAAACAGCTCTATTTTTCATCGATCTGATATAATTTTTCATCGACAGATCAATACAAGGAATACGGATGCATAAAATTGTCGTCATCGGTGGCGGGTACGGTGGTCTTCGGGCCATTGAAAAACTTGTCCCTATTCCGAATGTGGAGATCACTCTGATCGATCGGAACGCATTTCACTATATGCAGACCGAAGTATATGGATTCATTGCGGGTACGAAAGATATTGACGAACTTGCAATCGATCTGGAAAGCTGGTGTGAAGGGTTTTCAACACCGGTGCGCTTTATCTCCCAGAAAGTCACACGTATCGATCCCGAAAATTCACTTGTCGATACCGGGGAAACATCCATCCCTTTCGACACCCTGATCATCGCCACGGGTGCCAGAACCAACTTTCCCGATTCCATAGAGGGGCTTCGGGAACATAGTTATGGTGTCAAACAATTGAAACGTGCTTTCAATTTCCACCATCGGTTTCAACGACTGATCGAACAGAAACTCGAAGGTGATGACGACGTGATCAATATTATCGTGGCGGGAGCCGGTCTTTCGGGCGTTGAAGTGGCGGCCGAAATGGCTTACATGCTTCAGCGATACAAAAAGATGATCGGCAGGCGAATCGAGAAGATCGCAATCACCCTGATCGATGCCTGTGAAACGATTCTGCCCGGTCTTCACCCCTTTCTGATCGCCAGCGCTGAAAAAAGACTCGAAAATCTCGATGTCACACTCAAAACATCCGCTTTCATCGATCGGGTGGATGCATCCTTTCTCCATTTGAAAGGAGGAGAGAAATTGCCCTATACGTTTATCGTGTTCACGGGAGGCATCAGAGGTGTCAGCGAATTTACCCCAGAGAATTTTGGAAAAAACAGTATCGGCCAGCTCAATGTAACCCCTTTTCTCACGATCGAAGGATATGATCACATTTTCGCCATCGGTGATGTGGCCAACATTATCGACACGTACGGCAAACCTCTTCCTCCGACTGCGCAGATTGCGGAAAAAAGTGCAGAATATGTCGCAAAAACCATCGATTCCCGGCTTCGTGGAAAGAAGATATCACCCTTCTCTGCCAAAATAGATGGCCTTTTCATTGCATTGGGTGGCCGATACGGTATCGCCGAACTGTTTGGTCTCCGCTTCAAAGGCATGGGAGTCTACTATCTTAAACGCATCATTACACTGATCTACTACCTTGGCATCCGTCTGAGGGTAAACGCCGGTTATAAAATCAGACGATAAAACGAGTACGCTGTGGGAGGGCAAAGAAATTTTTAGGCATTACTTTATATAATCAACTAATTGTCATCTATACGCTAGTGTATGATCAAAAAAAGGCACAATTACTGAAATTTGATGGAGGAGAAGAGCGAATGAGTCATACCGGTAATGAGATATATTATCCCAAAAGAGAGTTCGCCAAACAGGCACGCATCAAGAACATGTGCGAATATAACGAGCTGATGGATTGGGCGAAAGAGGACTATGAAGGGTACTGGGACCACTGGGCCAAAGAGAAGATCGACTGGTTCGAACCCTACCACACTATTCTCGATGAGAGCAAGGCACCTTTCTACAAATGGTTCATCGGCGGAAAACTGAACGTCTGTTATCAGTGTGTCGACCGTCATATCGACGTACGCAAAAACAAAGCTGCCATCATCTTCGAAGGAGACCGCGGCGACAAACAGATCATCACCTACCTGGAGCTCTACAAAAACGTCAATCGCTTCGCCAATCTGCTCAGAAACCGATTCGGCGTACAAAAAGGGGACCGTGTCGTTCTCTACATGCCGATGATTCCCGAGGCAGCTTACGCGATGTTGGCGTGTGCGCGCATCGGCGCCATCCACTCGGTCGTTTTCGGCGGTTTCAGCGCCGAGGCGCTCCGCGACCGTATCATCGATGCCGAAGCGAAAGTGGTGATCACCGCCGACGGCGCGTTCCGGAAAGACAAACCCTATATGCTCAAGCCTGTCGTCGATACGGCACTCGAAGAGGGATGTGACTGTGTCGAAAAGGTTCTGGTCGTTCAGCGAAACCACGAGGATGTCGTCTGGATCGAAGGGCGCGACTACAGCTACAACGAACTCGTCAATCTCGAAAGCGACCGCTGCGAACCGGAAGTGATGGAGAGCGAAGACCCTCTTTTCCTCCTCTACACATCCGGATCGACCGGCAAACCGAAAGGTGTACAGCATGCTCAGGCCGGTTACATTCTCTGGGCACAGATGACGATGGAATGGGTGTTCGATGTCAAAGAGAACGATACCTACTGGTGTACGGCCGACATCGGCTGGATCACCGGACACACCTATATCGTCTATGGTCCCCTGGCGATGGGTGCGACGACCGTGATGTTCGAGGGGGTACCGACTTATCCGGATGCGGGACGCGCATGGAAGATGGTCGAAGAGTACAAGATCAATCAGTTCTATACCGCACCGACAGCGATTCGGGTGTTGCACAAACTCGGCGAACACGAACCGGAAAAGTACAACCTGAGCTCACTCAAAGTTCTCGGAACCGTCGGCGAGCCCATCGATCCGCCGGCATGGAAGTGGTACTACGAAAAGATCGGCGGCGGTCGCTGCGCCATTGTCGACACATGGTGGCAGACGGAAACCGGCGGTCACATGATCAGCCCACTTCCCGGTGCAACACCGATCAAACCGGCCTGTGCGACATTTCCGCTTCCCGGTATCATGGCCGAAGTGATCGAGCGTGACGGCACACCGGTCGAACCGGACGAACAGGGACTTCTTTGCATTACCAGACCGTGGCCGAGTATGATACGTACGATCTGGGGCGATCCGGAACGTTTTGAAAAATCCTACTTCGGTGATGCCAAAAAAGATGGCAAACCGGTCTATTTCTCCGGAGACGGCGCGACAATCGACGAAGAGGGATACATCACGATTACGGGCCGAGTGGACGATGTCATCAATGTATCGGGCCATCGCATGGGAACGGCAGAGATCGAAGCGGCCATCAAGAAACATCCCCATGTCGCAGAAGTCGCCGTGGTCGGCAAACCAGACGAGATCAAAGGGGAAAGCATTTTCGCCTACATCGTGCTCAAAGATGTCGAGGACACCTTCGGTGAGGGGGCGGAGCTGGCCAAAGAGATCAATCAGGTCATTGCCAAAGAGATCGGCAACATCGCCAAGGCCGATACGATCAAAGTCGTCCCGGGTCTGCCCAAAACGCGATCGGGCAAGGTGATGCGCCGCATTCTCCGTGCCATCGCCAAAGGCGAAGAGATCAAGCAGGATATCTCGACACTCGAAGACCCGAGTATCGTGGCGAAAATTCAAACCTGTGTTATAGGATAGAGAATGAGATTCTGGCTACTTCTCTTTGCAGTCACACTTTTCATGACCAGTTGCTCGCAAGAGAAGCAGCCCCAAGAAAAGATCTACTTTTCCGTTCTCGTCCCCAAACCGGAAAGAGGACAATCGACACAGTATGTGCAGGGCATCCAGGTCTTTACGTCAAAAGCCCCACGATCCGTTGTATCAGCCATGGTCGTCAACAATCCGATCCGTGCGGAGAGAGAGGCTCTGATCGCACTCGCCATAGAGAACCGGACCGACCACACGATGCCATTGAAGTGGGAGGAGATATCCTTTTTTCATCCAAAAAACATCATCAAACTGCTTCCGATCGATGAGATATGCGACTATTTCCAGCAGCCGGGGCACAGCAAACCGATACTCGGATCCAAAGTTTTCAAAGAGGACCTTCTGAAATATGGCGTCGTCAGCGATGAAACCGGCACCAAGAAGCTGTTGCCGACGGAACAATCCCTCGACAGTGTCTACACCGGCATACAGAAGGATCTCTGTTACGTCAAACTGCCCCATAACACGACACTTCCACCCAAAAGTACGACCGTCGGATTTCTCGTTATTCTTCTGCCGAAAGAGAATTTCACCCAGCAGACGAACTTCATGCTCACGATACCCATTGGTGAGGATGCGCATAAACTCCGGTACACGCTGCAGCCTATCGATTGATACAGAATCTAGTGTATAATTTTCAAAAAAAGGATACATCGATGCAATTGTGTGTGGCGCTCGATCTGCCGACAAAAGAGGAGAATCTCGCGCTTGCCAAACAACTGAAGCGGTTCGATATCTGGCTGAAGGTCGGATTCAGATCATTCATACGCGATGGACGGACTTTTTTGGAAGATCTCAAAGCGATCAATCCTTCTTTCAAGCTGTTTCTCGACCTCAAACTTTACGATATTCCCAATACGATGGCGGATGCGGCCGAAGAGATCGCAAATCTCGATGTCGAGATGTTCAACATTCACGCCAGTGCCGGTAAAAAAGCGATGCAGACCGTTATGCAGCGTCTGGAAAGCATGAAAAAGAGACCACTCGTTCTGAGTGTGACGGCACTGACCTCGTTCGACTACCACAGTTTCAAAGAGATTTACGGTGCCGACATCGAAGAGAAAGCGAAACAGTTCGCCCTTCAGAGTTATCAGGCGGGACTCGACGGGGTGGTCTGCAGTGTGTATGAGAGCCGTATGATCAAACATGAAACCGATCAATCGTTTTTGACTCTGACACCGGGTATCCGTCCCTTCGGAGAAGCGAGCGACGATCAGAAGCGTGTCGCGGACATCGAGATGGCGAAACGGGAACAGGTCGACATCATCGTCGTTGGCCGACCTGTCTACAAAGCTGACGAACCGGCGCAGATCGTCGAAAAAATCATACGATCACTCTGATACGAACCTTTACCAGTTCCCCTCCGGAACTGCGGTCTCCATTCCCCAGATCATCCAGCCTACGAAGAGTGCGAAGAGAATGACGAAAACAAGCGGAGCATATTTCTGAAACATAGTACCTTCCTGAATAACTGATGTTACGCAGTATACACCATTATCCGTCAAACGAGAACGCATACGGTACGAGGAGAAAAGGTTCGGGCGTAGCCACAGCTACGTTCGGTTCTTTTCAACAACGTCAACGTGTGCGTTATCGTTTGACCCCGAATGGGCGGCACCATCACCGCACGATTGCCGTGTTGCGACGGCATCGGCGTAGCTTCGGCTACGCCTCACCATTGCGCCTTGCATTCGCACGACGCTGATGCCGCGGATAATGGTGTATACTGCGTAACGTCAGTTAATAAATAGATTCGCCATTGTATCCAAACTCGTTGAAGAGCCTGAAACGTTGTAATGGAACAGTCGTTGCTTAAAGTTTGTCACAGAATATCTTCCCAAGAAGGAGCCCTTATGAAAATTCTGGACAAAGTCGAACTGATCGTCAAACTCAAAGAGCGGATTGAAGAGGCGAAAAAAGAGAACACCGCAATAGCCGATACCCTGCAGAGACTTCTCGACAACATTCTCGCATCCAAAAGCTACAAAGCTATATAATTAAAATTTAAGGATTATATTAAGAATCAGCCGCTATAATTGCATCCACTTCTTCAAGGACAGGTGGGTGAGCTGGCTGAAACCACACCCCTGCTAAGGGTGCGTACCTTTGCGGGTACCGAGGGTTCGAATCCCTCCCTGTCCGCCACAATGACCTCGATTTTTCACTCTCCTTATTCGTTAACCATTATGAAAGAATATTTTAAATAGACTATTATAATTTCGATACAACAGGATCAAATATAGCGTGCAGATGATTGTCAAAGAGACCGCATGCAAAGAGTGTGGTGTTATTGTAAACATTCCAAAAAAGATCAATTTTTCACAATACCGCTGTCCACGCTGTAATGCACTTTTGTATCGGAGAGGGCAGCCGTTTTCCTATATTATCACAATGGCTGTCACCGCCCTTCTCCTTTTCGTCCCCCTCACGTTTCTGCCGATTCTGGACCTCGATATCATGGGACTGCAGAGCAGTTCGACACTCTTTGAAGCGCTCTGGATGGTCTACAAAGACGGCTTCTATTTCATCGCTTTCGTCGCGATGATGACGGGGCTCTTGATACCGGTCATCATGCTGATCCTGCTGCTGTTCATTCTGGTACCGCTCAAACATGGCTACCGTCCGGAAAAGGTGTCGCTCTACTACCGTCTATACGAAAAGATGAGCGACTGGGGGATGGCGGAAGTGTACCTCATCTCCATCATCGTTTCGATGGTCAAACTCCATGGCATGGGAACACTGCACATCGGCCTCGGGTTTTATATGTTTATCTTCTTTTTCATTACTTTCTACATTACCACTGTCTGGTTCAATCCGGACGACATATGGCTGGACGATGCAGTGGATAACTGATATCGAGGCCGGGAAACAGCTCTGCCTCCACTGCCGCAAGCTCCATCCGCTGAGCGTGCATCGCTGCGACCGGTGCGGCTCGGAAGTGCATCAGCGCATTCCCCACTCCATCGCCATCACATGGAGCCTGGCCATCGCCGCCATCATTTTTCTCATTCCAGCCAACCTTCTGCCGATGATGGTCGTCAAATCGATCGCGGGAGAGGATGCCGGCACCATCATGGACGGGGTCATCTATTTTCTCGAACACGGAGAGGCGGGCATCGGTATCGTCATATTCGCGGCCAGTATCTTCGTACCGTTTTTCAAACTGACAGTCCTGCTGTACCTGCTTCTCAACATCCATCTCAATCGATCCCATCGGGCCAAATTCGGGCTGAAACTCTATCGGATCATCCACTTCATCGGAAAGTGGTCGATGCTCGACATCTTCGTCGTGGCACTGATGGTGGGGCTGGTACAGTTCAAAAACCTCGCGACGATCGTGACGGGGCCGGCGGCCATCGCCTTCATGCTGGCCGTGGTCATGACGATGTTCGCCACGGAACATTTCGACCCGAGGCTTCTTTTCGATACCGAACTCAAAAAACGCAAACACAAAAACGAATCCAACGAAGGAAACACCCATGTCTGACACAACCACCGAACAGCATGCCGTCGAAAAGGGGCGAGGCACCCTTTGGCTGGTCTGGATCATTCCGCTCGTCGCCCTGTTGATGGCCGGCTGGCTCATCTACAAGCATTACGCGGAAAAGGGGACCGATATCGTCGTCGTATTCGACAGCGGGAAGGGGCTGGAAGTCGACAAAACCCCACTGATTTACCAGGGAATCAAAATCGGCACCGTCACGGACATATCCATGGACCCCAAAGATCTTTACAAGGTACGTGCCACGATAACCGTAGACCCGCGTGCCGCTCCCTACGTCACCCGTGAGGGCACCAAATTCATCAAGGTCGAGCCGAAAATTTCCATCACCGAAGTGAGCGGGCTCGATACGATACTCAGCGGCGTCTACATCGACCTCTACCCGGCCGGACGGTCGAAGAAGGAGATTATCGCAAAACCGTTGAAGCGTGAATTCACCGGCCTGGACCACTATCCGCCCAAACGGTATGAAAAGGGGCTTTACCTGACACTCGAATCGACCAAAGCCTCCGTCAGTCTGGGCGCCCCGGTACTCTACAAAAGTTTCATCGTGGGCAAAGTGATCGACAAACATCTCGAAAACAAAACGATCCTCTACTCCATATTAATCGACAAAGAGTACGAGAATCTCATCAACGGCGGTACGAAATTCTGGAAAGTCAGCGGTGTAGAAATACAGGCCAATCTGGCGGGAGTCAAAGTGAAAATGGACTCGCTGGCAACGCTGCTGGCCGGTGGTATCGCTTTTCAGACGCCGGAAGGGAATGTTACAGAAAAACCGAAAGAGCGTTACACACTTTACGACTCCGAACTCGACACCCATCTGGAAGATGACATCATCACCATCGTCGCCGACAACGCCTACAATGTCGATCCCAACTTCTCCGGGGTCATGTACAAAGGGTTCAAAGTCGGTAAAATCGTCAGCCTCCGTTACGATACGGAGAAATCCCAGACGATTTTCAAAGTCAAACTCTCCAAGAAATTCACCCATCTCGCCAATGAAAAATCGTGGTTCTGGATTGTCCGTCCGATACTGAACATCCGCGAGGTCAAAGGGCTCGACTCGATCCTCAGCGGTCCCTACATCGCGTTCGACACCCTCGACATGGATGCACCCCGAAAAAACAACTTCGAACTTCATGAAAATCCGATACCGCTGAAAGGCAAAAAGATACACCTGGCCGCCATCCACGCCGAATCTCTCAAGAGCGGGACGGCGATCTTTTTCAAAGATATTCCCATCGGCCAGATCACGAAGGTCAATCTCGTCCCCCGGAAAAAAACCCTCGATATCGAAGCGACGATTTTCGAAAAATATGTCAACTTCCTGAACGACTCCTCGATGTTCTATGTCAAAAGCGGTGTCGAAGTGGAGATCTCCCTGAAAGAGGTGCATATAAAGAGCGGCTCACTCGAAACGCTGGTCGTTGGTGGTGTCGCCATGGTGACGCTCGACAAAAAAGCTCCCCGGACCAAAAACAGTTTTTTCATATACAAAGATTACAAGACCTACAAAGAGGCCCGATACCTCAAATCGGGCGGTGCCGAGTACCATGTGGAGATGTGCGAACTCGGATCCCTTTCGAAAGGCTCGCCCGTACTCTACAAGAAATTGAAGGCGGGTGAAGTTGTCTCCTACAAATATATTCCCGAACGCGATACGATTGATGTACTCATCTTCATTCAGAGAGAGTTCAAAGAGCGCATCAATGCGTCGACACGGTTCAAAAATATCAGCGGAATAGAGTTTGAAATGAACTTCCCCGATATGAAGGTGAAAATGGAGACCATCGAAACGATTATCGCCGGCGGCCTTCTCTTCGAAACACCCGATGCCAAAGCGGCAAACGTGCAGCATGGCCACCGTTTCAGACTGTACGACGAAATACGGGAAAGAGACGATACCTATGCCTCATTCGAATTGTGGATGAGAGAAACCCATGGTGTCAAAAAAGGAACCCGGCTCCTCTACAAAGAGTTCCCGGTTGGCAAAGTGGCAGAGATGAAGCTCATGAACAACATGATCAAGGCGACCGTACTGATCGAAAAACCTTACGCCCACCTGCTGCACAGCGACTCGAAACTGTGGCTCAAGGAGTTCAAAGCGAACCTCGACGGTATCAAAAATGTCGGCAACGCGATTACCGGTCCGGCCATCGTCATAACCCCGGGTCTGGCGAACGACCGTACCGCTTCCTTTATGCTCGATGAAACACCCCCGCCGCCGACCTATGGCAAAACCGGACTGCGTGTCGTACTCGAAGCCGACCGCCGCAGCAGTCTCGATGTCGGATCACCCGTCTACTATCGCCAGGTACCGATCGGTCAGGTGGAGTCGTGGGTACTCAGTGACGATGCCACACGTGTACGCATCACTGTCTTCATCGAGCCCCGCTATGCCCATCTGGTACGCGAACGTGCCAAATTCTATATGGCGGGAGCCTTCGGTATGGATGTGAGCCTCATGGGTGTCAAAGTCCGTACCGAGACACTCAAAACAATGATCTCGGGAGGCATCGGCATGGCGGTGCCGGAAGAGCCGGGACCGGTCGTGGAAAACGGCCATACATTCCCGCTCTTCAACAAACCGGAGGAGGCCTGGATTGGCTGGAGACCCAAACTATGATGGAACACAAAATCGAAGAAGAAGAGATCAGAAAGATCGTCCACAACATTGCGGAAGATTTCCGTTACAGCGGCGAGTACGAAAAGTACGCCCAGCTCTTTTACGCCATCGACGCCACGGCAACCATCAACGACAAAGCCTACGCGGATATGATGGAGTATCTGACGAGCTCCCTAAAAGAACTTCGCAAGGACCTGGCGTGGCGGAAGGAGTTTCTGGGTGAAAATCCCCAGATAGAGGAGAAACAGCTGACGGAGACGATGCAAACGATCGAACGGGAGTATCTGACACTCATCGACTATCTTGAAAACATCGGCAGTTGAACCGCTGCTGTTTCATTTCGGAAACAGATATTTTCGAAGCTGCAGGGGGTACAGGGGACGGTCGCTCCCTGCCATTGAGCGGGCTTTGCCCGTTCAATCTGTCATCTAGAATACGATCTTTCCCTCTTCCTGAAGACGGCGGATGATACTTTGTGCCTTCTCGTGGCCTGCATGGGCCGCCTTCCGGCACCACTCCAGCGCCTTTTCACTGTCGCGCTCCACGCCCCACCCTTTGTCGTAAAGCATCCCGAGATTGTACATGGCCCGTGGGTGTCCCTGCTCTGCCGCTTTTTCGTACCATTCTCTGGCTTTTTCGTAGTTTTGCTCGACGCCCTGCCCCTCCTGGTATATTGCACCGAGACAGTTCTGCGCTTCGACATGGCCATACTGTGCCGCCGTTTCGTACCAGTTGGCCGCACGTTCCGGACTCTTCGGCGTACCGGCACCGGCTTCCATCATCTGTGCCACTTCGAACATCGCATGCACATTGCCGGCACGCGCCGCTTTCATAAATGCACCGAACGCCGCCGCCTCGTTTTGTGGACACCCTTTCCCGGTTTTGTACATCTGCCCGAGATTGAAGAGTGCCACATGCTGTCCCTGATCGGCCGCTTTTTGATACCAGCCGAAGGCTTCCTCGATATTCTGCTCGCACCCTTCGCCGTTTTCCAGCATGAACCCCACCATCGCCTGGGCATCGGCATCTCCGTCGATAGCCAGCTCCAAAAAGGCGTTGAATGCCGAAATCTTGTCACCCTTTTGGTACAGGTCCGCCGCCATGTCGAAATATCTGCTCACAATACCACCCCCAGAAATATCAATCCGACGATTATACGATAAATTCCGAATGAAATGAATGTATGTTTTTTGATGAAGGAGAGAAACCATTTGATAATGGCCAGTGCCACGACAAAAGCGGTTACAAAGCCCACACCCAGCGCCTGGGCATCGGAAAAGTCGAACTCGTTGTGATGTTTCAGAATGTCGTAGGCTGTCGCGGCCAGCATCGTCGGAACCGCCAGCAGAAAACTGAATTCCGCGGCAGCTTTCCGTTTGAGACCGATCAGCAGCCCTCCGATGATCGTCGCGCCCGACCGGGATGTTCCCGGAACCATCGCCAGAGACTGAAAAAGACCGATGGCGAACGCCTGTTTGTAACTGACCTCCTCCACATGGGAGATGTGATGCTCCTTCTCCCTGTAGATCAGCTCGACGAGAATAAAAACAATGCCTCCGAACACCAGCATATACGCCACCGTTTCGGGTGCGAAGAGCGATTTGATGATCTTGTATAGCGTAAACCCGAGTACCGCCGTGGGGATAAATCCCACGATCAGCCGTTTCCAGAGTTCGACACTGTGAAAAATCTTCTCCTTGAAGGCGAAAATGACCGCCAGAATGGAACCCAGCTGGATGACCACTTCGAACGTCTTATGCACCTCGGTCTGCTCGATTCCCATCAGCTTCGAAGCGAGGATCAGGTGACCGGTGGAGGATACGGGCAGAAATTCGGTCACCCCTTCGACGACACCCAGAATCAACGCATCATACCAGACCATGGCAATCTCCCGACTGTTTGATATAGCCCATATAGACTCCCTCTTTTTCCAAAAGTTCTTCGTGTGTCCCCTCTTCGACGATGTGCCCGTTCTCCAGCACGTAGATGTAGTCGGCTTTGCGTATCGTGCTGAGCCGGTGGGCGATCATGATCGTCGTACGGCTCTCGAAAAAGGGTTCGAGCGCATCGTAGAGGTGCGCTTCGGTATGAACATCCAGTGCCGACGTCGATTCATCGAGAATGGCGATTTTCGGATCGGCGACAATCATCCGTGCAATGGCAATACGCTGGCGCTGTCCGCCGGAGAGTTTGATTCCCTCACGGCCAACGATGGTATCGAGCCCTTTGTCGAAACTCTCTATGACCGCCCGCATCTGTGCCATTTCGAGCGCCCGCCAGATCTCCTCTTCGGAGACGTTGCCTCCGAGCGTAATGTTGAAACGGACCGTATCGTGAAACAGTTTGGGGCTCTGGAGTACCAGGTTGACATGTTTGCGCACGACATCCAGTCCGATCTCCCGCACATCGACACCGTTAAATGCGACAACACCACTGTCGGGCGGATAGAACCCGACAATCAGCTGCGCCAGTGTCGTCTTTCCCGATCCGCTCGCCCCGACCAATGCCACACGCCGACCCGGTCTGGCCTCGAAATGGATATCGTAGAGTACCTGTGTATCGGCGGAATAGCTGAAATTGACCCCTTTGAGCGCCACACCGACCCGCTCTTCCCCAAAAGGATTCCGGCGATGCATATAATCGGGTTCGGTCGGCATCGAGAAAATCTCGCGAATACGGCCGATTGCGGCCCGTGCATTGTGCAGTGCATACTGAATGCCCAGGATATCCTGTACCGGAGTCACCATGTACCACAGATAGCCGAACACGGCCAGCATCATACCGATGGAGAGATCGCTGAAAGCGACGGCAAGGATACTCGCGGCACGGAATATTTCGTAGCCGGCCAGAAAGGTCAGATAGGAGATCCGGCTGGCGGCATCGCTTTTCCATCCGAAAGCGATGCTCCGCTCACGCACATCCCCCGCCTTCTCTTCCAGTTCGCCGAAAAACCGTCTCTCCTGGTTGGCGGCACGGATCTGACCGAAAAGATCGAGCGTCTCCGTAAGGGCCGACTGGAACACCTCGATGGCACGGTTCTCCTCTTTTTTGAGCTTCGACACCCTGCGTGCCAGTTTCGTCGTAAACGTGATGACCAGCGGATTGAGAACGATGATGAAAAGCGCCAGCCCCCAGTGGATCCAGAGCAGCACGCCTGCAATACCCAGAAGCGAGAGAACCGATATGATGAGCCGGCTCACCGTCGAGGCGATAAAGGTGTCGATCGTCTCCACATCGGTGACAAGTTTCGCGGCGACGGAACCGGAGCGGGAGGTTTCATACGCCTTCATCGAGATACGCTCAAGATGTTCCAGCGCATCGACACGGATTTTATAGGTGACATCTTTGGAAATCTGCATAAAAATTTTGGTCTGCAGAATACTCAATCCCGTATAGGCGAAACGCAGAAGTACCGTCACCAGCAGAATCGTAATCACGTAACCCAGCGTCTGCATCGGCATGATATGGGTATCGATCCAGTGGGTGAGTGTGCCCGATTTGTGGAGCAGCACCTCGTCGACCAGTACCGGAATCAGCAACGGTGTCGGTACACTGACCAGCGTTGCGAGAATGGCAACGGCATTGCCGGCGAGCAGCGCTCTTTTATAGCTTTTGACACTGTCAAAGATGGTGGCGAGTGAAAGTTCTTGTCGACCCAAAATCTACCTTTTAAAATGGCGCGAAGGTGCGATCGTCGCTACACGGCTGATGAAAAGGTTGGGAATGGCTCTTCCCCACACGCCTTCCAACCCTCTTGTCATCCTACCCGATATGCGCCAGTACCTGCGTCAGATCTTTGGTTTCGATAACGACATTGGCCTCTTTTTTCAAAATCTCTTTGGCACAGAAGGCGATACGTTTCTCCGCATGCGCGAACATACTGCGGTCGTTGGCACCGTCTCCGACTACGACGGTATCCTCGATACCGCAACCGAGCAAACATTGAAGACGCTGCAGCATATCGCCTTTGGAAAAGTCGAACATCATATCACCGCCGACCAGTCCCGTCAAACGTCCGTCACGCGCATGAAGAATATTCGAGAAATCGGCATCGAAACCGAGTATTTCGCGTGCATGACTCGTCGCGTTACGGAAGCCGCCGCTGAAGACCACCACTTTGTGGCCATTCTCTTTGAGTTTTTTTATCGTCTCTTCCGCTCCAGGCATGAAGGGAAGATTGTGGCAGATGGCATCGACCTTTTCGACTTCGAGACCCTCGAGCAGCTGTACGCGTGTCGTAAGACTTTCGAAAAAATCGAGTTCCCCCCGCATTGCCCGTTCCGTGATAACAGCCACTTTCTCCATGAGTCCAAGCGGTTCGGCCAGAAAATCGATGGTCTCCCCGTCCATCAGGGTCGAATCGAAATCGAAGACTATCAGTTTCACATGGGCTCCTTCGTCGCTGTAATTGGTCATTTATCACTGGTCATTGGGAATTTTCAATGGCTAATGACCAGTGACCAGTGACCAATGACCTTACCGAAGGTGTTATAATACACTAACCAAAATAACAGACAGATAACGGAATACAATGTTTGAACAACTGATAAAAAAACTTCATGATCCCAAACAAAGCTATATCACGCTCGAGACGACACCGAAACATGATGCGCGCTTCACACCCGTGATCGAAACGATCGAAAAGCTGGGTATAGCCGACAAGGTGGATGGCTTCAGTACCACCGACAATCCGCTGGCGAAACTGAAATTCAACAGTATCATCGCGGCGCACCAACTGCAGCAACATTTCAACAAGCCGGTCCTTGCGACGATGACGATGCGCGACCGCAACAAGATCGCCCTGCAGTCGGACCTGCTGGGCGCCAACGGCATCGACGTGCGTGCCATTCTGGCACTGACCGGCGATCCCGCAAAAATCAGCGACCAGCCGGCTGCCAAAGGGGTGTTCGAGAGCGACAGTACGATGTTGCTCGATATTATCAAGTGTTTCAATGCCGGTATCGATTACGCAGGTCGGGAATTCGGCATCAAGCCGGATCCCATCTATCCGTTCGCCGTCAGTAACGCCTTTGCAAAAAATCCGAAAACATTGCTCAGGAAATTTGTCAAAAAACTCGATCACGGCGCGATCGGCATCATCACCCAGCCGGTCTTCGACAGAGAAAACGCACTGATGCTGCTCGAGCTTTTCGAAGAGGCGAAAGAGGCCAACAACAGATCGAAAGAGAGTACGCTGATTCTGGGACTCTTTCCCGTGACACGTCTGAAAACGGCACAGTTTCTCTCATCGCACGTTCCGGGTATCCATGTGCCGAAAAAATGGGTCAATGCCCTCTACGAAGCACATAAAAAAGGGGAGAAAGAGGAGGAGAAGGTCGGACTCGCCCTCAGCCAGGAACTCTACGAATCGATCATGGAGATCCACCCGAAAATCCACATCATGACCGCCAACCGCTTCAGCCTCGCCAAGAAGCTTCTCGCAAACTAGAACCCCTCTCAAAAAGCCCGTACCAGAGTACGGGCTTCCCAATAACCAATAACTAATGACCAATGACCGCGCTAACGGCGCGCTTAAAAATCTCTCTTCAACAGCGCTTCCACATTCAGAATCGAAACGAGTTTATCCTCCTGTTTGCCGACTCCGTAGATCATATTCTGTTCGTCGTGAATCGTTTCGGGTGCCGGGTCGATGGCACTCTCTTTGATGCGCATCGCCTGCGTCAGCCGATCGATAACGAATCCGGCTATTTCGTCATTGTGTTTGATAACCATATAACGGGTATCTTCATTCTCTTTGGAGCGGGAGAGACCGAACTTCATCCGCAGATCGATAAGCGGCAGAACGCTTCCGCGAAGGTTGAATACACCCAGAACATACGAAGGTGTTTTGGGCACGCGGGTATATTCGATCGGTTTGATGATCTCCTGAATGCCAAGAATCGGAACGGCAAACTCCTCGTCACCGACCATGAACCCGACCAGTTGCACGACATTTTCGATTTCGCTTTCGGCCGGTGCCTTCTGCTGTTGCTGCTGCTTTTTCAAAACCTGTTCGAGTTGTGTGCTCATGCTCTATGCTCCGCATCTAAATTGATATTTCTGGCGACGACGTTCATCAGATACTCCGGTGTGTACGGCTTGGTGATATATTCCGTCATCCCGACTTCGACTCCTCGGAGCCTGTCGCTGCGGCTCGTACGGCTTGTAACCGCAATCAGCGGTACGTGCTTGAATTTATTGAACTTTCGGATCTCGCTCGCCAGCGTGTACCCGTCCATGCGCGGCATCTCGATATCGACGAGCGCCGCGTCGAAGGAGCGGCTGCCCTCTTTCATGATGTTGAGCGCTTCGATACCGTTCGTCGCTTCCGTGATCGAAATGCCAAGCGGTTCGAGCGCTTTGCGCATGATGGTACGGTCGGTTTTGCTGTCGTCGACAATCAGAATATTGTAATCCTCCGGCGAACTCTTCTCCTTCGTCACATCCTGGCTTTCGAGATTCTGCATGCTGCTTTTGACACTTTTCGCCATATCCATCAGTGCCCCGACATCGACAATCAGCGTGACGCGGCCGTCACCGCGAATCGTCGCACCGGCGATTCCTTCGATCCCCTTGAGATATTCGCCCAGCGACTTGATGACGATCTCCTCCTGCCCGACAAGCGAATCGACGATGAGGCCCAGTTTGGACTCGGCGAGGCCGATGATGACGACATAGGCGTGCTCGCCCATACTGAAGACTCTTTCGACATCGAAAATATCGGCAAGATGAACGAGCGGAAGCACTTCGTCACGCAGCCGCAGAACGCTTCGCCCTTCGACACTCTGAATCTCGTCGGGTGTGATGCGTACGGTTTCCAGAACCGACGCCAGCGGAACCGCATAATACTCTTCCTGTACGCTGACCAGAAGCGATTGGATGATGGCGAGCGTCAACGGTATCTTGAGTTTGAGTATCGTCCCTTTCCCGGACTCGGAATCGATTTCGATAATGCCGTTGAGCTTTTCGATATTGGATTTGACGACATCCATACCGACACCCCGACCCGATACATTGGTCACTTTCGCCGCCGTCGAGAAGCCCGGTTTGAAAATAAGCATAAAGGCCTCTTTCTCGCTCATCTGATCGGCCTCCTTCTCGCTGATGAGACCTTTTTCCATCGCCTTCATCTTCAGCATATCGGGATCGAGCCCCTTGCCGTCGTCGACGATTTCGATGATGATATGGTTCCCTTCGTTGTAGGCTTTGAGCTGTACCGTACCTTTGGCCGGCTTCCCTTTGGCAACACGCTCTTCCGGTGATTCGATACCGTGGTCGCAGGAGTTGCGGATGATGTGAACCAGCGGATCGCCGATCTCCTCGACAATCGACTTGTCCAGCTCGGTCTCCTCCCCGCTGATGACCAGCTCGATCTCCTTGTGAAGTTCGCGGGAGAGATCGCGCACCATGCGCGGAAATTTGTTGAAGACTTTGCCGATCGGAAGCATCCGCGTCTTCATAACGGCGATCTGCAGATCGGTCGTTACGAGCGAAACGGAGGAGACGACCTGATTCAACTCTTCAAGGAACTGCTCGCCTTCGTAACGTTCCTCGACATCGTCGTAGATCTTGAGCAGACGGTTTTTCCCGAGAACGAGTTCGCCGATCAGGTTCATCAGATCGTCCAATCGCTTGACATCGACGCGAATCGTCTGTTCCATCGTCGCCTTGCGCTCTTTGGCCGGAGCCGGTTTCGCTTCCGGTTTCTGTTTCGGTGCCGCAGCCGGTTTCGAAACGCTCTCCTCTTTCGGAGCCGCTTCGTCTTTCTGTTGCGCCTTTTTCTTCGCTTCCCGTCTCTTTCTATCCTCTTCCTGGCGCTCTTTGAGAAGGCGTTCGATCTCCGCTTCCACCTCCTCTTCACTCATTTCGGAAAC